>NZ_JBUZPJ010000002.1:0-449185 GCF_055406205.1 Pseudomonas sp. E315 | reverse complement strand
ACTCAGTAGTGAAACGATGCATCGCCGATGGTAGTGTGGGGTTTCCCCATGTGAGAGTAGGTCATCGTCAAGATTAAATTCCAAACCCCCTGTCTGCTCGCGCAGACAGGGGGTTTGTTTTTGGGGCAAGAAAAAAGCTCGAGTATGTCACTCAGTTAAAGGGTGTTTTGGTATCCGTCTCCATTCCCATCTTTCATCGTACTTATATTTGCGTATAAGCTGCCGCTCAGATTTCTATGCAATAGCCTCGCTCATAGCTATTATGCGTGCCTCATTGTGAGGCGATACTTGCATGCTGACCTTGTTAAAACTTCTCAAAGATGGCCGTTTCCATTCAGGCCAAGCGCTCGGTGCCGCGCTAGGCATAAGTCGGAGTGCGGTGTGGAAGCAGCTTCAGAATTTAGAAGAAGATTTGGATCTGTCCATCCATAAGGTGCGTGGGCGGGGTTATCAATTGTCATCACCGCTAGAGTTGCTCGAGCCTGAGCTGCTGAGAGATTGTGTGTGGCCGTTTTACATTCACCATTCGCTAGACTCAACCAATGCAGAGGCGCTGCGTATGGTCGACCAAGGAGTCGCAGCGCCATTTGTGGTGTTGGCTGAGCGTCAAACTGCAGGCCGAGGGCGTAGAGGGCGAAAGTGGGTCAGCCCATTCGCCGAGAATATTTACTACAGTCTTGTTTTGCCGGTAACAGGCGGGATGCGTCAGCTCGAAGGGCTTAGCTTGGTGGTAGGTTTAGCTGTGTTGGGCTCGCTTCGGGATGCAGGTGTCTCGGGTGGTGGTCTTAAATGGCCAAATGATGTGCTTGTGGGCGACAAAAAAATCGCCGGTATTTTACTCGAGCTTGTGGGTGATCCGGCAGATATGTGTCACGTCGTTTTGGGAATTGGCATAAACGTGAACATGAAGAGTTCTAGTGCGGTTGATCAAGCATGGACCTCTGCATATTTAGAGGCTGGGCGGGCGATGAGTCGTAACGAACTGACCTTGATTCTGGGTCAAAGTTTGCGCAAGTTACTACAACTCCATGAGGTTTCCGGTTTTTCGGCAATCAAGGCAGAGTGGGAGTTGAATCATCTATGGCAAGATCGTGAAGTCTCTTTGATTGCAGGTGTGCATGAAGTGGTTGGCAAAGTCTTGGGCGTAGACGAGCACGGCGCATTGCGCATGAATGTAGATGGTGTGGAAAAAGTGTTTAGCGGTGGCGAGTTAAGCTTGAGGTTGCGCCATGATTCTTGAGTTGGATTGTGGCAATAGCTTCATAAAGTGGCGAGTGTTGGATGATGGGCGCGTCGTTAGTGGCGGGATTGTTGATGCTGATGCGGCACTCATAGATGCTGTTTCTGGCTGCCAAAATGCTGTTATCACTCGGTGTCGATTAGTTAGTGTCCGTACGGATGATGAGACCTCGGGCTTGGTTCGGGCGATTGAGACTGCATTTAGGGTACAGGTTGTATGTGCCAAGCCATCTAAATCGGTTGGTGGTGTCAGTAATGGTTATGAGGCGTTTGATCGCTTAGGGCTTGATCGTTGGCTGGCTCTTGTGGGTGGATTTGAACTGGCTAAAGGGGCTTGTTTGATCTTGGACTTTGGCACTGCCGTGACGGCTGACTTTGTAAACTCTGATGGTAGGCATCTGGGGGGGTTCATTTGCCCTGGTTTACCTTTGATGCGAGATCAGTTGCGCACTCATACCAGGCGCATCAGGTATGACAGCTTGTCGGCGGAGCAGGCCTTGTTTGAGTTAACCCCGGGTCGAACTACTGTTCAGGCTGTAGAGCGTGGATGTTTGCTGATGATGCGTGGGTTTGTACTTACCCAGATTGAGCTAGCGCGCGAGTATTGGGGGCAAGACTATACGATCTACCTCACGGGGGGGGATGCGAATCTGGTGAGGCCTGTGGTGCCTGATGCCCGGTTGGTGCAAGACCTTGTGTTTGTCGGTTTGGCATTAGCCTGCCCCTTTGTCTGAGGTTTCTATGCGCTGGTTGCTCCTATTATTGATTGTGTTAAATATTTTTTACTGCGTATGGCACCTGCAAGGCACTCCTCTTAGGGGTAAAGAAATTATTTCTCTGTCGTTGTACAAGGGAAGTCAGCAAGATATTCGTCTTCTGAGCGAGTCCGATACTGCTCAATCGCTAATATTGAATAACAATGTCTCTGAAAATGAAGGCGGATGTTTGTATCTCACAGGAATTTTGACTAGCGAAGCATTGCTGACGGTTAAGCAGGAGCTCGGGTTGATGGGGCTACGGTCGGCTGAGGTCACTGGTGAGTCGGTAGGCTTGGCGGGTAACGTACTTCTAATAGCTTCTGATAGTCGGGGCAAGGTTGCTGAAGTGGCCTTACAGAGTCTTGCCAATAAATTTAATGGTGTTAAATACGCAACAATGCGTTGTCAGGGCTTGCAACCATCGGAAAGTTTGCATAGAATTGCGCCCGCTCCACAGTGAACATCTGAAACGATGGTTGGCTTGGAGTATGTTGATTAGCTAACCTCATGATTTAATTGAATAAAGCGATTGACAAAGAGTTGGGATGCTGTAGAATCCCGCTCAGCTCAGGAGGGGTTCCCGAGCGGCCAAAGGGATCAGACTGTAAATCTGACGTCTACGACTTCGAAGGTTCGAATCCTTCCCCCTCCACCATATTTTGAAAATCTGCATGATGTGCGGGTGTAGTTTAGTGGTAGAACCTCAGCCTTCCAAGCTGATGATGCGGGTTCGATTCCCGCCACCCGCTCCATTTGTGTTGATTTTGTAAGTGCTTGTGCTCTTGTAGCTCAGTTGGTAGAGCACACCCTTGGTAAGGGTGAGGTCAGCGGTTCAAATCCGCTCAAGAGCTCCATATAACAAGGCAGATATGAAAGTATCTGCCTTTGTTTTAGTAGGCTTAAGGGTCTATTGGAGTGTTTGCTGGTAAGGCGGATGGTTTGTCTTGCTGCTCCAGGTTGTGATTGCTGTTGTTGGTGGCTCGCATTCTGCTGCCTGCAAGGTTGTCGAGTTTTTAGGCTTGGTAATCAAAGTAATTGCATTGTTTGTTGAAAAGTATCTCTCGGGTGTGCATAATTCGCGGCTCGATAATGTTTTAGGTCAGTAGCTCAATTGGCAGAGCGACGGTCTCCAAAACCGTAGGTTGGGGGTTCGATTCCCTCCTGACCTGCCAGATTCGCTCATTGCGGCCTGGCTTTCTTTTCACAGGATCCTCTTTGATGACTCCCAAGGCTGAAGTTCAAGGCTCTCGCTTCGATCTCCTTAAGTGGCTAGCAGTAGCTGTTCTTGTGGTGGTTGGCGTTGTTGGGAATCAGTACTATTCTGGTTCGCCGATCCTGTATCGTGTCATTGCGCTTCTTGTAATTGCTGCTGTCGCTGCCTATGTAGGCTTGCAGACAGCAAAAGGCAAGTCGTTTGCTGTGCTGGTAAAGGAAGCTCGTACTGAGATTCGTAAAGTCGTATGGCCTACTCGCCAAGAAACTACGCAGACCACGCTGATTGTTGTGGCTGTTGTTCTTGTTATGGCGTTGCTGTTGTGGGGTTTAGACTCCCTGCTCGGTTGGCTTGTTTCCTTGATTGTTGGCTAAGGGTGTCCCGTGGCTAAGCGTTGGTACGTAGTGCATGCTTATTCGGGTTACGAAAAGCATGTTATGCGCTCTTTGATTGAGCGTATTAAGCTGGCAGGCATGGAAGATGGCTTCGGCGAAATTCTGGTTCCCACTGAAGAAGTGGTTGAGATGCGTAATGGCCAGAAACGCAAAAGTGAGCGTAAGTTCTTCCCTGGTTATGTGTTAGTCCAAATGGACATGAGCGAAGGTACTTGGCACTTAGTCAAGGATACGCCTCGCGTCATGGGCTTCATTGGCGGCACTGCTGACAAGCCAGCACCCATTACTGATAAAGAGGCAGAAGCAATTCTGCGTCGTGTTGCTGACGGTAGCGATAAGCCTAAGCCGAAGACATTGTTCGAGCCGGGTGAAGTTGTTCGTGTCACTGACGGGCCGTTTGCTGATTTTAACGGCACGGTTGAAGAAGTTAACTACGAAAAGAGTCGCATCCAAGTGGCTGTGCTCATTTTCGGTCGCTCTACTCCGGTGGAGCTAGAGTTCAGTCAGGTCGAGAAGGTCTAGCTGAGCACGCATCCCAACCCCATGGCTTAGGCTGTGGGGTTTTGTCGTCACTGGGATAAACACGCAAGTAACCGGGGAGCCTTTTAATTTAGGCGTCTGAACCCGTAATTGGAGTGCCTCATGGCCAAGAAAATTACCGCTTACATCAAGCTGCAAGTGAAGGCCGCTCAGGCCAACCCAAGCCCACCTGTTGGTCCAGCACTGGGTCAACACGGTGTGAATATCATGGAATTCTGCAAGGCTTTCAACGCCCGTACTCAGGGTATTGAGCCAGGCCTGCCGACTCCAGTGATCATCACTGTTTACAGCGACCGTAGCTTCACATTCGAAACCAAGTCGACTCCTGCTGCAGTTCTGCTGAAGAAAGCAGCTGGTTTGACTAGCGGTTCCGCTCGTCCAAACACCGTTAAGGTTGGCACTGTTACCCGTGCTCAGCTGGAAGAGATCGCGAAAACCAAAAACGCGGATCTGACTGCAGCTGATATGGAAGCAGCCGTGCGTACCATCGCCGGTTCTGCTCGTAGCATGGGCCTTAACGTGGAGGGTGTGTAATGGCTAAGCTGACTAAGCGTCAAAAAGCAATCGCCGGTAAAATCGAAGCTGGCAAGTCTTACAACTTTGTAGACGCTGCTGCTTTGCTGGCTGAGCTGTCCACTGTTAAGTTCAGCGAGTCTTTTGACATCGCTGTTAACTTGGGCGTAGACCCACGTAAATCTGACCAGGTAGTTCGTAGCGCTACTGTGCTGCCGCATGGCACTGGTAAGACTGTACGTGTAGCTGTGTTTACTCAGGGCCCAGCTGCTGAGGCAGCGTTGGCAGCCGGCGCTGATCGCGTTGGTATGGACGACTTGGCTGCCGAAATGAAAGGCGGCGACCTGAACTATGACGTAGTTATTGCATCCCCGGACGCAATGCGTGTTGTAGGTCAGTTGGGTCAGATCCTCGGTCCACGTGGTCTGATGCCTAACCCTAAGGTTGGTACTGTAACTCCCGACGTAGCTACTGCAGTTAAGAACGCAAAAGCTGGTCAGGTCCGTTATCGCACTGACAAAAACGGTATCATTCACACTTCCGTTGGCAAGATCGGTTTCGACGCCGTGAAGCTGAAGGAAAACGTTGAAGCCCTGATCGCTGATCTGAAGCGTATCAAACCAGCTTCTTCGAAAGGTATTTATGTTAAGCGCGTTACCCTGAGCACCACTATGGGCCCAGGCTTGGTCATCGACCAAGGTTCTTTGGACGCGTAAAACAAATTGGTGCAGATATTGTGCCAATGAAAAATTGGGGTCCCTGCCTGGCGGGGGCTATCCAAGACCGTAGGCGACGTAAGTCTTAAACCTCAAGCCTACGCAGATGGTGCTCCCGGTTCCTTACCGAATCAGACACCAAAACGACATCCGACTTCGGTTGGATGAAACGGTAACAAGCAGGAGTTAAACCCGTGGCAATTAAACTCGAAGACAAGAAGGCCATCGTCGCTGAAGTCAACGAGGCTGCCAAAGTTGCCCTGTCCGCTGTTGTGGCTGATGCCCGCGGTGTGACAGTAGGCGCTATGACCGGACTCCGTAAAGAGGCTCGTGAAGCTGGCGTTTACGTACGCGTTGTACGTAACACCCTGCTCAAGCGCGCTGTTGCTGACACTGAATACAGTGTTCTCAACGACGTGTTCACAGGCCCGACCTTGATTGCATTCTCTAACGAACATCCGGGTGCTGCTGCCCGTTTGTTCAAAGAGTTCGCTAAAGGTCAGGATAAGTTCGAGATCAAGGCAGCTGCGTTCGAGGGCAAGTACCTCGCAGCTAATCAGATCGACGTACTGGCAAGTCTGCCGACCCGTGACGAAGCAATTTCTCAGCTGATGAGCGTGATTCAAGGCGCTACCAGCAAATTGGCTCGTACTCTGGCGGCACTTCGCGACCAGAAAGAAGCTGCTGCAGCCTAAGGCTGAGCGACTCCTTTCAGCGTTTATTGTTTATTTCGATAGCCGCCTAGGCTGTCACCCCAATACAGGAATTTATAGTCATGTCTCTGACTACTCAAGAAATCATCGACGCAATCGGTTCGAAATCCGTTCTGGAAATCGTTGAGCTGATCAAGGCAATGGAAGAAGCATTCGGCGTTTCTGCTGCTGCTGCTTCTGCTGGTCCTGCTGCTGCCGCTGCTGTCGTTGAAGAGCAAACTGAATTCAACGTCATGCTGCTGGAAGCTGGCGAGAAGAAAGTTAACGTGATCAAGGCTGTTCGTGAACTGACTGGTCTGGGCTTGAAAGAAGCTAAAGCAGTAGTTGACGGCGCTCCAGCAATGGTTCTGGAAGCTGTTGCTAAAGAAGCAGCTGACAAAGCCAAGGCTACCTTGGAAGAAGCAGGCGCTAAAGTCGAGCTGAAGTAAGCATCGACCTTGCGTCTCCAGCCCAAGCGTTAAGCTGAGGCTGATGGCTGGTGGCTCTTGCCACCGGCCTTTTTCCGTTATTGGCTGCCGACTAGGTCGCAGTCTCTAACGTGCTGTAACCACCCTGTGCGGTGGAGCAAACCAAGGGGTTTGCACGATTTTCTGGCTGCTCCCGTCGGGAGAGGCCAAACAAGCAGGTGACCAAGCTGGGGAACGCTGATGGCTTACTCATATACTGAGAAAAAACGTATCCGCAAGGACTTTAGCAAGTTGCCGGACGTCATGGATGTGCCGTATCTCTTGGCAATCCAGCTGGATTCGTATCGTGAATTCTTGCAGGCGGGAGCGACTAAAGATCAGTTCCGCGACGTGGGCCTGCATGCGGCCTTCAAATCCGTTTTCCCGATCATCAGCTACTCCGGCAATGCTGCGCTGGAGTACGTCGGTTATCGCTTGGGCGAGCCGGCATTTGATGTCAAAGAATGCGTGTTGCGTGGCGTAACGTACGCCGTACCTTTGCGGGTAAAAGTTCGTTTGATCATTTTCGACAAAGAATCGTCGAACAAAGCGATCAAGGACATCAAAGAGCAAGAAGTCTACATGGGTGAAATCCCCCTGATGACTGAAAACGGTACCTTTGTAATTAACGGTACTGAGCGTGTAATTGTTTCCCAGCTGCACCGTTCCCCGGGCGTGTTCTTTGACCACGACCGCGGCAAGACGCACAGCTCCGGTAAGCTGCTTTATTCCGCGCGTATCATTCCTTACCGTGGTTCGTGGTTGGACTTCGAGTTCGATCCGAAGGACTGCGTGTTCGTACGTATCGACCGTCGTCGCAAGCTGCCTGCATCGGTATTGCTGCGCGCGCTGGGTTATACGACTGAGCAAGTGCTGGACGCGTTTTACACCACGAACGTATTCCACGTTCAAGGCGAAAGCATCAGCCTGGAGCTGGTACCTCATCGCCTGCGCGGTGAGATCGCAGTCATCGATATTACCGATGACAAAGGTAAGGTGATTGTCGAGCAAGGGCGTCGTATTACTGCTCGCCACATCAACCAGCTGGAAAAAGCCGGTGTCAAAGAGCTCGTTATGCCTCTGGACTATGTCCTGGGTCGCACAACGGCCAAGGCTATCGTGCATCCGGCTACCGGCGAAATCATTGCAGAGTGCAATACCGAGCTGACAACTGAAATCTTGGCCAAAGTTGCCAAGAGCCAAGTTGTTCGTATCGAAACGTTGTACACCAACGATATCGACTGCGGTCCGTTCGTCTCCGACACTCTGAAGATCGACTCCACCAGCAACCAATTGGAAGCGCTGGTCGAGATCTATCGCATGATGCGTCCAGGCGAGCCGCCAACCAAAGACGCTGCTGAAACTCTGTTCAACAACCTGTTCTTCAGCCCAGAGCGCTATGACCTGTCTGCGGTCGGCCGGATGAAGTTCAACCGTCGAATCGGTCGTACCGAAATCGAAGGTTCGGGCGTATTGTGCAAAGAAGACATCGTTGCAGTGCTGAAGACTCTGGTCGACATCCGTAACGGCAAAGGCATCGTCGATGACATCGACCACCTGGGTAACCGTCGTGTTCGCTGTGTAGGCGAAATGGCTGAAAACCAGTTCCGCGTTGGCTTGGTACGTGTTGAACGTGCAGTCAAAGAGCGTCTGTCGATGGCTGAAAGCGAAGGCCTGATGCCGCAAGACTTGATCAACGCCAAGCCAGTGGCTGCTGCGGTGAAAGAGTTCTTCGGTTCTAGCCAGCTGTCTCAGTTTATGGACCAGAACAACCCTCTCTCCGAGATCACCCACAAGCGCCGTGTTTCTGCACTGGGCCCGGGCGGTTTGACGCGTGAGCGTGCTGGCTTTGAAGTTCGTGACGTACACCCGACTCACTACGGTCGTGTATGCCCGATTGAAACGCCAGAAGGTCCAAACATTGGTCTGATCAACTCCTTGGCTGCCTATGCGCGCACCAACCAGTACGGCTTCCTTGAAAGCCCGTACCGAGTTGTGAAAGACGCGTTGGTTACCGATGAGATCGTATTCCTGTCTGCCATCGAAGAAGCTGATCACGTGATCGCTCAGGCTTCGGCCACGATGAACGACAAGAAAGTGCTGATCGACGAACTGGTAGCTGTTCGTCACTTGAACGAGTTCACCGTTAAGGCGCCGGAAGACGTCACCTTGATGGACGTTTCGCCGAAGCAGGTTGTGTCGGTTGCAGCGTCGCTGATCCCGTTTCTTGAACACGATGACGCCAACCGTGCGTTGATGGGTTCGAACATGCAGCGTCAAGCTGTACCTACCTTGCGCGCTGATAAGCCGCTGGTTGGTACTGGTATGGAGCGTAACGTAGCTCGTGACTCCGGCGTTTGCGTCGTGGCTCGTCGTGGTGGCGTTATCGACTCTGTTGATGCAAGTCGTATCGTGGTTCGCGTAGCTGATGACGAAGTAGAAACTGGCGAAGCCGGTGTCGACATCTACAACCTGACCAAATACACCCGCTCCAACCAGAACACCTGCATCAACCAGCGCCCGCTGGTTCGTAAAGGTGATCGTGTTCAGCGTAGCGACATCATGGCTGATGGTCCGTCCACCGATATGGGTGAGCTGGCTCTGGGTCAAAACATGCGCATCGCGTTCATGGCCTGGAACGGTTACAACTTCGAAGACTCCATCTGCTTGTCGGAACGAGTTGTTCAAGAAGACCGCTTTACCACGATCCACATCCAGGAACTGACCTGTGTGGCGCGTGACACCAAGCTTGGGCCTGAAGAGATCACTGCAGACATCCCTAACGTGGGTGAAGCTGCACTGAACAAACTGGACGAAGCCGGTATCGTTTACGTAGGTGCTGAAGTTGGTGCTGGCGACATTCTGGTCGGTAAGGTCACTCCGAAAGGCGAGACTCAGCTGACTCCAGAAGAGAAGCTGTTGCGTGCAATCTTCGGTGAAAAAGCCAGCGACGTTAAAGACACTTCCTTGCGTGTACCGACTGGTACCAAAGGTACTGTTATTGATGTTCAGGTTTTCACTCGCGACGGTGTTGAGCGTGATGCTCGTGCTCTGTCGATTGAGAAAACTCAGCTGGACGAGATCCGCAAGGATCTGAACGAAGAGTTCCGCATCGTTGAAGGCGCAACTTTTGAACGTCTGCGTTCTGCCTTGGTTGGTCGTGTGGCCGAAGGTGGAGCTGGTCTGAAGAAAGGTCAGGAAATCACTAATGAAATCCTGGACGGCCTTGAGCATGGTCAGTGGTTCAAGCTGCGCATGGCTGAAGATGCTCTGAACGAGCAGCTTGAAAAGGCTCAGGCTTACATCATCGATCGCCGTCGTCTGCTGGACGACAAGTTCGAAGACAAGAAGCGCAAACTGCAGCAGGGCGATGACCTGGCTCCAGGTGTGTTGAAAATCGTCAAGGTTTACCTGGCAATCCGTCGTCGCATCCAGCCGGGTGACAAGATGGCTGGTCGTCACGGTAACAAAGGTGTGGTCTCTGTGATCATGCCGGTTGAAGACATGCCGTACGATGCCAATGGCACTCCGGTTGACGTAGTCCTCAACCCGTTGGGCGTACCTTCGCGTATGAACGTTGGTCAGATTCTTGAAACCCACTTGGGCCTTGCAGCCAAAGGTTTGGGCGAGAAGATCAACCTCATGATTGAAGAGCAACGCAAGGTCGCTGATCTGCGTAAGTTCTTGCATGAGATCTACAACGAAATTGGCGGTCGTCAAGAAAGCCTAGATGACTTCTCTGACCAGGAAATCCTGGATCTGGCGAAGAACCTTCGTGGCGGTGTACCGATGGCTACCCCGGTATTCGACGGTGCCAAGGAAAGCGAAATCAAGGCAATGCTACGTTTGGCAGACCTGCCAGACAGCGGCCAGATGGTGCTGACTGATGGTCGTACCGGCAACCAGTTTGAGCGTCCGGTTACCGTTGGCTATATGTACATGTTGAAGCTGAACCACTTGGTAGACGACAAGATGCACGCTCGTTCTACCGGTTCTTACAGCCTGGTTACCCAGCAGCCGCTGGGTGGTAAGGCGCAGTTCGGTGGTCAGCGTTTCGGGGAGATGGAGGTCTGGGCGCTGGAAGCCTACGGCGCGGCATACACTCTGCAAGAAATGCTCACAGTGAAGTCGGACGATGTGAACGGTCGTACCAAGATGTACAAAAACATCGTGGACGGCGATCACCGTATGGAGCCGGGCATGCCCGAGTCCTTCAACGTGCTGATCAAAGAAATTCGTTCCCTCGGCATCGATATCGATCTGGAAACCGAATAACACGTGACGCGAATCGAGAGCGGTGCTGTAAAGCCCGCTCTCTGCTCCGCCAGGAGGAAAGGCCTTGAAAGACCTACTGAATTTGCTGAAAAACCAGGGTCAAGTCGAAGAGTTCGATGCTATCCGTATTGGATTGGCATCGCCTGAGATGATCCGTTCGTGGTCGTTCGGTGAAGTTAAAAAGCCGGAAACCATCAACTACCGTACGTTCAAGCCTGAGCGTGATGGCCTGTTCTGCGCCAAAATTTTTGGCCCGGTTAAGGATTACGAGTGCCTGTGCGGTAAGTACAAGCGCTTGAAGCACCGCGGTGTGATCTGTGAAAAGTGTGGCGTTGAAGTCGCGCTGGCCAAGGTCCGTCGCGAGCGCATGGCTCACATCGAGCTGGCCTCGCCAGTAGCTCACATCTGGTTTCTGAAATCGCTGCCGTCCCGCATCGGCTTGCTGATGGACATGACCCTGCGTGATATCGAACGCGTTCTCTACTTCGAGAGCTACGTTGTGATCGACCCAGGCATGACTACCCTTGAAAAAGGTCAGTTACTGAACGACGAGCAGTACTTCGAAGCGCTGGAAGAGTTCGGCGACGACTTTGATGCCCGCATGGGTGCTGAAGCTGTCCGTGAACTGCTGCACGCTATCGATCTGGAGCACGAGATTGGTCGTCTGCGCGAAGAAATTCCGCAAACCAACTCCGAAACCAAAATCAAGAAGCTGTCCAAGCGCTTGAAGTTGATGGAAGCCTTCCTGGGCTCCGGCAACCTTCCTGAGTGGATGGTACTGACCGTTCTGCCGGTTCTGCCGCCAGATCTACGTCCTTTGGTTCCGTTGGACGGTGGTCGTTTCGCCACTTCCGACCTCAACGATCTGTATCGTCGAGTGATCAACCGTAACAACCGCTTGAAGCGTCTGCTCGATCTGTCCGCTCCGGACATCATCGTGCGCAACGAAAAGCGTATGTTGCAAGAAGCAGTTGACGCCTTGCTAGACAACGGCCGTCGTGGTCGCGCTATCACGGGTTCCAACAAGCGTCCTCTGAAATCCTTGGCTGACATGATCAAGGGTAAGCAAGGTCGTTTCCGTCAGAACTTGCTCGGTAAGCGTGTTGACTACTCGGGTCGTTCGGTAATTACTGTTGGCCCGACCCTGCGTCTGCACCAGTGCGGTCTACCGAAAAAAATGGCTCTCGAGCTGTTCAAGCCATTCATCTTCGGCAAGCTTGAAATGCGCGGTCTCGCGACCACCATCAAAGCAGCCAAGAAAATGGTTGAGCGCGAGCTGCCAGAGGTTTGGGACGTTCTCGCCGAAGTTATTCGCGAACACCCGGTTCTCCTCAACCGTGCACCGACCCTTCACCGTTTGGGTATCCAGGCGTTTGAACCGGTACTGATCGAAGGTAAAGCTATTCAGCTGCACCCGCTGGTCTGTGCTGCGTACAACGCTGACTTCGACGGCGACCAAATGGCCGTGCACGTACCGCTGACACTGGAAGCCCAGTTGGAAGCGCGTGCGTTGATGATGTCGACCAACAACATTCTTTCGCCGGCCAACGGTGAGCCAATCATCGTTCCGTCGCAGGACGTTGTATTGGGTCTGTACTACATGACGCGTGAAGCGATCAACGCCAAAGGCGAAGGTCGTGTATTCGCGGATCTGCAAGAAGTTGACCGTGTGTTCCGTGCAGGCGAAGCCGCACTGCATGCCAAGGTTAAAGTGCGGATCAACGAAACCGTCAATGACCGTGACGGCGGCAGCGTGAGCAACACCCGTATCGTCGACACTACTGTCGGCCGTGCACTGTTGTTCCAGGTTGTGCCAAAAGGTCTGTCGTACGACGTCGTCAACCTGCCGATGAAGAAAAAGGCAATCTCCAAACTGATCAACCAGTGCTATCGCGTGGTTGGTTTGAAAGAGACTGTTATTTTCGCTGACCAGTTGATGTACACCGGTTTTGCTTATTCGACCATCTCCGGCGTTTCCATTGGTGTTAACGACTTCGTTATCCCTGATGAAAAAGCTCGCATCATCGCGGCTGCAACCGATGAAGTGAAAGAGATCGAAAGTCAGTACGCCTCGGGCCTGGTAACACAGGGCGAGAAGTACAACAAAGTAATCGACCTTTGGTCGAAAGCTAACGATGAAGTTTCCAAGGCAATGATGTCTAACCTCTCGAAAGAGAAGGTTATTGACCGTCACGGCGTTGAAGTTGAGCAAGAGTCGTTCAACTCGATGTACATGATGGCCGACTCGGGCGCTCGAGGTTCTGCTGCGCAGATCCGTCAGCTGGCCGGTATGCGTGGTCTGATGGCCAAGCCAGATGGCTCCATCATTGAAACGCCGATTACTGCGAACTTCCGTGAAGGTTTGAGCGTACTTCAGTACTTCATCTCCACTCACGGTGCTCGTAAGGGTCTTGCGGATACCGCCTTGAAGACAGCTAACTCCGGTTATCTGACTCGTCGTCTGGTAGACGTTGCCCAAGATCTGGTTGTGACTGAAGTTGACTGCGGTACCGAACACGGTCTGCTGATGACTCCGCACATTGAAGGCGGCGACGTTGTTGAGCCGTTGGGTGAGCGCGTACTGGGTCGAGTAATCGCCCGTGACGTCTTCAAGCCGGGCACTGATGAAGTAATCGTTCCAGCTGGCACCTTGGTTGACGAGAAGTGGGTTGAGTTCATCGAGCTGAACAGCATCGACGAAGTTATCGTACGTTCGCCAATCAGCTGTGAAACACGCTTTGGTATTTGCGCCAAGTGCTACGGTCGCGATTTGGCTCGTGGTCACCAGGTCAACATTGGTGAAGCTGTTGGCGTTATCGCTGCACAGTCCATCGGTGAGCCGGGTACACAGCTGACAATGCGTACGTTCCACATCGGTGGTGCGGCAAGCCGAACCTCTGCTGCTGACAGCGTTCAGGTGAAAAATGGCGGTACTGTCCGTCTGCACAACCTGAAGCACGTTGAGCGAGTGGATGGCTGCCTGGTTGCAGTATCTCGTTCCGGTGAGTTGGCAATCGCCGATGACTTCGGTCGTGAGCGCGAGCGTTACAAGCTGCCGTACGGTGCCGTGATTTCGGTTAAAGAAGGTGACAAGGTTGACGCTGGCTCTATCGTAGCCAAGTGGGATCCGCACACTCACCCAATCGTTACTGAAATGAAAGGTACCGTGACCTACGTGGGCATGGAAGAGGGCATCACGATCAAGCGTCAGACTGACGAATTGACCGGTATGACCAACATTGAAGTGCTTGATGCCAAAGACCGTCCAGCTGCCGGTAAGGACATTCGTCCAGCCGTTAAGATGGTGGGTGTTGATGGTAAGGATCTGCTGTTGCCTGGTACAGACGTACCGGCCCAGTACTTCCTGCCAGCGAACGCCTTGGTCGGTGTAGCGGATGGTGCGGAAATCGCGATCGGTGACGTTATCGCTCGTATTCCGCAAGAAACTTCGAAAACACGAGACATCACCGGTGGTCTGCCACGCGTTGCTGACTTGTTCGAAGCGCGTCGTCCGAAAGAAGCCTCGATTTTGGCTGAGGTCAGCGGCACGATCGCGTTCGGTAAAGAAACCAAAGGCAAGCGCCGTCTGGTTATTACTCCGAACGACGGCACCGATCCGTACGAAGAGCTGATTCCAAAGTGGCGTCACCTGAACGTCTTCGAAGGCGAGCAAGTGAACCGCGGTGAAGTAATCTCCGACGGTCCGAGCGATCCACACGACATCCTGCGTTTGCTGGGTGTGAGTGCGTTGGCCAAGTACATCGTTAACGAAATTCAAGACGTTTACCGTCTGCAAGGCGTAAAAATCAACGATAAGCACATCGAGACCATTCTGCGTCAGATGCTGCGTAAAGTTGAAATTGCCGAGTCTGGCGATTCCACCTTCATCAAGGGCGACCAGATGGAGTTGACGCAGGTGTTGACCGAGAACGAGCGTCTGGGTAATGAAGACAAATTCGTCTCCAAATTCACTCGCGTTCTCTTGGGCATCACCAAGGCGTCGTTGTCGACTGAGTCGTTCATCTCCGCGGCCTCTTTCCAAGAGACAACCCGTGTACTGACCGAAGCAGCGGTAACGGGCAAGCGCGACTACTTGCGCGGCCTGAAAGAAAACGTTGTCGTGGGTCGTTTGATCCCGGCAGGTACTGGTTTGGCTTATCACAGCGAGCGTAAGCGCCGCCGTGATGCTGACAAGCCATTGCGCGTAAGCGCCAGTGAAGTGGAAGCTGCACTGACCGAAGCGCTGAACTCAAGCGGTAACTGAGTTCTGCTTTAAATGATAGGTGGGCCCTGGCAGGTCCGTTCATCGAATCGAGACATTTTGTCTGGCTTTGATGGGTGGAACTCTCGGGGCCTTGCCTTGACTGGGGGCAAGATCCTCTTTAGACTCTTGTACCCCTAAATTTGGCGGGAATTCGTTCCTGCCATTTTGCTTTTCTTGCAAGACAATAGCGTCGCAAGACAACAGTGGAGCTAGTAGATGGCAACTATCAACCAGCTGGTACGTCAGCCGCGTAAGCGTATCGTCGAGAAATCCGACGTACCTGCGCTGCAAAACTGCCCGCAACGTCGTGGCGTATGCACCCGTGTGTATACAACTACGCCGAAAAAACCTAACTCGGCACTGCGTAAAGTATGCCGTGTGCGCCTGACCAACGGTTTCGAGGTTTCCTCGTACATCGGTGGTGAAGGTCACAACCTGCAAGAGCACAGCGTGGTACTGATTCGTGGTGGTCGCGTAAAAGACTTGCCAGGTGTTCGTTATCACACCGTTCGCGGCTCTTTGGATACTTCCGGCGTTAAAGGTCGTAACCAAGGTCGTTCGAAGTACGGTACCAAGAAGCCGAAGTAGTTTTCGGTCGCTTGTAATTAATGCAGATTTCTTTTTTTCTGAGTCGATAAGAGTAAGGTCGGGCGTGCATCCTCTGGGTGTCATGGTTCCGAGCTAACCTGAAGACCGTTTGAGGGCTTATCCATGCCAAGAAGACGCGTAGCAGCCAAGCGCGATGTGCTTGACGATCCAAAATACGGAAGCCAAATTCTGGCCAAGTTCATGAACCACGTGATGGAAAGCGGCAAAAAAGCCGTTGCCGAGCGTATCGTTTATGGCGCGCTGGAAAAGGTTAAAGAACGCAAGAACAGCGATCCCCTGGAAATCTTCGAGAAAGCTCTCGACGCCATCGCTCCGCTGGTCGAAGTGAAGTCGCGCCGTGTAGGCGGTGCTACTTACCAGGTTCCGGTCGAAGTTCGTCCGTCCCGTCGTAACGCCCTGGCAATGCGCTGGTTGGTAGACTTCGCCCGCAAGCGCGGCGAAAAGTCTATGGCTCTGCGCTTAGCTGGCGAACTGTTGGACGCTGCTGAAGGCAAAGGCGCGGCAGTTAAGAAGCGTGAAGACGTGCACCGTATGGCTGAAGCTAACAAAGCTTTCTCGCACTACCGCTTCTAATTTCAGCGCTACTCACTTTGCGAGGGCTTTATGGCTCGTACTACACCGATTAACCGCTACCGTAACATTGGTATCTGTGCGCACGTAGACGCGGGTAAAACCACGACTACTGAGCGGGTACTGTTTTACACCGGCAAAAGCCACAAGATGGGCGAGGTGCATGATGGCGCCGCGACCACCGACTGGATGGTGCAGGAGCAGGAGCGTGGTATTACCATTACTTCTGCTGCCATCACTACTTTTTGGCAGGGTTCTGCCAAACAGTACGACAACTACCGTTTTAACGTGATTGATACCCCGGGCCACGTTGACTTCACAATTGAAGTTGAGCGTTCCCTGCGTGTGCTCGATGGCGCGGTTGTTGTGTTCTGCGGCACCTCGGGTGTTGAGCCTCAGTCGGAAACCGTATGGCGTCAAGCCAACAAATACGGCGTTCCACGTCTTGTTTATGTAAACAAGATGGACCGTGCTGGCGCTGACTTCCTGCGTGTAGTAGGTCAGATTAAAAAGCGTCTGGGTCACACCCCGGTGCCTATCCAGTTGGCTATCGGTTCAGAAGATAACTTCCAGGGTCAGATTGATCTGATCAACATGGAAGCTGTTTACTGGGATGACGCTGACAAGGGTATGACTGCTCGCCGTGAAGCTATTCCTGCTGAAATGCTGGAATTGGCTGACGAGTGGCGCAGCCATATGGTTGAGGCTGCGGCTGAAGCCAGTGAAGAACTGATGAACAAGTACCTCGAGGGTGAAGAGCTCACCATCGCGGAAATCAAAGCAGCTCTGCGTCAGCGTACTATCGCGGGCGAAATTGTTTTGGCTGTTTGCGGTTCTTCCTTCAAGAACAAGGGTGTTCCCCTGGTTCTCGATGCTGTGATCGACTTCCTGCCTGCACCAACTGATATTCCTGCCATCAAGGGTTCCGATCCGGATGATGAGAATATCGAGATGGAGCGTCATGCAGATGACAGCGAGCCGTTCTCGGCTCTGGCGTTCAAGATCGCTACTGACCCATTCGTGGGTACTTTGACCTTCGTCCGCGTTTACTCGGGCGTGTTGAGCTCCGGCGACGGCGTCATCAACTCGGTTAAAGGCAAGAAAGAGCGCGTTGGCCGTATGGTGCAAATGCACGCAAACAGCCGCGAAGAGATCAAGGAAGTTCGCTCCGGCGACATCGCTGCCTTGATCGGCATGAAGGACGTCACCACTGGTGATACCCTTTGCGCTGCTGACAAGCCAATCATTCTTGTTCGTATGGAATTTCCGGAGCCGGTTATTTCGGTTGCGGTAGAGCCTAAGACCAAGGACGACCAGGAAAAAATGGGTATCGCACTGGGCAAACTTGCTCAGGAAGATCCATCTTTCCGTGTAAAAACTGATGAAGAGACAGGTCAAACGATCATCTCTGGCATGGGCGAATTGCACCTCGACATCCTGGTTGACCGGATGAAGCGTGAGTTCAACGTTGAAGCCAACATCGGTAAGCCTCAGGTTTCGTATCGTGAGCGCATCACGAAGAGCTGTGAGATCGAAGGCAAGTTCGTTCGTCAGTCCGGTGGTCGTGGTCAGTTTGGTCACTGCTGGATTCGTTTTGCACCTGCTGATGAAGGTCAGGAAGGTCTGCAGTTCGTGAACGAAGTGGTAGGTGGTGTGGTTCCTAAGGAATACATCCCGGCTATCCAGAAGGGTATCGAAGAGCAGATGAAGAACGGTGTTGTTGCCGGCTATCCGCTGATCGGCCTGAAGGCTACCGTGTTTGATGGTTCTTACCACGACGTCGACTCCAACGAGATGGCGTTTAAGGTGGCTGCTTCCATGGCGACCAAGCAACTGGCTACCAAAGGTGGTGGTGAGCTGCTTGAGCCGATCATGGCGGTAGAGGTTGTTACACCAGAAGACTATATGGGTGACGTGATGGGCGACTTGAACCGTCGTCGCGGCATGATCCAGGGTATGGAAGATACGGTCTCCGGCAAAGTAATTCGTGCCGAAGTGCCGTTGGGTGAAATGTTCGGTTATGCGACCGACGTTCGTTCCATGTCTCAGGGTCGCGCAAGCTACTCTATGGAATTCAAAAAATACGATACAGCGCCGTCGCACATCGTCGAAGCTGTTACTAAAAAACAAGGCTGATTTAGTTCAGTCCTTTAGGCAAGGAGTTAATTGTCGTGGCTAAAGAAAAATTTGATCGTTCCCTACCGCACGTCAACGTTGGCACTATCGGTCACGTTGACCATGGTAAAACCACACTGACCGCAGCTCTGACTCGTGTTTGCTCCGAAGTTTTCGGTTCGGCAATCGTTGACTTCGATAAAATCGACAGCGCGCCAGAAGAAAAAGCTCGTGGTATCACGATCAACACTGCGCACGTTGAATACAACTCGCTGATCCGTCACTACGCTCACGTTGACTGCCCAGGTCACGCTGACTATGTGAAGAACATGATCACCGGTGCTGCTCAGATGGATGGCGCTATCCTGGTTTGTTCGGCCGCTGATGGTCCGATGCCACAAACCCGTGAGCACATCCTGTTGTCCCGTCAGGTTGGCGTTCCGTACATCGTGGTTTTCCTGAACAAGGCTGACCTGGTAGACGACGCTGAGCTGTTGGAACTGGTTGAGATGGAAGTCCGTGACCTGCTGTCGACTTACGACTTCCCAGGCGACGATACTCCGATCATCATCGGTTCGGCTCGTATGGCGCTGGAAGGCAAAGACGACAACGAAATGGGCACCACTGCCGTTCGTAAGCTGGTTGAAACTCTGGATACCTACATTCCAGATCCAGTTCGTGTTGTCGACAAGCCGTTCCTGATGCCAATCGAAGACGTGTTCTCGATCTCTGGTCGCGGTACTGTTGTGACTGGTCGTATCGAGCGCGGTATCGTTCGCGTTCAAGATCCACTGGAAATCGTTGGTCTGCGTGACACAACTGTTACCACTTGCACCGGCGTTGAAATGTTCCGCAAGCTGCTTGACGAAGGTCGTGCGGGCGAGAACTGCGGCGTTCTGCTGCGTGGTACCAAGCGTGACGACGTTGAGCGTGGCCAGGTTCTGGTTAAGCCAGGTTCGGTTAAGCCGCACACCAAGTTCGAAGCTGAAGTTTATGTTTTGAGCAAGGAAGAAGGCGGCCGTCATACTCCGTTCTTCAAAGGCTACCGTCCTCAGTTCTACTTCCGTACAACTGACGTAACTGGTAACTGCGAACTGCCGGAAGGCGTTGAGATGGTAATGCCGGGCGACAACATCAAAATGGTTGTTACCCTGATCAAAACTATCGCAATGGAAGACGGTCTGCGTTTCGCAATCCGTGAAGGCGGTCGTACTGTAGGCGCTGGTGTTGTAGCCAAAATCATCGAGTAATCGTTGATCGCTTAAAAAGGCCCCCGCTCAGCGGGGGCTTTTTTTATTGAGTTGACACCTACTGGGGTCGTCTATAGAATTGCGCCTCCTTTTAACGGGCGTATTGCGCTCGGTGGGAATAGCAATCTGGAGTCTGAAATCCAATGCAAAATCAGCAAATCCGTATCAGGTTGAAGGCTTTTGACCATCGCCTGATCGACCAATCAACCCAGGAAATCGTGGAAACCGCGAAACGTACTGGTGCTCAAGTGCGTGGTCCAATTCCACTGCCTACCCGTAAAGAGCGGTTCACCGTTCTGGTCTCTCCGCACGTCAACAAAGACGCGCGTGACCAGTACGAGATCCGTACTCATAAGCGCGTACTGGACATCGTCCAGCCAACGGATAAAACCGTTGATGCACTTATGAAGCTTGATCTTGCGGCCGGTGTGGAAGTGCAGATCAGCCTCGGCTAAGACTTGGGTCTTAGTCGTGTAACGCTCTGAAATGGGCGGCCATAGCGGGTGAAAGCCCCGTACACTCATGAGGTTTACAACATGACTATTGGTGTAGTCGGTCGTAAATGCGGTATGACCCGTATTTTCACCGAAGAAGGTGTCTCCATTCCGGTCACGGTCATTGAGATCGAGCCGAATCGCGTCACCCAGTTCAAAACTGAAGAAACCGATGGCTATCGTGCAGTGCAAGTCACTGTCGGCGAGCGTCGCGCTTCGCGTGTAACTGCTGCTCAGGCGGGTCACTTCGCTAAAGCAAACGTTGCAGCCGGTCGTACCGTAATGGAATTCCGCCTTGAAGAAGGCGAGTACCAAGCAGGCGATCTGATCAACGCTGAAATCTTCACCGCAGGTCAGATGGTCGATGTGACCGGTCAGTCCAAAGGTAAAGGCTTCCAGGGTACGATCAAGCGTTGGAATTTCCGTGGCCAAGATAACACTCACGGTAACTCCGTTTCCCACCGCGTCCCGGGCTCTATTGGCCAGTGCCAGACTCCTGGTCGTGTATTCAAGGGCAAAAAAATGTCCGGTCATATGGGCGCTGAGCGCGTGACCGTGCAGTCCCTCGAAGTAGTGCGCGTCGACGCTGAACGCAATCTGTTGTTGGTCAAGGGTGCTGTTCCTGGCGCTACTGGCGGCAACCTGGTTGTACGTCCGGCGGCCAAGGCTCGCGGTTAAGGGGAAGCTGACATGCAATTAAATGTAAATGACGCTCAGGCGATCGAAGTTTCCGAACTGACATTCGGCGGCGAGTTCAACGAGACGCTGGTTCACCAAGCAGTCGTGGCCTACATGGCTGGCGGCCGTCAAGGTAGCAAGCAGCAAAAGACCCGTTCCGACGTTCGTGGTGGCGGTAAGCGCCCTTGGCGTCAGAAAGGTACTGGCCGTGCTCGTGCTGGTACTATCCGTAGCCCAATCTGGCGTGGCGGTGGTACTACTTTCGCAGCTCGTCCACAAGATCACTCTCAGAAGCTGAACAAGAAGATGTATCGCGCAGCAATGCGTTCCATCCTTGCTGAGCTGGTGCGTACTGATCGTCTGGTCGTGGTTCAGGACTTCGCTGTTGAAGCGCCGAAAACCAAAGATCTGCTGAACAAACTGAATGGCATGGGTCTGACTGATGTCCTGATCGTGTCTGAAGTTGTTGATCAGAACCTGTACCTGGCTGCTCGTAACCTGCCACACGTTGATGTACGTGACGTGCAGGGTTCCGATCCAGTTAGTCTGATCGCATACGACAAGGTGTTGATCACCGTGTCGGCCGTGAAGAAATTCGAGGAGCTGCTGGGATGAACCAGGAACGCGTATTTAAAGTTCTGCTTGGCCCGCACGTTTCCGAGAAGGCTACGGTTCTGGCAGACAAGAAAGGCCAGTTCGTTTTCAAGGTTGCTACTGATGCAACCAAGCTGGAAATCAAGAAGGCCGTCGAAAGCCTGTTCAGCGTGAAAGTTGAGCGTGTTACTACCCTGAACGTTCTGGGTAAGAGCAAGCGCACCGCTCGCGGCGTGGGCAAGCGTAATGACTGGAAGAAGGCAGTAATCTCCCTTCAGCCAGGCCAAGATCTCGATTTCAGCAGCAGTGCTGAGTAAGGAAGGGGTGCATCATGGCAATCGTTAAATGCAAACCGACTTCCCCTGGCCGCCGTCATGTGGTCAAGGTGGTCAACCAGGAGCTGCATAAAGGCGCTCCTCACGCACCGCTGCTCGAGAAAAAATCGAAGTCTGGTGGTCGTAACAACAATGGCCGTATTACCACGCGTCACATTGGTGGTGGTCATAAGCAGCATTACCGTATGGTCGACTTCCGTCGCAACGACAAAGATGGCATTCCAGCCACTGTTGAGCGTATCGAATACGATCCAAACCGTACTGCTCACATTGCTCTTATGCTGTACGCAGACGGCGAACGCCGTTACATCATCGCGCCTAAAGGCGTGAGCGCTGGCGACCAGCTGATCTCGGGTGCTCTGGCGCCGATCAAGCCGGGCAACCAGTTGCAGCTGCGTAGCATTCCAGTTGGTAGCACCGTACACGGCATCGAACTGAAGCCAGGTAAAGGCGCGCAAATTGCTCGCTCCGCTGGTGCTTCGGCTCAGCTGGTAGCTCGCGAAGGTGTCTACGTGACCCTGCGTCTGCGCTCTGGTGAAATGCGTAAAGTATTGGCTGAATGCCGTGCAACGCTTGGCGAGGTCTCGAACTCCGAGCATAGCCTGCGTTCGCTGGGTAAAGCTGGTGCCAAACGCTGGCGTGGCGTTCGCCCAACCGTTCGTGGTGTTGCCATGAACCCGGTTGACCACCCACATGGTGGTGGTGAAGGTCGTACCTCTGGTGGTCGTCATCCGGTATCGCCATGGGGCTTCCCGACTAAGGGCGCGAAGACTCGTGGTAATAAGCGTACCGACAAAATGATCGTCCGTCGTCGCAAGTAAATAGAGGGATACGACAGTGCCACGTTCTCTGAAAAAAGGTCCTTTTATTGATCTTCACCTACTGAAGAAGATCGAAGTGGCGGCGGAAAAGAACGATCGCAAACCGGTGAAAACCTGGTCGCGTCGTTCGATGATCCTGCCACAAATGGTCGGTCTGACCATCGCTGTGCATAACGGTCGTCTTCATGTCCCAGTTCTTGTGAACGAAGACATGGTTGGCCATAAACTAGGCGAGTTTGCCGGTACCCGCACTTATCGTGGGCACGTGGCAGACAAGAAAGCCAAGCGTTAAGGGGTAAGGAACGATGGAAGTAGCCGCTAAGTTGTCGGGCGCTCGAATCTCCGCCCAGAAAGCCCGCTTGGTCGCCGACCAGATCCGCGGGAAGAAGGTGGGCGAAGCGCTCAACCTGTTGGCTTTCAGCAACAAGAAAGCCGCCGAGATCATCAAGAAAGTGCTGGAGTCGGCCGTAGCCAACGCCGAGCATAACGAAGGCGCAGACGTTGACGACTTGAAAGTCGCCACCGTTTTCGTCAACGAAGGGCGTTCGCTGAAGCGCATCATGCCGCGTGCCAAAGGCCGCGCTGATCGCATCGTCAAGCGGTCTTGCCATATCACTGTCAAGGTTGCTGACAAGTAACGGAGTCGAAGAGATGGGTCAGAAAGTACATCCCATTGGCATTCGCCTGGGAATCGTCAAGGAGCACACCTCCGTCTGGTACGCAGACGGTCGGACTTATGCGGACTACTTGTTCGCTGATCTGAAGGTGCGTGAATACCTCCAAGACAAACTAAAAAGCGCGTCCGTAAGCCGTATCGATATCCATCGTCCGGCCCAAACTGCACGCATCACCATCCACACCGCTCGTCCAGGTATTGTTATCGGGAAGAAAGGTGAAGATGTTGAGAAGCTGCGTCAGGACCTGACCAAGCAAATGGGTGTGCCTGTGCACATCAATATCGAAGAGATCCGCAAGCCGGAACTCGACGGTATGCTGGTTGCGCAGAGCGTAGCTCAGCAGCTGGAGCGTCGCGTAATGTTCCGTCGCGCTATGAAGCGCGCTGTACAGAACGCTATGCGCATTGGTGCCAAAGGCATCAAAATCCAAGTGAGCGGTCGTCTCGGCGGTGCTGAAATCGCACGTACTGAATGGTATCGCGAAGGTCGTGTGCCATTGCACACCCTGCGTGCCGACATCGACTATGCCAACTACGAAGCTCACACCACTTATGGTGTGATCGGTGTAAAGGTTTGGATCTTCAAAGGCGAAGTAATTGGTGGTCGCCAAGAAGAGCTGAAGCCACAAGCACCAGCGCCTCGTAAAAAAGCTGCTAAGTAAGGGGTACGCAAAATGTTACAACCTAAGCGTACGAAGTTCCGCAAGCAAATGACAGGCCACAACCGTGGCTTGGCGTTGCGCGGTAGCAAAGTCAGCTTCGGCGAGTACGCGCTGAAGTCTGTTGCTCGTGGTCGCCTCACCGCTCGTCAGATCGAATCAGCGCGTCGTGCACTGACCCGTCACGTAAAACGTGGCGGTAAGATCTGGATCCGTGTATTCCCGGACAAGCCTATCTCCAAAAAGCCCCTAGAAGTTCGTATGGGTAAAGGTAAGGGTAACGTGGAATATTGGGTTGCCCAGATCCAGCCAGGCAAAGTCCTGTATGAGATCGAGGGTGTTTCTGAAGAGCTGGCGCGTGAGGCTTTCGCCCTGGCTGCTGCAAAGCTGCCGCTCGCCACCTCCTTTGTTAAACGGACGGTGATGTGATGAAAGCGAATGAACTTCGTGAAAAATCCGCACAGCAGCTGAACGAGCAACTGCTCGGCTTGCTGCGCGACCAGTTCAATCTGCGCATGCAGAAAGCAACTGGCCAGTTGGGGCAGTCGCATCTGCTCTCGCAAGTTAAGCGTGACATCGCTCGCGTGAAGACTGTGCTCAAACAGCAGGCAGGTAAGTAATCATGGCTGAAGCCGAAAAAACTGTCCGTACGCTGACTGGCCGTGTTGTCAGCGACAAGATGGACAAAACCATCACCGTTCTGATTGAGCGTCGCGTTAAGCACCCGATCTACGGTAAATACGTTAAGCGTTCGACTAAGCTGCACGCGCACGACGAAACCAATCAGTGCCACATCGGCGACAAAGTCACTATTCGTGAAACTCGTCCGATGGCCAAGACTAAGTCTTGGGCTCTGGTTGATGTTCTCGAACGCGCTGTGGAAGTCTAAGGACTAGGGGTCGGAGAAATTATATGATTCAGACTCAATCCATGCTCGATGTGGCCGATAACAGCGGCGCACGCCGCGTTATGTGCATCAAGGTGCTGGGTGGCTCCCATCGTCGTTACGCTGGTATCGGTGACATCATCAAAGTTACCGTTAAGGAAGCAATTCCTCGCGGTAAAGTGAAAAAAGGCCAAGTGATGACTGCTGTTGTAGTCCGCACTCGTCACGGCGTACGTCGTGCTGATGGCTCCATTATCCGCTTTGATGGCAACGCTGCTGTTCTTCTGAACAACAAGCAAGAGCCGATCGGCACCCGTATCTTTGGGCCAGTGACGCGTGAACTTCGTACTGAGAAGTTCATGAAGATCGTCTCGCTCGCCCCAGAAGTGCTGTAAGGAGATCCGACATGCAAAAGATTCGTCGTGACGACGAGATCATCGTGATCGCCGGCAAAGACAAAGGTAAGCGCGGTAAGGTGCTTAAGGTTCTCGCTAACAACCGTTTGGTTATTGGCGGTCTGAACCTGGTTAAGCGTCATACCAAGCCTAACCCTATGTCGGGCGTGCAAGGCGGTATCGTCGAAAAAGAAGCTCCACTGGACGCTTCTAACGTCGCCATCTTCAACGGCGAAACCAACAAGGCTGACCGCGTTGGTTTCAAAGTAGAAGAAGGCAAGAAAATTCGTGTCTTCAAGTCGACCCAAAAAGCGGTTGATGCTTGAACACTGCTAGGTAGATAAGACCATGGCACGACTAAAAGAGATTTACCGGAAGGAAATCGCTCCGAAACTTAAGGAAGAACTTAAGCTTTCGAACGTGATGGAAGTTCCGCGCGTTACCAAAATCACCCTGAACATGGGTTTGGGCGAAGCGATCGGTGACAAAAAAGTCATCGAGCACGCTGTAGCTGATTTGGAAAAGATCACGGGTCAAAAGTGCGTTGTGACCTACGCTCGCAAGTCCATCGCAGGCTTCAAAGTTCGCGAAGGCTGGCCGATCGGCGTTAAAGTTACTCTGCGCCGTGAGCGTATGTACGAATTCCTGGATCGTCTGCTGTCGATCTCCCTGCCTCGGGTCCGCGACTTCCGCGGCCTGAATGCCAAGTCCTTCGATGGTCGTGGTAACTACAGCATGGGCGTGAAAGAGCAGATCATCTTCCCGGAAATCGACTACGACAAGATCGATGCCCTTCGCGGTCTGGACATTACCCTGACCACCACTGCTCGGACAGATGATGAAGGTCGCGCATTGCTGCGTGCTTTCAAATTCCCGTTCCGCAACTGATTGGAGTAGGAAAATGGCCAAGATGAGCATGAAAAACCGCGAGCTGAAGCGTCAGCTCACGGTTGCCAAGTTCGCCAAGAAGCGTGCTGAGCTTAAAGCTATCATCGTAGATCTGAACGCAAGTCCAGAAGCGCGTTGGGAAGCTCAAGTAGCTCTGCAGAAGCAGCCACGTGATGCAAGCGCTGCGCGCATGCGTAACCGCTGCCGTCTGACTGGTCGTCCGCATGGTGTTTACCGCAAGTTCGGCCTTGGCCGTAACAAATTGCGTGAAGCAGCAATGCGCGGCGACGTACCAGGTCTGGTTAAAGCCAGCTGGTAAGGCGCACAGGCAAAGTTGTCGATGTCAGGCTCGCAAGATCCTGACAGTCGGTAACGTTGAATATGAATCAAGCCCCCATTGGGGCTTGATTCATTTCTGGCGTGTGTCTAGAATGACCGGCTCGCCTGAGCCCGTGCTTTTTAAGCATTGAGTCACTCGGCGACAGTTGTAGCCGCGAGGCTAATTATTTTTGTAACAGGAGCGTCTAGCCCATGAGTATGCAGGACCCGTTAGCGGACATGCTAACTCGAATCCGTAATGCCCAGATGGCTGAAAAGTCCGTCGTAAGCATGCCATCTTCCACGTTGAAGGTAGCTGTAGCCAAAGTTCTTAAAGACGAAGGTTACATCGCGGATTATCAGATCAGCAGCGAAATCAAACCACTGCTGTCTATCGAGCTGAAATACTTCGAAGGCCGTTCGGTTATCGAAGAAGTGAAGCGCGTTAGCCGTCCAGGCCTGCGTCAGTACAAGTCATCCGAAGAGTTGCCGAAAGTTCGTGGCGGTCTTGGTGTGTCTATCGTCTCCACCAGTAAAGGTGTGATGACGGATCGTGCTGCGCGCGCTGCCGGTGTCGGCGGCGAAGTTCTTTGCACTGTGTTCTAAGGGGGGATAAGCATGTCACGCGTCGCTAAGAACCCCGTTAAGCTGCCAGCTGGTGTCGAAGTAAAATTCGCCGGCCAACAGCTTTCGGTGAAGGGTGCCAAGGGCACTCTAGAACTGAACATCCATTCGTCCGTTGAGATTGTTGAAGAAGCTGGTGAGCTGCGTTTCGCTGCTCGCAATGGCGATCAACAAACTCGCGCAATGGCTGGTACCACTCGTGCGTTGGTAAACAACATGGTCCAAGGCGTAAGCCAAGGCTTCGAGCGTAAGCTCCAGCTGGTCGGTGTTGGTTACAAAGCGCAAGCAAAAGGCACAGTGCTGAACTTGGCTCTTGGCTTCTCGCACCCAGTGGATTACGAACTGCCGGAAGGCATCACCGCTGAGACTCCTAGCCAAACCGATATCCTGATCCGGGGTATTGATAAGCAGCTGGTAGGTCAGGTGGCCGCTGAGATCCGCGGTTTCCGTCCGCCAGAGCCTTATAAAGGTAAGGGTGTACGTTACGCGGACGAAGTCGTCCGTCGTAAAGAAGCCAAGAAGAAGTAGGGCATAGCAAATGACCGACAAAAAAGTTACTCGCCTGCGTCGCGCTCGCAAAGCACGTCTGAAAATGCACGAACTAGAAGTCGTGCGTCTCTGCGTGTTCCGCTCGTCGCAGCACATATACGCCCAGGTCATCTCGGCCGACGGCAGCAAAGTCTTGGCAAGCGCCTCGACTTTGGACACAGAACTGCGTGATGCTGCTACTGGCAACATCGACGCGGCCACAAAGGTTGGCCAGCTGGTCGCTACGCGTGCAAAAGCCGCTGGCGTCTCGCAGGTGGCTTTCGACCGCTCTGGCTTCAAGTACCACGGCCGCGTGAAAGCGCTGGCTGAGGCTGCTCGTGAAGCTGGGCTGGAGTTCTAAGTTATGTCAAATAACGACCAAAAGCGCGACGAAGGCTACATTGAGAAGCTGGTTCAAGTTAACCGCGTAGCCAAAACCGTTAAAGGCGGCCGTATCTTCACCTTCACCGCGTTGACCGTGGTTGGTGATGGTAAGGGGCGCGTTGGCTTCGGCCGTGGCAAGTCACGTGAAGTGCCTGCTGCGATCCAGAAGGCAATGGAAGCTGCTCGCCGTAACATGATTCAAGTTGACCTGAACGGCACAACTCTGCAGTACGCCATGAAGTCCGCCCACGGCGCTTCTAAGGTTTACATGCAGCCTGCTTCTGAAGGTACCGGTATCATCGCTGGCGGCGCTATGCGTGCTGTCCTCGAGGTTGCTGGTGTTCAGAACGTTCTGGCTAAGTGCTACGGCTCGACTAACCCGGTAAACGTGGTTCACGCCACTTTTAAAGGTTTGAAAGCTATGCAGTCTCCTGAGTCTATTGCCGCTAAGCGTGGCAAAAGCGTTAAGGAGATCTTCTGATCATGGCTACCGTTAAAGTAACGCTGATCAAAAGCATGACCGGCCGCATCCCTAATCACAAACTGTGCATTAAGGGTCTGGGTCTGCGTCGCATCGGTCACACTGTAGAAGTACTTGATACTCCCGAGAATCGCGGGATGATCAACAAGGCTTACTACATGCTGCGTGTCGAGGGTTAATCGATGAAACTCAATGATCTGAGTCCAGCGCCGGGTTCCCGTCGCGAAAAGCATCGTCCGGGCCGTGGTATCGGTAGTGGTTTGGGTAAGACTGGTGGCCGTGGTCACAAAGGTCAGACTTCCCGCTCCGGTGGCACTATTGCTCCAGGCTTTGAAGGCGGTCAACAGCCGCTGCATCGTCGTCTGCCTAAGTTCGGTTTCGTTTCCCTGAAAGCTATGGATCGCGCAGAAGTGCGTTTGTCCGAGCTGGCTAAAGTGGAAGGCGACATCGTTACTGTGCAGACCCTGAAAGATGCCAACGTGATCAACGTCAACGTACTGCGTGTGAAAATCATGCTGTCCGGTGAAGTTACTCGCGCTGTCACAATCGGCAAGGGAATCGGCGCCACCAAAGGTGCGCGTTCGGCTATCGAAGCAGCTGGCGGCAAGTTCGAGGAATAAATGGCTAAGCAAGGTGCTCTCTCAGCGCTCAGCAAAGGCGGGTTGTCCGAGCTCTGGGCTCGTCTGCGTTTTCTATTCTTGGCGATTATCGTCTACCGAATAGGCGCACACATCCCAGTTCCAGGCATCAACCCGGACCGGCTAGCGGACCTGTTTCGACAGAATGAGGGGACCATTCTTAGCTTGTTCAACATGTTTTCCGGCGGTGCGCTGGAGCGGATGAGTATTTTTGCGCTGGGGATCATGCCGTACATTTCGGCATCGATCATCATGCAGCTTATGTCCGCTGTCAGCCCACAGCTGGAGCAGTTGAAGAAGGAAGGTGAAGCTGGTCGTCGTAAGATAAGCCAGTACACCCGCTACCTCACTGTCGCTCTTGCTCTTGTTCAAGCTATTGGCATGTCCATTGGCTTGGCGGGGCAGGGCGTCGCGTTCACTGGTGACTTAGGCTTCCATTTCGTTGCAGTAACCACTTTTGTGGCGGGTGCAATGTTCATGATGTGGCTGGGTGAGCAGATTACTGAGCGCGGAGTTGGCAACGGTATCTCGATGTTGATTTTTTCGGGTATCGTCGCCGGTCTTCCGAGAGCAATTGGGCAGTCTTTCGAGTCTGCGCGTCAGGGTGATATCAATATTTTCGCCCTGGTTGCTATCGGTTTGCTGGCAGTAGCGATTATCGGTTTTGTGGTGTTCATTGAGCGTGGTCAGCGTCGTATTGCTGTTCACTACGCCAAGCGTCAGCAGGGCCGTAAGGTGTTTGCTGCGCAGACTAGCCACTTGCCGCTGAAAGTGAATATGGCCGGCGTTATCCCGGCTATTTTTGCGAGCAGCATTTTGCTGTTCCCGGCTTCGCTGGGTGCCTGGTTCGGTCAGTCTGAAGGTATGGGCTGGTTGCAGGACATCTCGCAGTCGATCGCTCCTGGTCAGCCGTTGAATATTCTGCTGTTTAGTGCAGGGATTATTTTCTTCTGCTTCTTCTATACGGCGTTGATGTTCAATCCGAAAGACGTAGCGGAAAACCTGAAGAAGTCCGGTGCCTTTATTCCGGGTATCCGTCCGGGTGAGCAGTCTGCGCGCTATATTGATGGCGTTTTGACTCGCTTGACTCTGTTCGGTGCTCTTTATATGACGGCCGTGTGTCTGTTGCCCCAGTTTCTGGTGGTTGCGGCAAACGTTCCGTTCTACCTTGGCGGGACCTCGTTGCTGATCGTTGTCGTGGTTGTTATGGACTTCATGTCCCAAGTACAATCGCACCTCGTTTCGCACCAGTACGAATCCCTGATGAAGAAAGCCAACCTGAAGGGCTACGGCAGCGGCATGCTTCGCTGAAGTACCCATAAGGTTAGAGGAGTTGGTGATGAAAGTTCGTGCATCGGTGAAAAAGCTGTGCCGTAACTGCAAGATTATTCGCCGCGAAGGTGTTGTTCGGGTAATTTGCAGCGCGGAACCACGTCACAAACAGCGCCAAGGCTGAGTGTGATCTGTTTGAAGCCCAGCAGCTAGTGCGCTGCTGGGTTGATTATTTGTTATTACAGCGATATTATCTCGCGCCCTATTTCTTGGCTTCCGGGGCGTAGGTAGCTGTCAATTGGAGTCCCACTGAATGGCCCGTATTGCAGGCGTTAACATTCCAGATAACAAGCACACTGTTATCTCGCTGACCTACATCTATGGTGTTGGTCGCACTACCTCACAGAAAATCTGTGCGGATGCTGGTGTAAACCCAGCCGCTAAGATCAAGGATCTGAGCGACGAGCAGATTGAGTTGCTGCGTGGCGAAGTGGCAAAGTTCACCACTGAAGGTGACCTGCGTCGTGAAGTCAACATGAAAATCAAACGCTTGATGGACTTGGGCTGCTACCGCGGTCTGCGCCATCGTCGTGGTCTTCCAGTGCGCGGTCAGCGTACCAAGACCAACGCGCGTACTCGCAAAGGTCCGCGTAAGCCGATCCGCAAGTAATCGCACCAGCGAATCGACAGGAATTTAGTCATGGCAAAACCTGCTGCTCGTCCTCGTAAAAAAATTAAAAAGACAGTGGTTGATGGCATCGCCCACATCCACGCGTCTTTCAACAACACCATCGTGACCATCACCGACCGTCAGGGTAATGCGCTTTCTTGGGCTACCTCCGGTGGTTCGGGTTTCCGCGGTTCTCGCAAGTCCACTCCGTTCGCTGCTCAAGTAGCTGCTGAACGTGCTGGTCAAGCTGCGCTGGAATATGGCCTGAAAAACCTTGACGTTAACGTTAAGGGCCCAGGTCCAGGTCGTGAGTCCGCTGTCCGTGCTTTGAACGGCTGTGGCTATAAGATCGCCAGCATCACCGACGTGACGCCAATCCCGCACAACGGGTGCCGTCCGCCGAAGAAGCGCCGCGTGTAATCCAGGAGACTGTAAAGAATGGCTCGTTACATTGGTCCAAAATGCAAACTGGCACGTCGTGAAGGCACCGATCTCTTCCTGAAGAGTGGTGTGCGCGCTATCGAATCGAAGTGCAATATTGAAGCTGCTCCAGGCATCCACGGCCAACGCCGCGGTCGCCAATCCGACTACGGCACCCAACTGCGTGAAAAGCAGAAGGTCCGTCGTATCTACGGCGTTCTCGAGCGTCAGTTCAGCGGCTACTACAAACAAGCTGCTGGCAAAAAAGGTGCAACCGGTGAAAACCTGCTGCAACTGCTCGAATGCCGCCTGGATAACGTCGTATACCGTATGGGTTTCGGTTCTACTCGTGCCGAATCTCGTCAGTTGGTATCGCACAAGTCGATCAGCGTAAACGGTCAAACCGTTAACGTTCCGTCCTACCAGGTTCGTGCTGGTGACGTGGTCGCTATCCGCGAGAAAGCAAAGAACCAGCTTCGCATTGTCCAAGCTCTCGATCTGTGTGCCCAACGTGGCCGCGTAGAATGGGTAGAAGTAGACACTGAGAAGAAGTCGGGCGTTTTCAAGAACGTTCCTGCTCGCAGTGATCTGTCCGCCGACATCAACGAAAGCCTGATTGTCGAGCTCTACTCCAAGTAAGGGCTAGAAAATAGGTGCATCCATGCAGATTTCGGTAAATGAGTTCCTGACACCTCGCCATATTGATGTGCAAGTTGTCAGTCCAACCCGCGCTAAAATCACTCTCGAGCCTCTCGAGCGTGGTTTTGGCCACACCCTGGGCAACGCGCTGCGACGCATCCTGTTGTCCTCAATGCCAGGCTGTGCAGTAGTCGAGGCCGAGATTGATGGTGTGCTCCACGAGTACAGCGCCATCGAAGGTGTACAGGAAGACGTAATTGAAATCCTGTTGAACCTTAAAGGTCTGGCTATCAAGCTGCACGGCCGTGACGAAGTTACGCTGACCTTGTCGAAGAAGGGTTCGGGGGTGGTTACCGCTGCCGATATTCAGCTGGATCATGATGTCGAGATCGTTAATCCCGATCACGTAATCGCCAACCTGGCGTCTAACGGCGCCTTGAACATGAAGCTCACCGTAGCTCGTGGTCGTGGTTATGAACCAGCAGACTCGCGTCAGAGCGATGAAGACGAAAGCCGCAGCATTGGTCGCTTGCAGCTTGACTCTTCGTTCAGCCCGGTTCGCCGTATTGCATACGTGGTGGAAAACGCCCGTGTCGAGCAGCGTACTAACCTGGACAAGCTGGTTATTGATCTGGAGACCAACGGTACCCTGGATCCTGAAGAGGCAATTCGTCGTGCTGCAACCATCCTGCAACAGCAGTTGGCTGCATTCGTCGACCTCAAAGGTGACAGCGAGCCAGTGGTTATCGAACAGGAAGACGAGATCGATCCGATCCTGCTTCGTCCGGTTGACGATCTGGAACTGACCGTGCGTTCGGCCAACTGCCTTAAGGCGGAGAACATTTACTACATCGGTGACCTGATTCAGCGCACCGAAGTAGAACTGTTGAAGACTCCGAACCTGGGCAAGAAATCCTTGACTGAAATCAAGGACGTTCTGGCCTCCCGTGGTCTGTCCCTCGGCATGCGCCTCGACAACTGGCCGCCTGCAAGTCTTAAGAAGGACGACAAGGCGACTGCCTGATCGTCGTAATCACCGAACGTTGTGTTTGGTAAGGAATGAACCATGCGTCATCGTAAAAGTGGTCGTCACCTGAGCCGCACTAGCTCGCACCGCAAGGCTATGTTTCAAAACATGGCAGTGTCGTTGTTCGAGCACGAGCTGATCAAAACGACTCTGCCGAAAGCCAAAGAATTGCGTCGCGTTGCTGAGCCGCTGATTACTCTGGCCAAGATTGATTCTGTTGCTAACCGCCGTCTGGCTTTCGACCGTACTCGTTCGAAAGCTATGGTTGGTAAGCTGTTCAACGATCTGGGCAAGCGTTATGCAACTCGTGAGGGTGGCTACCTGCGCATCCTCAAGTGCGGTTTCCGCGCTGGCGACAACGCGCCTATGGCGTACGTCGAGTTGGTTGATCGTCCAGTTGGCGGTGAAGCTGTATCCGCTGAGTAAGACGTCAGTCTCTACAAAGAACCGGGCCTAGTGCCCGGTTTTTTGTGTCCATTCGATTGTGCTTTTCTATGGCTACTGATTAATTAATGAATTTGCCCATATTAAGTACGTGGTCAATACTCCTCCTCAGCCGATTAGCCGGCAGTACATAGATTGACTGAGGAAGCACACAGATGAGCCAGACCAAAACGCTTACCACCGCCAGCGGCGCTCCAGTTGCTGATAACCAGAATTCTCGTTCTGCCGGCCCTCGGGGCCCACTGTTACTCGACGATTTTCATCTGATCGAGAAGCTTGCCCACTTCAATCGTGAAAATATTCCTGAGCGTCGTGTTCATGCCAAAGGTTCGGGGGCGCACGGTACTTTTACCGTAACCCGCGATATCTCTGAGTACAGCAGCGCCAAGCTGTTTGACACCATTGGAAAGCAAACCCCAACCTTCATGCGTTTCTCCACGGTGGGCGGTGAGCGCGGTTCAGCGGACACTGAGCGTGACCCTCGTGGTTTTGCAATCAAGTTCTATACCGAGGAAGGCAACTGGGACATCGTGGGTAACAACACCCCAGTCTTCTTTATCCGCGACCCGCTGAAGTTCCCAGACTTTATCCACACCCAAAAACGTCTGCCGCAAAGCAACCTTAAAAGCGCACAGATGATGTGGGACTTCTGGTCGCATTCGCCCGAAGCGTTGCATCAGGTCACCATCCTGTTTTCTGATCGCGGTATTCCGGATGGCTACCGTCACATGCACGGCTTCGGTAGCCATACTTATAGCCTGATCAATGCCAAGGGGGAGCGTCATTGGGTCAAGTGGCACTACAAGACCAAACAAGGCATCAAGAACCTGCCGCCTGCTGAGGCTGCGCGTCTAGCGGGTACTGATCCGGACTACGCACAACGTGATCTGTTTGGTGCTATCGAGCGCGGCGATTTCCCGAAATGGCGTGTCTGCATGCAGGTCATGACCGAAGCGCAAGCTGCCGCCCATTACGAAAACCCGTTTGATGTGACCAAAACGTGGTCGCAAAAAGAGTTTCCGCTGATTGAAATCGGCGAGCTGGAACTTAATCGCAACCCGCTTAACTACTTTGCGGAAGTGGAACAGGCAGCCTTTGGTCCAAGCAACATGATTCCGGGTGTTGGGCTGTCCCCTGATCGGATGCTGCAAGGTCGTGTATTCGCCTACGCCGATGCGCACCGCTATCGTGTGGGCACCAACCACCAGCATTTGCCTATTAACTCGCCACGGGTTCCAGTTCATACCTATCAGCGTGATGGCTCAATGGCTTATGGCAACAATGGCGGTGCTGCGCCCAACTACGAGCCCAACAGCTACGCAGACGCACCGAAACAGGCGCCTCAATACGCTGAGCCCCCTTTGGCTCTAAGTGGCGCTGCTGATCGTTACGATCATCGTGAAGACACTGACTACTACAGCCATGCGGGCGCTTTGTTCCGTCTGATGAGCGATGAGCAGAAAGCTCTGCTGATCGATAACATTGCCGGCACGATGAAAGACGTATCGCAAGATGTTGTGCAGCGTCAGTTGCCACATTTCTATAAAGCAGACCCTGCTTATGGAGAGGGCGTTGCCAAAGCACTGGGTGTACAGATTAACTAACTCTAAGTGAGAAGCAGAACCGCCCGCAAATGGGCGGTTTTTGCGTCTTTTAGCGCTGTTTTCTACGCAAAATCAGGTTTTTCTTGCGATTTCGCCGTGACCTCTCAGTCCGCTTGGTTCAAACTACAGCCTTTCAAGCAGGGAGATGTGGGCCGATGCTAGGGCACCCGGACGTAATCGATTACCTCAACACGTTGCTGACCGGCGAGCTGGCTGCACGTGACCAATATTTTGTCCATTCTCGTATGTACGAGGACTGGGGTTTTACCAAACTATACGAGCGCATCAATCACGAAATGGAAGAAGAGGCACAACACGCTGATGCGTTGATGCGCCGGATTCTTATGCTCGAAGGCACGCCGCGCATGCGCCCGGATGATCTGGATGTGGGTACAACCGTGCCAGAGATGTTCGCCGCCGATTTGCGTCTTGAGTACAAAGTACGAGCGGCGCTGTGCAAAGGCATCGAGCTTTGTGAGCTGCACAAGGACTACGTCAGCCGCGACATGCTGCGTATCCAGTTAGCTGATACCGAAGAAGATCACACCTACTGGCTCGAAAAACAGCTCGGTCTGATCAAATCGATTGGCTTGCAAAACTACCTGCAGTCGCAATTCTGATTTCAGGCAGGCAAGCCAGCTCCCACAAGAGCTCGATTTGCGCTCGTAAAAAGCCCCTGCCATCTCACGATGGCAGGGGCTTTTTCGTGCCGCGATTTAAGCCTTGTCGCGAATCAACAGTGGCTTCAGGTAGAAGCCAGTATGTGATTGCTTCATCTCGGCCACATCCTCTGGTGTGCCGGTAGCAATGATCTGCCCACCCTTGGAACCGCCTTCCGGCCCAAGATCCACCAGCCAGTCTGCGGTCTTGATCACGTCCAGGTTGTGCTCGATCACGACCACGGTATTACCGTGGTCGCGCAGTCGATGCAGCACATCCAGCAATTGCTGGATATCGGCAAAGTGCAAACCGGTTGTAGGCTCATCGAGGATATACAAGGTTTTGCCGGTGTCGCGTTTGGACAGCTCGCGGGACAGCTTCACCCGTTGTGCCTCACCGCCTGACAGCGTGGTGGCAGACTGTCCGAGCTTGATGTACGACAAGCCTACGTCCATCAGCGTTTGGAGCTTACGCGCCAAGGCAGGGACTGCATCGAAGAACACTCGGGCTTCTTCGATGGTCATCTCGAGCACTTCATGGATGCTCTTGCCCTTGTATTTGATCTCAAGGGTTTCGCGGTTATAGCGCTTGCTCTTGCACACATCACAAGGCACATAGATGTCTGGCAAAAAGTGCATTTCCACCTTGATCAAACCATCGCCCTGACACGCCTCGCAGCGTCCGCCCTTCACGTTGAAGGAAAAACGCCCAGGCCCATAACCCCGTGAACGGGACTCTGGCACACCGGAAAACAGTTCGCGGATAGGCGTAAACAAACCGGTGTAAGTGGCTGGGTTAGAGCGCGGGGTTCGACCAATCGGGCTTTGGTCAATGTCCACAACCTTGTCTAGGTGCTCCAGCCCTTTGATGCTGTCGTGTGCCGACGCTTCGAGGGTGGTTGCGCCATTCAAGGCCGTGGCACTGAGCGGATAGAGCGTGTTGTTGATGAGCGTTGATTTGCCTGACCCCGAAACACCTGTCACGCAGGTCAGCAGACCAATCGGGATTTCCAGATCCACATTGCGCAGATTGTTGCCGCGTGCGCCCTTGAGCGACAACGTCAGTTTTTTGTTGCGCGGCGTGCGCTGGGCGGGCACAGCGATTTTCACCCGGCCCGACAAGTACTTGCCCGTCAGCGAGTCTGGGTGAGCCATCACCTGCGCGGGTGTGCCTTCAGCCACAATATGGCCACCATGAACGCCAGCCCCAGGGCCAATGTCCACGACATAGTCGGCCAAGCGAATAGCGTCCTCATCGTGTTCAACCACGATCACAGTATTGCCAATATCGCGCAGGTGTTTGAGCGTTCCGAGCAGACGATCGTTATCGCGCTGATGCAAGCCAATAGAGGGCTCGTCGAGGATGTACAACACACCGACCAAACCGGCGCCGATTTGGCTGGCCAGACGGATACGTTGAGCTTCACCGCCAGACAGCGTATCGGCGCTGCGGTCCAGCGATAGATAGTCCAGGCCCACGTTCACCAAAAACTGCAGCCGCTCGCGGATTTCCTTAAGGATTTTGTCTGCGATTTCACCACGGCGGCCGGTCAGGCTGAGTGTGCTGAAATATTCCGTGGCATCGCCAATCGGCATATTGGTCACGGCGGGCAAGGTTTTCTCGCCGACCCAAACGTGACGAGCTTCACGGCGCAAGCGAGTGCCGCGGCAATCAGGGCAAGCCTGAGTGCTGAGGAACTTGGCCAGCTCTTCGCGCACAGTGGCCGATTCGGTTTCGCGGTAGCGACGCTCAAGGTTCGGCACGATGCCTTCAAACGGGTGCGCACGTTTAACGATGTCACCGCGGTCATTGAGGTAGCGGAAGTCTACGTTTTGCGCGCCACTGCCATACAAAATGACTTTTTGCTTGTCTGCCGGCAGTTCTGCAAACGGCACTTCAAGGCTGAAGTCGTAATGTTTGGCCAGCGCCCCGAGCATCTGGAAGTAATAGACGTTACGCCTGTCCCAACCACGAATGGCGCCCTCCGCTAGCGTCAGTTCGCCATTGACCAGACGTTTGATATCGAAAAACTGCTTAACCCCCAAACCATCACACGTAGGGCAGGCGCCCGCCGGGTTATTGAAGGAAAAGAGCTTGGGCTCAAGTTCGCTAATTGCATGGCCGCAAATAGGGCAGGCAAAACGTGCCGAGAAGATCATCTCTTCGCCGGGCTCATCATCCATCGGGGCAACTAATGCAATGCCATCGGCCAGCTTCAGTGCCGTCTCGAAAGATTCAGCCAAGCGTTGCTGCAAGTCGGCACGCACTTTAAACCGATCTACCACCACGTCGATGGTGTGTTTCTTCTGTTTATCGAGCTTGGGCAACTCGTCCAGCTCGCAGAGCTTGCCGTCGACTCTGGCCCGCACGAAGCCCTGAGCGCGCAATTCCTCGAATACCGAAAGGTGCTCGCCCTTGCGTTCGCGAATCACTGGGGCCAGCAACATCAACTTGCTGCCTTCGGGCTGTGCCAGCACCAGGTCAACCATTTGGCTGACGGTTTGGGCTTCCAGTGGGATGTCGTGATCCGGGCAACGAGGGATACCCACGCGGGCGTAAAGCAGGCGCAGGTAGTCGTAAATTTCAGTAATGGTGCCGACGGTGGATCGCGGGTTATGCGACGTCGATTTCTGCTCGATAGAAATGGCAGGCGACAGACCTTCGATGGTATCGACGTCAGGCTTTTCCATCATCGACAGGAACTGGCGCGCATAAGCCGACAACGACTCGACATAACGGCGCTGGCCTTCGGCATATAGAGTGTCAAACGCCAGAGATGATTTGCCGGAGCCAGACAGTCCGGTGATGACGATCAGTTTGTCCCGTGGCAGGGTCAGGTCGATGTTCTTCAGGTTGTGGGTTCGTGCCCCACGTATCAGGATCTTGTCCACTGCGGCCTCGCTTGGCGGGCATAACGTAAACGAATGAGTATACGGATCTGCGTGAAAGCTGTGCAGGCCCTTAATGGCACGATGTCATTAAGCAGCCTTTATAACTTTTACGTGACAAAGCGTCGCGTCTCTCTCGTGTGTGTGCTGTTACTCGATGGGACTGGTAGAATCGCCGCCGGTTCACACGAGGTTTTTCCATGCACGATCCCCATAGCGAACGCATGAGTGGTAGCGAGACCCGCGCAGCAAGCGGTCTGGCCCTTGTGTTTGCCTTCCGTATGCTTGGCATGTTCATGGTGTTGCCGGTTTTGGCGACCTATGGCATGGACCTGGCAGGCGCTACCCCGGCCTTGATTGGCTTGGCGATAGGCGCTTATGGCCTGACTCAGGCCATTTTTCAGATCCCTTTTGGGGTTATTTCTGACCGTATTGGTCGGCGTCCGGTTATCTACCTCGGGCTGATTGTCTTCGCCTTGGGTAGCGTATTGGCGGCTAACTCGGATTCGATTTGGGGCGTGATTGCAGGGCGAGTCTTACAAGGTGCTGGCGCGATTTCTGCTGCTGTTATGGCGCTGCTCTCTGACCTTACCCGCGAACAGCACCGCACCAAAGCTATGGCCATGATTGGTATGACCATTGGTTTGTCATTTGCGGTTGCAATGGTGGTCGGGCCGTTGCTGACCCGTGCGTTTGGCTTGTCAGGCCTGTTTTTAGCCACCGGCGCAATGGCGCTGGTGGGCATCGTGATCGTCATGTTCATGGTGCCGCGCTCAACGGGCACCTTGCAGCATCGCGAGTCGGGCGTTGCCAAGCAGGCGTTGCTGCCGACCCTGCGCCATCCCGATCTGTTGCGACTCGACCTCGGCATTTTTGTGTTGCACGCCATGTTGATGTCGAGCTTTATTGCGTTGCCGCTGGCGCTGGTCGAAAAGGCCGGTTTGCCCAAGGAACAACACTGGTGGGTGTACCTCACCGCCTTGCTGATTTCATTTTTCGCCATGATCCCGTTCATCATCTATGGCGAGAAAAAACGCAAAATGAAACGAGTTTTACTCGGTGCCGTCGTGACGTTGATGCTCACTGAGCTATTCTTCTGGCAGTTCGGCGACAGCTTGCGGGCTTTGGTCATCGGCACGGTGGTGTTCTTTACTGCGTTCAACTTGTTGGAGGCGTCACTGCCTTCATTGATCAGCAAGGTGTCACCGGCGGGCGGTAAAGGCACGGCGATGGGGGTTTACTCCACGAGCCAATTCCTTGGTTCAGCACTGGGCGGCATACTCGGCGGCTGGTTATTTCAGCATGGCGGTTTGTCGGTTGTGTTCCTTGGATGCGCAGGTCTGGCTGCACTCTGGCTAGTCTTTGCTGTTACCATGCGCGAACCTCCGTATGTGACAAGCCTGCGCTTGCCGTTATCGCCTGAGGCGCTTCGCGAAGCTGGCCTGACCGAGCGATTGATGGCTGTCGCTGGAGTAACTGATGCAGTGGTGGTGGCTGAAGAGGCCGCCATTTATATCAAATTGGACACCGAACTATTGGATCGCGCGACACTCGAGCAGTTGGTTAACCCAGCGCCGACGTGCGAAGCCTAGGAGAACGTTATGGCCCGTGGGGTTAACAAAGTTATATTGGTCGGCACGTGCGGCCAGGATCCCGAAGTTCGCTACTTGCCTAACGGTAATGCTGTGACCAACCTGAGTCTGGCAACCAGCGAACAGTGGACTGACAAGCAAACGGGCCAAAAAGTCGAGAAGACCGAATGGCACCGTGTTTCGATGTTCGGCAAAGTGGCTGAAATCGCGGGTGAATACCTGCGTAAAGGCTCGCAGGTTTACATCGAAGGCAAGCTGCAAACCCGTGAGTGGGAAAAAGACGGCATCAAGCGTTACACCACAGAAATCGTGGTCGACATGCAAGGCACCATGCAGTTGCTGGGTGGCCGTCCACAGGGCGACCAACAAAACCAGGGTGGCGGTAACAACTACCAGCAGTCCGCTCCGCGTCAGCAGGCTCAACGCCCTGCGCCGCAACAGCAACAACAGCAGCCACAACGCGAGTCGCGTCCAGCGCCGCAACAGCAGGCACCACAACCTGCTCCGGATTTCGACAGCTTTGATGACGATATCCCGTTCTGAGGAGCCCTTGGCTAGAGCAGCCCTAGGGCCCGCTTACTCAAGACCAACAAAGGCCCGGCGCTGATTCAGCGCCGGGCCTTTTGTTTGACGCAGATTTACTGACGGCGCATCAGTAACAGTGCGATCAAGATGGCAAGTGCGGCAATCACAGCCGAAATAACGCCGAGCGATTCCAGTCCGAAATGGCGTACACCCAAGCCGCCGACAATGGCGCCCAGTCCGATCCCCGCATTGGCAGCTGAGATGTTCATAGTGGCCGCCAGTGCTTGGGCTTTGGCACCGGCGCGCATCACTCGAACCTGACACACCGGGAACAGCGCGGTGTAAGCGATGCCCCATACCATCAGAGCCACGATTAACCCGCTATGGTGGGTTGCAAGTGGCGTGGCCGCGAGCATACCGGCAGACAAGAGCAACAAAAACAGCACTGTCGCGCCCAGCGGGCTGCGGTCAACCAAGCCACCTGCAAAATGGTTGCCTAGCATTCCGATCGCACCAAAGCCCATAAGCCACCATCCGACATGGCCGGCATCAATGCCTGCCAAGCGCTCTAAGGTGTCAGCCAAATAGGTGTAGGCGGTAAACATCGCGGTAAAGGCCAGCGTCGACAAGGCAATGTGAGCTAAAAAGCGCGGGTCTTTGAATATCTGGGTTTGCTTTTCTGCGGTGGTGCGCTTTGGTGCGCTGGGCAAGGTTGGCATATAGGTTCGCATCAAAAGGCCGGTCAGCAAGCACAATGCTGCCAGCATCCAGAAACTGCCGCGCCAGCCCATGCTGTCTGCAGCAAGCGTGCCCAGCGGAATCCCAAAGACTAATGCTGCCGAAATACCCATGTAGACGTTGGCGACCGCTTTGCCTGCTTTTTGCGGCCCGGCCAGTTGCCCTGCGGTTTCGCTGGCGGTACCCCAGAACACGGGCAGCAGCAGCGCAGGAATAAACCGCGCGACTGCCAGCACCCATACATTAGGTGTCAGCGCTGCGAGCACATTAGACGCTGCAAACACCAGCAAGATGAAGGTGAACAGTTTTCGGCGCTCAATGTGGGCCAGTCGCGCTGTCAGCACAGGCCCAAAAAGCATTACGGTAAAAGCAAACAACGTCACCAACTGGCCAGCAATTGCGATGGAAATGTTCAATTCTCTGGCCAGCGCTGGCAGCAACCCAATGATCAAAAACTCAGTTGTCACAATCACAAACGCGGCAATCGCCATGAGAGTGATTTGTAAACCAGACCGAGAATGGTCGTCGCTATGGATGCTTGGTGCGGTTGATAAGGAGGAGGGCATGTACGTGGCTCAATTTAAAAAAACAGCGGGCAAGCTTATTGGAGAATTAAATTCATATTGAGGCTATAAATTACGCAATGTTATGAATTTAAATCACCAATGGTGGGCAGGATGTTTTCTTCTGAGCGCTTGAAAGGCCTGGATGTATTTGTGTGCGTTGCGCAGACCGGCAGCTTCACGGCCGCTGCCGAGCGTTTGAACGTGACCCGCTCCGCAATCAGCAAAGGGATTGCCCGGCTAGAAGCTCGACTCAACACCCAGCTGTTCAACCGTACGACCCGGCGGCTGGCGCTCACGGATGCCGGGGTTAAGTTTTATCGAACATGCACCAACGTGCTGGGCGAGTTGGAAGAAGCGGAAATAGCACTCCATGCCCAAAGCGTTGAGCCCGTTGGTCAAGTGCGTATCGATTTGCCTGCCGCCTACGGGCGTTTGCATGCGTTGGGGGTCATTCTTCGGTGCGTTGAAGAGCACGCGTTACTGATGCCGCATATTTCTTTTTCTGATCGGTTCGTAGACCCGGTCGAAGAGGACATCGACATTGTGGTGCGCATTGGCGGCTCGGATATATGGTCCCAAGCTTTGGGGCGCCGCTATCTGGGGGCCGAGCGCTTGATTTTTTGCGCTTCTGCTCAGTACTTGATGAAACACGGCGAACCCAAGACCGAACGCGACCTCGAACATCACAGTTGTGTGGTGTATGGCCGCAGTGATGGCGGGGTCAACCCGTGGCACTTTGCCGGAGCGGACGGTGGCACCGAGCGTCGTGTCATGCCTGCCCGCATTGCGGTAGGAGATGGCGAAGGTCAGACCGCCGCTGTTTTGGCCGGTCATGGGATCGCGCAGCTGCCCACATGGTTGATCACACAAACCCTTGAAACCGGGGCATTGGTGGAGGTGTTGCCGCATTTGGCTACCGATGGCTTGCCGATGAATCTGGTTTGGCTCAAGCGTCGGCAGTCACAGCCTAAAGTCAGCGTATTACTTGAGGCGCTCGGGGCAGCATTAGCGCCTTAGCGAATCAGTCAGGTTCAGCTTGTAGGGTGGATCACAGGGTTTATGAGCAATGAAGTCGACGTCTTCTGACAGTTGGCTACGCTGTACCTCAGCCAAACTGAGGTGAGTGCTAAAAATCGAACCCGGTTGTTCTTTTTTGGTCAGCACAGAACAGATGCCCAGAAGGAACCCCTGATTTTGTTTAATTTCAAAACCACCATCATGCTCATCATCCTGTTGCTCTCTGGCAATGGCATCCTTCAGGCGGCACCGACTCTGGCTTCCGTTATTAAAGCCGAAGAGTCCAACGGCAAACCGCCAGTGTTGGTTGACGGAGGGTTGCTCGGCGCTTTGGGCGCCAGTATGGACGAGGTGCAAGGCAAACTCGGCCTGAGTGTGCATCTGCTCGATAGCTGGCGCTTGCGCACTGAGCGGGCTGCCGATGAGGCCGGGGTGTTGGCTGAGCAGGTGGCGACTGAGCCCTCGCGTAGTGGAATGGGCGACTTTTTGTTGCTGTCGGTTGTCTGGGCGGGTGCGTTTGCCGGGCTGATGCTGATTGGCCAACTGATAGCGCGGTATGCGGGGGCCAACCGTATCGTTCGGGCACGGCCGCGTGTGCAAGCGCTGATTGGTTATGCAGTGCCGTACCTGCTTCCGGCTTTGGTGGCCTTGCCGCTGGCGTTGTATGCCAGCCGTTTTATGCAAGATTCGATTGGCCGCTCGCTGGCGCTCAGTCTGGCGTATGCCAGCAGCGGTGGGGTATTTTGCGCAGCCTTGGTGCTATCGCTGAATGCGATGTTTGAGACCGGGCACAAGCGCCGTGCGGTGCAAATTATTCGCCAACATTGCGTGCATTCGTTATTTGTTATTGGCTTTTCTGCAGCCCTGAGTGATGCCATGAGCAGCCCGTTCATTGCTCAGACTATTGGCGGCAATATTGCCAGCTGTGTGTCGGTGCTGGCTGGGCTGGTGGCGTGCAGCGTGTTCGCTTATCTATCTGTGCGCTTGCGTCGCCCCGTGGCGCATTTGATTCGTAACCGGGCCTTGGCGCAACGTTTGGGGCAGCCTGCGTTGCAAGAGTCGCTGCGGATCTTCTCGGCGCTTTGGTATTGGCCCATTTTGCTGATGCTGATGGTTTCGGCGCTCAACCTGGTCGGCGTGGGCGAGGGCAGTGAGCGAGCCCTACGCAGTGCGTTGCTGACGTCGGGGTTGCTGATAGGTACGGTTTTTTTGAGCACCATTTTGCACCATTCGTTTCGCACGCGGCTTCGCACTTCGGGTGCTTATAAAGAGCGCTTGCTCAGTGTTGTTTATGCACTGCTGCGCATTGCCCTGGCGGTGACTTTTATTGAGTTACTGGCGCAAATTTGGGGCTTTTCGTTGTTGGCGTTCGCCTCTGATAGCCGCACCGGTCAAGTCATCAGTGATTCGCTGGGGCACATTCTGCTGATCCTGTTGGTGACCTGGCTGGCGTGGGTAGTGCTCGACACCGCCATTGAACAAGCCTTGACGCCCGCCCCCAATCGGCGCGGTACTCGCGAACCCAGCACACGAATCAAAACCATCCTGCCGCTGATGCGTAATGCCATAAAAGTGATCTTGGTCGTGGTCTGCACCATTACCACCATGGCGAATTTGGGGGTCAACGTCGCACCGTTTCTGGCAGGGGCCGGGGTGGTGGGTTTGGCCATTGGCTTTGGTTCACAGCAGTTGGTGCAAGACGTCATTACCGGGCTATTCATCATTATTGAAGACACCATTTCAGTCGGTGACTGGGTGGTGGTTGACGCCAATCACGCGGGCACTGTCGAAGGGTTAACCATCCGCACCTTGCGCCTGCGCGACAGCCGTGGGTTTGTACACTCGGTGCCGTTCGGGCAAATCAAGGCGGTGATCAACCATTCACGTCAGTTTGCGTACGCGTACTTCTCGGTACAGTTCACCTACAACACCGACATGGACAAGGCGATTGCGTTGATTCGCGAGGCCGGAAACCAGATAAGTGACGACCCTTTGCTCAGCCTCAACCTGCAAGGCGCGCTGACCATTTTTGGCGTCGACAGCATGAACCTGGATGGCGTAACGGTGACAGCACAGTTCCGCACCATGTCCGGTGTGCAAAACACCATCAGTCGTGCATTTAACGATCGACTTAAAAAGCTTGTGGATAAGTCTGAGGACGTACATTTCGCGCAACATTATCCACAGCTCGTCATGATGCCCGCCCGTGAGCCGAATGAAACGGGCGAGCAGCCTGCTGTCGCGCAACGTCCAAGTGTCGTACTGACCGATGCGCCGCTGCGTTCTTGAGGCGCCCGGTATGTCCGGCGCACAGTTTGTCAGTGACGACAGCCTTGGAAACCCGCAAAATGCGGGAGTCTTGATCACGACCAACAGCTTCCAGAGTTGGTTTCTGGTATACATCACCGTTCTGAATAGACTGAGTCTGCACACTCTATGCGAATGCGCCTTATGTTATTGGGCGGCGGAAATGCTCTCGGGCAGGCGCTGATTCGCCTGGGTGCCGAGGAAGACATTAACTTCCTCGCCCCACGTCCACCGCAAGACGGTTGGGACGCTGCGAGCTTGACGCAACTGCTCGACGACACCCGCCCGGATGCCGTCATCAACCTTGCGTACTACTTCGACTGGTTTCAGGCGCTGTCAGTGAGCGAGACCCGCTTGGCTGGTCAAGAGCGCGCGGTCGAGCGTCTGGCCGAACTGTGCCAGCACCACAGCATTACGTTGTTACAACCTTCCAGCTATCGCGTTTTTGATGGCTCGCGTGCAACGGCCTACAGCGAAAAAGACGAGCCCATCCCGCTTGGGTTACGTGGTCAGGCGTTGTGGCGAATGGAGCAAAGTGTGCGGGCGATTTGTCCACAACACGTGCTACTGCGTTTTGGCTGGCTGCTCGATGACAGCCCCGATGGTGCCCTTGGGCGGTTTTTGGCTCAGGCTGAAAAGCCCGGCCAATTGCTGATGGCCGATGATCGACGGGGCAACCCGACGCCGGTAGATGACGCCGCACGGGTAATCATTTCGGTGCTTAAACAACTCGATTGCGCGGCCCCGCTGTGGGGCACTTATCACTACGCCGGGCATGAGGCCACGACGCCGCTGGCGCTGGGGCAAGCGATCCTCACCGAAGCGCGTCAATTGCATCCGCTGGCAATCGAAGCGCCCACCCCGCAAGCCCATGCTGCGCGGCCTGATGCGGCAGAAGAGCCTCAGCACGCGGTGCTGGCGTGCAAAAAAATTCTACACACCTTCGGGATCAAACCTCGCGCTTGGCGTGCAGGGCTCCCGATCTTATTGGACAGGTTTTATCGTCATGGTTGATGCCCCCATTTTAGTGACCGGAGGTGCAGGTTTTATTGGCTCCAATCTGGTGGACGCCTTGTTGGCAAAAGGGTACGCCGTGCGAGTGCTGGACGACCTGTCGACGGGCAAGCGCAGCAATCTGCCTTTGGATAATCCCAAGGTCGAACTGGTTCAAGGCGATGTCGCGGATGCGGCATTGGTTGCCCACGTCATGGCCGGTTGCCACGCCGTTGTGCATTTGGCTGCTGTGGCCTCGGTTCAAGCATCGGTAGACGACCCGGTGCGTACTCACCAAAGCAACTTCGTGGGCACGCTCAACGTCTGTGAAGCGATGCGCTTAACAGGCGTTAAGCGCGTTGTCTTCGCCTCAAGCGCTGCGGTGTATGGCAATAACGGTGAAGGCGAGTCGATTGTCGAAGACACCCCTAAAGCGCCTTTGACGCCTTATGCCTCAGACAAGTTGTCCAGTGAGTATTACCTGGACTTCTACCGTCGCCAGCATGGTCTTGAACCTGTGGTGTTCCGCTTTTTCAATATCTTTGGCCCACGCCAGGATCCGTCCTCGCCGTACTCCGGTGTGATCAGCATCTTCTGTGAGCGAGCACTCAAGGGCCTGCCGATTACCATTTTTGGTGATGGCGAACAGACCCGAGACTTCGTATACGTCGGTGATCTGGTGAACATTTTGCTTCAAGCCGTTGAAGCCAAGCAGGTTGAAGAGGGGGCGGTAAATGTGGGTTTGAACAAAGCCACGACCCTCAAGCAAATGCTCGAAGCATTGAGCGACGTGGTAGGCGAACTGCCACCCATCAGCTATGGCCCGGCTCGCTCGGGCGACATTCGCCATTCTCGTGCTGACAATACGCGCTTGTTGCAGCGCTTTAGCTTGGGTGAAACCACGCCCATGAATGTGGGGCTTGCCCAACTGTTGGGGCGCTAAAGCCGCAGGCTCAAAACGAAGAAAGGCGCCTCGAAAGGCGCCTTTTCTTTTAGGGCGGGTGACTTAGAACTTGTAACCCAGACCTACCATGTAAACCCACGGGTCTACATCAACGTTAACCTTGGCGCGGGTGCCAGTGCCGACCAGATTGTTATTCACGGTCGCGCGGGTATCGATGTCGATGTAACGCGCTTGGGCGTTGATCATGATGTTGTCAGTCAGCATGTAGTCAGCACCGATCTGCCATGCCACGCCCCACGTGTTCTTGGCTTTGAAGTTGTCGAAGCCATTGGCGCTGGCGCGGCTGCCCACGTGTTCGTCGTAGATCCAGGTGTAGTTGATACCAGCACCCACGTAAGGTTGGAACACCGACTTGGAATCAAGCGGGTAGTAAACAACGCTCAGGGTCGGTGGCAGGTGCTTGAGCGTACCCAGTTTGCCGTTGGCTTGCGGCAGGCTGGAGCCTTTGAGTTTGACGTCATGCTCAAACGGGGTCGCGGCCAGCAACTCGATCCCGATGTTGTTGGTGATCATGTAAGCAAAGTTCAGACCCAGCTGGGTGTCGCTGCTCATGGTCGCCTTGCCGCCCAAATCAGCGCCCGCCAACGAACCGCGATCGACCTTGATGCTGGAGCTGTCGGCTTTCGGGTTTACCGTAATTGCACCGGCACGCACGATGATGTCGCCTTCAGTGTGCGCATGGGCGAGGGGGGCAACGACGGCGAGCGCAAGCGCGGCTGCGCTGAGCAAAGACTTGTGCATGGGAGCTCCATTGGGATATTTAAAATTTATATAGCCAATGGTAATGAGCGCTTTGACGCACTCTGTTGACACAGCTCAATGAAAACGCGATGCCCTGAAAAATTGTGAAAATTATGTGAACTAGTTGTAATTCCACCGGTAGCAGCAGGCTGCGATCTGTTTAAAAAATCAAAAGATCGCAGCCTGCGGCCGTTTCTACGGGTTATTCCGGGAGCTCGTACACATAGATTTTTTGCGCATCCATTTGATAACCCGCGTCGGCCAATTCGCTGGTACTCGGCTTGACCTGCATCGCCCCTTCAATCCAGTAAGGCTGGTACAGCTCCTCGAGTTTGACCCCCACTTTGCTGGTCACATGCACGATCTGGTTGGACGGCGGAGGCGGCACGTGAATGCAGGCGCCAAAGTAAGGCACCAGCAAAAACTCGGTGGTTCTACCGTCCTCGTTGACCTCCAGTGGCACGATGTAACCCGGCAAGCGAATGTTCTGACCATTGAGTGCAGGCACCACGGGGGCGTTGGGCAGATCCTGTTTGGCGGCTGGCGCGGCCTCCGGGTCAAGATTGCCCAGTTGCGACAGGTCGTGCAGGGGAGCCATCTCGGGAACTTCTGGCGCAGCGTCGGGCGGAATCATCTCCGACCAGGTCAGCTCTTTCGGCTGGGCCGCCCATAAAGGCGTAGCGACCAGCAGTAACAGCGCCAGCAAGGCACGCCTCATAACAGACTTTTTCATAAAGCGGGGCTCATAAACGAATGGACAGGCCATCGGCCAGCGATTGTCGGTAAGCGCGCCAAGCAGGCACGCAGCCCATCAACAGGGCGGCCGCCAGAATACCGCCGAGCAGCGTCCATTCATATTCACTTGGCCAGGCCAGCGGCAAATACAGGCCGTAATGGGCTTGCACATACCCTTGCGCCACGGCAATACACACGTATAGCAAGCTGACGCCGGCCACTACGCCTGCCAATGCCAAGGCCAGCGCTTCAAACACCAACAACGTTGCGATGTGCCACGGGCGAGCCCCCACGGAGCGCAAAATAGCCATCTCGCGTCGGCGTTCATTGAGGCTGGTCAAAATGGCCGTGAGCATGCCAATCAACCCGGTTAACACCACAAACAGCGACACCACAAACAAAGCCTTCTCGGCAGTACTCATCAAACTCCAGAGTTCTTGCAGCGCCACGCCGGGCAGAATCGCAAGCATGGGCTCGCCGCGAAACTCATTGATTTCACGTTGCAGGGCGAAGGTCGAAATTTTGCTGTTCAGCCCCAGCATGAACGCAGTAATGGCTTGTGGCGTGAGGTCCATGTTGCGCGCTTGATCGGCGCTGACACGCCCGTTGCCACGAGCCGGTACGCCGTTATGCCAATCGACATGAATCGCTTCCATGCCGCCCAAACTGATATGCAGCGTGCGGTCTACGGGGGTGCCGGTGCGTTTTAGAATCCCGACCACGCTAAACGGTTTGTCGTCATGTTTAACCAAGCTGACTGCTGCTACGCCGTGGGCCAATACCAATTTGTCGCCCAACTTGTAGTGCAGCGCGTCGGCCACTTCGGCACCTAAAACCACCTCAAAAGGGTCAGTCGCAAAGGCGCGCCCGCTCGCCAATTCGAGGTTTTGTCGATGGCCGTATTGATAGTGTTCAAAGTACGCTTCGCTGGTGCCCATCACCCGATAACCGCGATGCGAGTCGCCCAAGGACATGGGAATCGCCCACTTCACCTTGGGGTTGTTGGCGAAGTGCTCAAAGCTGTCCCAGCGAATGTTGTTAGTGGCGTTGCCGATGCGAAACACGGAATACAGCAGCAAGTTAACCGAACCGGAGCGCGCGCCCACGATCAGATCGGTGCCACTGATAGTGCTGGCGAAACTGGCGCGGGCTTCGGTGCGCACGCGTTCAACGGCCAAGAGCAGGCACACCGACAGCGCGATGGCAAAAGCGGTCAGCAGGGCGGTAAAGCGTCGGTTAGCCAGACTGGCCAGCGCTAGACGAAACAAGTACATCTCAGACCTCTGCCGGGGTGGCGGCGCGGTTAAGTTCAGACAGCGACAGGTTGCGGTCGAACAGGGGCGCCAGGCTTTGGTCGTGGCTCACAAACAACAGGCTGGCCCCTGCTTCACGGCATTCGGCAAACAACAATTGGATAAAGGCTTCGCGTGCGTCGGCATCGAGGGCAGAGGTGGGCTCATCGGCGATGACCAGCTCAGGCTGGCCGATCAAGGCGCGTGCCGCCGCGACCCGTTGCTGTTGACCAATGGACAGCGAATCGGCGCGACGTTCCAGCAGTGCCGGGTCTTTGAGGCCCAAGTGCGCGAGCAGGGTGCGGGCTGCGTTGTCAACACTGCCGTGACGCTGGGCGGCTCGGCTGGCGCGCAATTTGGAAAAGTGACACGGCAGTTCAACGTTCTCGCGCACCGATAAAAAGGGCAGCAAGTTGAACTGCTGAAAGATATAGCCCGTGTGATCGACCCGAAACCGGTCGCGCGCACCAGAACCCAGCTCGCTTAACGCCTGACCCAACAAGCGGATGTCGCCGCGATTAGCCTTGTGCACCCCGCCGAGCAAACCCAGTAGCGTGGTTTTACCGCTCCCGCTGGGGCCTTTGAGAAACAAGGTTTCGCCGGGTTCAAGGCGAAATGCAGGAATATCCAGCAACACGGGCTGGCCCGGCCAACTGAAACTCAGGTCGCTCAGTTCAATGAGTGCTTGGGTCATGGGGAGTTAAAATCGCCTGCAATGGGTGTGTGTCGCGCGGGGCTTTTCTGTAGGAGCACGCTCGCTCCTACATGAAGGTTAAAACGTCATTTAAAACTTCACGATTGGTGCATTCGGTGTGACTTGCGCACCATGCTGACCGCCGCTGCCGATCACTTGTACCTGAATTTTTTGGGTGCCAGGGAACGTCTTGAAAAACTGGGCAAGGTCGAGGGTTTTCAACGCCTCAGGGTTTTGGCACGTGAACGCATAATGGGCTTCGATATCACTGTGATGGTGTTCTGTTTTGGTCTTGCTCGCGTCTTCTTCCGGGGCGGGATCGAACAGCGGGCTACTCAGGTCCTGTGCTTCAACGACGCAATTGGCAGTCTTCGGCAGACTGAACAGCTCCAGCGGTTTTTCTAGTTGAGCGCGGGCTGCGGCCACTTTGGCTTTGTCGGTATCGCTGGTCGCAACATGTTCAAACCCCACCAGATTCATCGACGGGCCGTCGATATCCAGCTCCAGTGTTTTGTCATCCAGCGCCACATTCAAACTGCCTGCGCCGTGCTCATGGGGCGCAAGGCTCTCATGTTCGTCGTGGGCATGAGCCATCGCCAGCGGCAACAAGGCAAGCGGCAAAGCAAGAAGCAAACGGCGCATAGCGTGACTCCAGTAGAAAGATGAAAATTTTGTTATGTAATCTTATAACAAGCGTTGCGAGAGTTTGCCCGTGTGCTTGGCGTTACGCAAGACGCGTGGGAGCATGCGCAGCAGAAATAATCAGGAGTTAAGCGATGGTGCGCATTCGCGGAAGTATCGGCGACTGGCCGGTGGATTTGACGATTGAACTGGATGACGAAGATTGGGCGAAGCTGGGCGCGCAACTGCACGTCACCGATGCGCCGGCCAGTCAGCCACTGGCCAAACCGGTGAATCAGGATGACGCCATGTGGGAAACCACTAAAAACCTACTGCGCCAAGCGGGCCAGATGAGCGGGCCTGAACTGTTAGGGCAACTTGAAGCGCTGACGGGCAGCACGGGCGCGGGCAAACGCTTGCTGGTGCGATTGCGTCATTGCAGCGAAGTGAAAGTGGTAAGCGGCGCAGACTCGCCGGTGTACAGCTGGATCGAATAACTCATTTCGGATTTTGTAGGCGCTGCCGAAGGCTGCGATCGGGCGCGAAGCGTCCGTAAACCTGACAACCCCATCTATCTGCCCCACCGCAGCGCCTGACTTTACGGCTGCTGCGCAGCCGATCGCAGCCTGCGTGCCTTGTCAGCTCCTACAGGGGGTCGGCGGTTAACCCGGACTTTGTAGGCGCTTGCGAAGGCTGCGATCTTTAACGATCAAAAGATCGCAGCCTGCGCCAACGCCTACGAAAGAGGCCTGCTAGTACAACGCAGCAAACAGCTTGCGGCGGTAAAGTGGTAAGCGGCGCAGACTCGCCGGTGTACAGCTGGATCGAATAACTCATTTCGGATTTTGTAGGCGCTGCCGAAGGCTGCGATCGGGCGCGAAGCGTCCGTAAACCTGACAACCCCATCTATCTGCCCCACCGCAGCGCCTGACTTTACGGCTGCTGCGCAGCCGATCGCAGCCTGCGTGCCTTGTCAGCTCCTACAGGGGGTCGGCGGTTAACCCGGACTTTGTAGGCGCTTGCGAAGGCTGCGATCTTTAACGATCAAAAGATCGCAGCCTGCGCCAACGCCTACGAAAGAGGCCTGCTAGTACAACGCAGCAAACAGCTTGCGGCGGTAAAGTGGTAAGCGGCGCAGACTCGCCGGTGTACAGCTGGATCGAATAACCCATTGCGGATTTTGTAGGCGCTGCCGAAGGCTGCGATCGGGCGCGAAGCGTCCGTAAACCTGACAACCCCATCTATCTGCCCCACCGCAGTGCCTGACTTTACGGCTGCTGCGCAGCCGATCGCAGCCTGCGTGCCTTGTCAGCTCCTACAGGGGATCGGCGGTTAACCCGGACTTTGTAGGCGCTTGCGAAGGCTGCGATCTTTAACGATCAAAAGATCGCAGCCTGCGCCAACGCCTACGAAAGAGGTCTGCTAGTACAACGCAGCAAACAGCTTGCGGCGGTAGGTGGTGACCAGAGGGTGGTCGTTGCCTAGCAGGTCGAACACTTGCAGCAACGTTTTGTGGGTGATGCCTTCGTTGTAGCTGCGGTTGCGAACAAACAGTTTCAGCAGGCCTTCAAGCGCGCCTTCGTATTGCTGGCGCGCCAATTGCTGAACGGCCAATTGGTAAGCGGCTTCATCGTCTTGTGGGTTTTGCGCAACGCGGGTTTTTAAATCAGCAACGTCCGGCAAGTCTGCGGCCTGACGCAAGAAGGTCAACTGCGCTTTGGCGCCCGCCAGTTCGGCTTTGTGCTCGTCGCCTTTGACGGCGTCCAGCACCGCTTGTGCTTCACTCAGTTCATTGCGCTCAGCCAGGCAGCGGCCATACAAAATCAGCGCTTTGGCGTTGCTGTTGTCTTCGGTCAGGATCTGCTTGAGCAGTGCTTCGGCATCTGCAAAACGGCTTTCGGCAAACAATGCCTGCGCTTGCTCCAGAGGATCGGCCGCTGCTGGCGCAGGCATTTCGACGTGAGGTTCAAGCATGGCGCGAATGGCAGACTCGGGCTGCGCCTCTTGAAAACCATCAACCACCTTGCCGTCTTTAAACAGCACAACAGTGGGCAGGGTACGAATGCCAATACGGCCAACGATGTCTTGCTCAACATCGCAGTTGACCTTGGCCAGCAGCAGTTCGCCCTGATAGTCCACGGCGATTTGCTCCAGAATCGGCAGCATCACCTTGCAAGGCGCGCACCACTCGGCCCAGAAATCCACCAAAACGGGTTGTTCGAAAGACGCTTCAACGACCTGTTTGTCAAAGTCAGCGGAGGTCACGTCGAAGCTGTAAGAAGTCGTAGGCTGAGTCATGGGTGTCTCGAAGCGGGTAAATGAAAGCAACTATAAAGGCTGTTCGGGCAGGCTGAAAGCCGGACGATCGCGCTGCGCGTGATACAGGCTCACGTTGCGAAACTCGTGGGGCTCGGCCAAGTCCGGCAAGGTCAGTGCTTTGAGCGTGTCGAGCTGTTGATACAGCGGGTGTTTGAAGTCGCGTACCCGTGAATCGGCTACGAGCGCTTGCTGGCCACGGGTTAAAAACTGATCAAGCAGTGGCAGGTTCTCTCGGTCGTAGAGCACGTCAGCCACCAAAATGAGGTCGAAACGATCTTGTTCGCCAAAGAAGTCGCTGGAGTAGCTGAGCTGTACCTCATTGAGTTCGGCATTCGCGCGGCACGCCGCCAACGCCAATGGGTCAAGGTCGCAGGCCAACACTTCCAGTGCGCCGGCCTTGGCGGCTGCAATCGCTGCCACCCCTGAGCCCGCGCCAAAATCCAGCACCCGTTTGCCGCGTACCCACTGGGGCTGCTCGGCCAAAAAACGCGCTAGCGCCAACCCGCTGGCCCAACAAAATGCCCAGTACGGCGGCTCATACAGAATGCGCCGGGTCTCGTCGGGGGTGAAGGCGCGGTCCATATTCTGGGCGTCAATCAGCCAAAGCTTGAGCGAGGTGCTTGGCAAGTCCGTGACCACAAGCCGGGCATCGCCCAGCAAGGCGGCTAATGACTGTTGCAGGTCGAGCGGCGTGTTCATGGTGCTTTGACGAACGCCAGTGTGCCCATGCCTTGAGTGGCGGGCTGACTGATGATTTTGGATGGCAGGTGCAAAATCAACTGCCCGGACTGGCTGGCGCGGCCCCGCAACTCAACTCGCGCACCTGCCGGGAAGGCCTGCGGGTTAAAGCGCAGTTTGAAAGGGAGCGGCTGGTTGTTGCCGATAATCTTACTGCTGGCCATCAACCCTTGCGGACGCCCGCGACTGTCGATCACCAACATTGCCAACTCAACCTCTGCCCCCGCGGGCACGCCGGTCAACACGCCACTTAGCTCTCGTTGATAGGCGGGTAGCGGCCCAAGATCAGCAGGTGCGTCTGTTTTTGGCTGCGCCAACGCAGGTGTTTGTGCCGTTTTTGGCGGCTCACTGCTACAGGCGACCAGCAAGCTGGCAAGGCACAGCAAAACAAGCGTTCGTAACGACATGGAAGGCTCCAGCGGCAGGTCAGTCGGGGTGTGTCTGTGTGTAAAACGTAGTCGGCGGACTGTATACCGTAAAGCCTATGTCTTGTCTTGCCAGAGGGATGCGCTAACATGGCGCTCCCCATTTTTTTGTTGCCTGCCACCATGCACTGTCCCTTCTGCGGTGCCAACGACACTAAAGTCATCGACTCGCGTCTGGTTGCCGAGGGCGACCAGGTGCGCCGCCGGCGTGAATGCCTGGCCTGTGGTGAGCGTTTCACCACCTTTGAAACAGCTGAGTTGGTGTTACCGCGCCTTATCAAGCAAGACGGCAGCCGTCAGCCTTTCGATGAAGAAAAGCTGCGCGCCGGTATGCAGCGTGCGCTGGAGAAGCGCCCCGTCAGTGTGGAGCGCCTTGAAGCCGCGCTGGCCCATATCAAAAGCAAACTGCGGGCCACGGGCGAGCGTGAAGTTAAATCGTTGGTTGTTGGCGAACTGGTCATGGGCGAGCTGCAAAAGCTCGACGAAGTGGCCTACATCCGTTTTGCTTCTGTCTATCGACGCTTTCAGGACTTGAACGAGTTCCGCGAAGAAATCGACCGACTTGCCCGTGAGCCATCAAAGAAATGACTGTGTCTACTGAGCAAGCTGTTTTAGACGCCCATTACATGGCGCGCGCCATCGAGCTGGCCCGTAACGGTCTGTACACGACCCACCCTAATCCGCGTGTGGGCTGTGTGATTGTGCGTGACGGGCAGGTCGTCGGCGAAGGCTGGCACGTGCGCACTGGCGAGCCCCATGCCGAAGTTCACGCGTTACGCGCGGCGGGTGAGCTGGCGCGAGGGGCCACCGCCTATGTCACGCTTGAGCCGTGCAGCCATCATGGGCGCACCCCGCCGTGTGCCGAAGGTTTGGTTAACGCCGGTGTGGCTCGGGTGGTTGCGGCCATGCAAGACCCTAACCCTGAAGTCGCCGGGCGCGGTCTCAAGCGTTTGGCCGACGCTGGCATTGAAGTGCGCTGCGGCGTGCTTGAAGGTGAAGCGCGGGCGTTGAACCAAGGCTTTTTGAAACGCATGGAACACGGCCTACCGTATGTGCGGGTCAAACTGGCCATGAGTCTGGACGGGCGCACGGCGATGGCCAGCGGCGAAAGCCAATGGATCACCGGCCCGGCAGCGCGATCAGCCGTGCAGCGACTGCGGGCACAGGCCAGCGTCGTATTGACCGGCGCAGACACCGTATTGGCCGACGGCGCTCGCCTGACCGTTCGTGCTGATGAACTGGGCTTGGACGCCGAGCAAACCGCACTGGCGTTAAGTCGTCCGCCATTGCGGGTGCTGATTGATGGCCGTTTGCGGGTGCCGCTGGATGCGCCGTTCTTCAAGGCCGGCCCGGCGCTGGTCGCCACCTGTGTGCCACCCGCCGAGCAATACAGCACGGGGCCTGAGTGCTTGGTGCTTGCGGGCGACAATGGCCAGGTCGATTTGCGTCAGCTCCTGGTTGCGCTGGCGGCTCGCGGCGTCAACGACGTGTTGGTGGAGGCTGGGCCGCGCTTGGCCGGCGCCTTTGCTGAGCAGGGGTTGGTCGATGAATATCAGATTTTTGTCGCCGCCAAGTTTTTGGGCTCAACGGCCCGGCCTTTGCTGGAACTGCCATTGACCCGCATGAGCGAGGCTACAACGCTCAAAATTATTGAAATGCGAGCGGTAGGGGATGACTGGCGAGTGATTGCCATACCTGTGCCATCAGCGAGCGTATAATTCTCAGCCTTCGTTTTACGCAGGCTTGGTTCTCAAGGGGAACGCCATGTTTACCGGCATCATCGAATCCATCGGCAACATTCGTGCACTGACCCCAAAAGGCGGCGATGTGCGGGTTTACGTAGAAACCGGCAAGCTCGACCTGAGCGACGTCAAACTCGGCGACAGCATCGCGATCAATGGCGTATGCCTGACCGCCGTTGAGCTGCCGGGCGACGGCTTTATGGCCGACGTCAGCCGCGAGACGCTGGACTGCACCGCGTTCAACGACCTGAAAAGCGGCAGCCGGGTTAACCTCGAAAAGGCCCTGACCCCGACCACCCGTCTGGGCGGCCACTTGGTGAGCGGTCACGTGGATGGTGTGGGCGAAGTGATCTCCCGCGAAGAGAACGCCCGCGCTGTCGAGTTCCGCATTCGTGCGCCCAAAGAGCTGGCCAAGTACATCGCGCACAAGGGCTCGATCACCGTTGATGGCACCAGCCTCACGGTGAACGCGGTCAATGGTGCAGAGTTCTCGCTGACCATCATTCCCCACACCCTGAGCGAAACCATCATGGCCGACTACCGGCCGGGTCGCCGGGTGAACCTTGAAGTTGACCTGCTGGCGCGTTATCTGGAGCGCTTGTTGCTGGGCGATAAAGCCGCCGAGCCAACCAAAGGCAGCACCATCAGCGAAAGTTTTCTGGCCGCCAACGGCTACCTCAAATCCTGAACTAAGGGGGTGCCGCGTGGCGCTCAACAGCATCGAAGAACTGGTTGAAGACATCCGCCAAGGCAAGATGGTCATCCTTATGGATGACGAAGACCGCGAGAACGAAGGCGACCTGATCATGGCCGCTGAGTGTTGCCAGGCCGAGCACATCAACTTCATGGCGCGCTTTGCCCGTGGCTTGATCTGCATGCCTATGAGCCGCGAGCGTTGCGAGCTGCTCAAGTTGCCATTGATGGCACCGCGCAACGGCTCCGGGTTCGGCACCAAGTTCACTGTTTCGATTGAAGCCGCCACAGGCGTGACCACCGGCATCTCGGCGGCAGACCGCGCGCGCACGGTGCAGGCGGCGGCGGCCAAAGACGCCAAAGCCGAAGACATCGTCAGCCCGGGTCATATCTTCCCGTTGATGGCCCAGTCGGGCGGTACGCTGGCCCGCGCCGGCCACACCGAAGCTGCTTGCGACTTGGCGCGCATGGCCGGTTTCGAGCCAAGCGGCGTGATCTGCGAAGTGATGAACGACGACGGCACGATGGCCCGTCGCCCTGAGCTTGAAACCTTTGCCGCCGAACACGGCATCAAAATCGGCACCATTGCTGACTTGATCCACTACCGGATGATCCACGAACGTACCGTTCAGCGGATTGCCGAGCAGCCGCTGGACAGCGAACTGGGCCAATTCAATTTGGTGACCTATCGTGATTCAGTCGAAGGCGATGTGCACATGGCACTGACCCTGGGCAAAATCTGCGCCGACGAACCGACGCTGGTGCGTGTGCATAACATGGACCCGCTGCGCGACCTGTTGATGGTCAAACAGCCCGGCCGCTGGAGCTTGCGCGCCGCTATGAGTGCAGTGGCAGAGGCCGGCAGCGGCGTGGTGCTGTTGCTGGGCCACCCGCTCGATGGTGATGTACTGCTGGCGCATATCCGCGAAACAGCAGACTCATTGCCGGCCAAAAAACCGACCACTTACAGCATCGTGGGTGCCGGTTCGCAGATCCTGCGTGACCTCGGCGTGCGCAAAATGCGCCTGATGAGTTCACCAATGAAGTTCAATGCCATATCCGGTTTTGATCTGGAAGTTGTAGAATACGTGCCCTCCGAATAAAGACCGGGCATTTCCAGTCTGAAATTCGTGGCCCAATATCCTTAAAGAGCGCATGTGAGTGCGCTCTGGCTCTTTAATACGAGACATACCGAATGACCCTGAAGACCATCGAAGGTACCTTCATCGCCCCCAAAGGTCGCTACGCTTTAGTAGTGGGCCGTTTCAACAGCTTCGTCGTCGAAAGCCTGGTGAGTGGTGCCGTTGATGCCCTGGTTCGCCACGGTGTGAACGAAAGCGACATCACCATCATTCGTGCGCCGGGTGCGTTCGAAATCCCGCTGGTTGCGCAAAAAGTGGCTCAGCGCAACGAGTTCGCCGCCATCATCGCCTTGGGCGCTGTGATTCGTGGCGGTACTCCGCACTTCGAATACGTGGCTGGCGAATGCACCAAGGGCTTGTCCCAGGTGTCGATGCAGTTCGGCGTACCGGTTGCATTTGGCGTATTGACGGTCGATTCGATCGAGCAAGCCATTGAGCGTTCCGGCACCAAAGCCGGTAACAAAGGCGCAGAAGCTGCTTTGTCCGCCCTTGAAATGGTCAGCCTGTTGGCACAGTTGGAGGCCAAGTGATTAGCGACGAAAGCGATCGTTTCAACCCGCGCGATCCTAAACCTGCGGACGCTGGCAAGCCATCCAAGAGCGCCAAACGTCGCGAAGCACGTCAGCTCGCGACTCAAGCGTTGTATCAGTGGCACATGGCCAAGCACTCGCTGAACGAGATCGAAGCGCAGTTTCGCGTGGATAACGACTTCACTGACGTTGATGCAGCTTACTTCCGTGAAATCCTGCACGGCGTGCCTGCACACCGTGGCGAGATCGATGCGGCGCTGTCTCCCTGCCTGGACATCACCATCGAAGAGCTGGACCCGGTTGAACTGGCGGTTCTGCGTCTTTCGACCTGGGAGTTGATCAAGCGTGTCGACGTGCCTTACCGCGTTGTGATCAACGAAGGTATCGAGCTGGCAAAAGTCTACGGCTCCACTGACGGCCACAAGTTCGTCAATGGTGTGCTGGACAAGCTGGCTCCGCGTCTGCGTGAAGCTGAAGTAAAGGCTTTCAAGCGCTAAGTTGCGCTGTCGGCTATGGGCGAGTTTGAGCTGATCCGCAATGTCTTCGCTGCCGCGCCCTGTGCGCAGAGCGGCGAGGGTGTTGCACTGGGGATCGGCGACGACTGCGCCCTGCTGGATGTTCCCTTCGGGGAACAGCTGGCAATTTCAACCGACACCCTGGTAGCCGGGGTGCACTTCGCAGATCCTTGCGACCCTTTCTTGCTCGGTCAGCGTTCGCTAGCAGTTGCGGCCAGTGATCTGGCGGCTATGGGGGCTACTCCCCTCGCATTTACCCTTGCCCTGACCTTGCCGACGGTAGACGCCGATTGGCTGCACGCCTATGCCCGTGGTTTGAACCAAATGGCTCACGCCTGCAACCTGCGCTTGATTGGCGGCGACACCACGCGAGGGCCGCTGTGCCTGACGCTGACTGTGTTTGGGCGTGTCCCGCGTGGCCAAGCGCTGACCCGCAGCGGTGCGCAGCCGGGCGACCTGTTATGTGTGGGCGGTGAGTTGGGCAATGCGGCGGGCGCGTTGCCGTTGGTGTTAGGCCAGCGCAGCGCCGAAAGCTTCATTGCTGAGCCACTGCTGGCGCATTACTGGTCGCCACAACCTCAGCTGGCGTTGGGGCAGGCGCTGCGCGGCAAAGCCACTTCGGCGCTGGATATCTCCGATGGCTTACTCGCAGACTGCGGGCATATTGCGCTGGCGTCACGGGTGGGGCTGTTGATTGAAAGCGACCGCGTGCCCATATCATTGGCGCTGCAAGAGTTTTTGGGCGACACCGCCGCGCAGCAAGCCGCCTTGAGCGGCGGCGACGATTATGTGCTGGCGTTCACCTTGCCTGCACTGGAACTGCCGACATTGCTGGCTGATGGTTGGCCCATCCATGTCATCGGCCGCGTAGTTGAAGGGCAGGGCGTTGGCTTGCTGGATGCCGAAGGCTGCGACATCACCCCAGCCATTCGCGGTTACCAGCACTTTCGTGGCATCTAACCTGTAGCCGCTGCCATAGGCGGCGATCAGCGCAATTGCAGTCGTTGGTTAAAAAAGACGAAGGCCCTTCGGCCCTTGTCGCAGCGACTACGGGACGTTGAGAGGGGCGTCTCAAAACAATCAAACTTTTTGATATGTATCCGCGAGAATTCAGCCTAAGCGTCTGTAGGAACGTCCTGCTACAATGCCGCCTCTGCGAATCTCCAGTCCTCAAACTGATCAGGAGCACACGGTGCCCGTCGTTTTCGTTGCCGCTTGCAAGCTACCCACCCCCTTTGCCGAATTCACCATGCATGGCTTCCTTGAGAAAGCCACCGGGCGTGAACACGTTGTGCTCAGTTTGGGCGACGTGGCCGACGGCGCCCCTGTCTTGGGCCGTGTGCATTCTGAATGTCTGACCGGTGATGCTTTGTTCAGTCAGCGTTGCGACTGCGGCTCGCAGCTCGAAGCGGCCTTGCAGGCGATTGCCCGTGAAGGGCGTGGCGTACTGCTGTATTTGCGTCAGGAAGGCCGCGGCATTGGCTTGCTCAATAAAGTACGCGCCTACGAGCTGCAAGATGGCGGCGCCGACACGGTCGAGGCCAACGAGCGTTTGGGCTTTGCCGCCGATCAGCGTGACTACGCTATCTGCTTGCCAATGCTTGAGCACTTGGGCGTGAAGTCATTGCGTTTGATGACCAACAACCCGCGCAAGGTCAAAGCGTTGACCGACATGGGCATTACCGTGGCTGAGCGTGTGCCGTTGCACACAGGTCACAACCCGCATAACAAACTGTATCTGGCAACCAAGGCCAATAAACTCGGGCACATGATGGGCAATCAACATCAAAGCGAGGCTGACCCGGCGTGACACGAGGCCAGATCCGTCGCCGATTGAGCTTCAGCTGGTGGCAGCAGTTGGTGCTGACCCTGCTCCCGCTGGTTTTGGCCACTGTGTTGTTCGGCAAGTCCGAACCGCTTTTGCCTGAGCTGGCAATGCCATTTTTCATCGTTGGCATGCTCTCGATGTTTGTCACGCTGCGTACATTTGGGCCTTACAAACACGGCTTGATCAACCTGCAAAAAGCCCTCGACACCCCGCAAGAACCCGCTAGCTGGGCCGAACTGGCGGTTGTTCGTCGTCGAGCCTTGCTGGCCGCCGGCCTGCCCACCTGGATCGCAACACTTGCGGTTTTTGTCGGGCTTGAAGGCGTACCGCTGCTGTTGCTGGCGTTGTCGACGCTGGTGCTGTTTTACCTCTACCGCATCCCCCGTCAGGTCGGCTAATGCGCCTCTGGCTAGCGCTTATGCTGCTGGCCATGAGCGTTTCAGCCACGGCTGCCACGCGCGTGGTCAGCCTGTCGCCTTCTCTCTCTGAAATGGTTGTCGAACTGGGCGCCGCTGACCTGCTGGTCGGGCGACTGGATGCAGGCGAGCCCTTGCCGGCGTTAGCCGGGGTGCCTTCAGTGGGGCGCTATGGCCAGTTGGACATGGAGCGTTTGCTTAGCCTGCAACCCGACTTGCTTTTGCTTTGGCCCGCCAGTGTAGGCGTTGCGCAACGCGAGCAATTAAACCGGCTCAACATCCCGACCTACACAGCAGAACCCAAAAGCCTTGAGCAGCTGGCGGATCAAGTCCAAGCCTTGGCGGTTGCTTTAAATCGCCCTGAGCGCGGGCGAGAGCTTGCAACGCAACTGCGTCAGCGTCTGGCCGGGCTGCGTGAGCAGTACCATCGCGACCAACCGCTGCGGGTGTTTTACCAAGTGTGGGATCAGCCGCTCTATACCATCGGCGGGGGCCAAATCATCAGCGATGCGCTGGCGGTGTGCGGGTCGAGCAATGTGTTCGCTGACCTGAAGCTGCCTGCGCCGCAGGTCAGCGTGGAGTCGGTGCTACAGCGCAACCCTGAGGTGATCATTGCCAGCACCCAAGCGCAGCTCGATGCCTGGAAAGCCTGGCCGCAAATTGATGCGGTCAAGCACGGGCGTTTGTTGTTGCTCAGCGATAAAGGCCTTGAACGCCCCAGCGGGCAGATGATTGAGGCGACTGCCCGGTTGTGTGGGCAGCTTTGGCCCGATTAACAGATCCCGTTGTTCGCGCAACGCTCAGAGCGTTGGGGTCCAAGTGATCGCCAATTGCACGGTGCGACGCTCTTCGCGGTAGGCGTAGTAGTTGGCGTTGTAGTCATAAAGCGCGCGGGTGAAGGTCTTGTCCAAGACGTTATCGACTTTCAGGTCAAGCCGAACCTGAGGGCTGACTTTCCAGTTACCACGCAGCCCAAGCAGTCCATAGCCAGCAATGGGGCGCTCATTCTTCTCGTCGTTATAACTGCGGCTCACCGCTTGCCAGCTGGCGCCAACACCTAACCGATCAAACTGACGGTCAAGGTCAAGACTCAAGGTTCGCCGAGCCCGGCGGCTCAAGGTGTGGCCAGTTTCGCGGTCACGCGGGTCGATAATCGCGATGCCCAGGCTGCTTTGCCAGCCGAACCACTCTTGTTGCAGGGCGCTTTCAAAGCCGGTAATACGGGCTGCCCCGATGTTTTGTTGAATCCACTGAGTGTCGGCCACAATGGCGTCGCGAATGTCAGTGCGATACAGCGAAGTTTCTAGCCTGCTGCTTGCGCTCAACTGGCTGCGCCATTGCACTTCGTAGCTTTTGGAGTGCTCGGGTTTGAGCGCGGGGTTGCCATAATCGGGGTAGTACAAGTCGTTAAACGTCGGAGCCCGAAACCCTTCGCTGTAGGACAGCAGCACGTCGTTGTTGGCATTTAGCGGCACCGTCAGGCTGGCACTCCACGTGTTATTACTGCCGAACTGTTGGTTTGAGTCATGACGCAGCCCCAGTTCGGTCGAAAAATAATCACCAGCAAAGCGGTGTTGAATGAAAGCTGCGCGGTTCCAACGGTTGTCCTTGTCGAAAGGGGTGTTGCTGCGAACGCTGTCTTCATAAGCGTCAGCCCCCAGAATCAGGCTGTTTTTATCGTCCAGCGTCAGGTTGTTTTGCCAGTTCAGTGAATTGCGATAAGTGTTGAAGCTGTAAATATCAGGGCTGAGTTTGTCCCGCGTCTTTTCACGGTTCTCGCTGTGCCCCAACTCCAAGCGCGAATTCCAGCGCTCGGTCAATTGCGCATCAACAAAACTGCCCACGCTGCTGATATCAAAATCGCTGTATTGCTGTTGGCCGCTGATGTTTCCGGTAGCTGGGTCCCAGCGGCCAGAGGGGTTGTCCAACTCGGTTTTACCCACGTTTTTAAGCGCGGTGAGGCCGAACTCAAGTTGCTCAGTCAGTTGGTGGCTGAAGTTGAGGTTCAGGGAGTTATTGCGATAAGCGTCGTGGTCGTTGTCGCTGGGGAACGACTCGCGGGTGCGATTGATCCCGGCGGTGTTTTCCAGCGCTGCACTTAAGTTAAAGCGCGTTTGCGTGTCGCCGCCCGAAACCCCTGCGCTGTTGAGCGAGCTGCCATAACTGCCGATTGCGCTGTGCAGGCGCAGTTGTGGCGCTTGGTCGGCTCCGCGCCGGGTAAAGATCTGAATCACCCCGCCAATGGCATCGCTGCCGTAAATCACCGAACGTGAGCCACGCAACACCTCAACGCGTTCAATCTGGTCGATATTCAGGTATTGCAGGTTGCTGTCGGCCGACGTGGCATTGGCCATGCGTTGGCCGTCCACCAACACCAAGCTTTGTGCGGATTTGGTGCCGCGAATATAAATTCCCGGCAGGCCACCACGCCCACCGCTGCGCGCCACTTGCACCCCCGGCACCCGACCCAATAAATCGGTCAGGCTGGTGGGCTGCAAGCGGTCGATATCGCCACGAGTGAACACCGTGTTAGCGCTGCTGCTGTCCGAGCGCGCTTCAACCTGACGGCTGCCGGTAATGAGTGTTTGCGGGAGCTTGAGCGCGTCTTCGCGCTCAATGGCGTCCGCCAGCACAGGGCTGGCGGGGATGAAACCCAGGATTAAAGCGAGGTGAAGGTATTTCATGGAGACCAAGTACTGTAGTCGCTGCCGTTAGGCTGCGATAAGGGCCGTAGGACCTTTAAAAATGGGGGCTGCTGCGCAACCCCATCACAGCCTGCGGCATCGACTACAGGGCTGTGCTTACAGCCCCAGCAGTTTCATGCGCAGGCGAACCGAAGCCTCAATGCCAGCGGCATCCAGCCCGCACTCGGCCAGCATTTGGCTCGGCTTGGCATGCTCGACGTAAACGTCTGGCAAGCCCAGGTGCAGAACCGATTTGAGTATGTTTTCACGGGCCAGAAGCTCGCTGACCGCCGCCCCGGCACCGCCCATGATGGCGTTTTCTTCGAGGGTCACCAGCAACTCATGGCGGCTAGCCATGTCGAGCACCAGTGCTTCGTCCATTGGTTTCACGAAGCGCATGTCGACCACGGTAGCGTCGATTTTGTCAGCCACTTGCAGGGCTTCGGCCAATTGCACGCCAAACACCAACATCGCGACTTTGCTGCCCTGACGGCGAATAACGCCTTTGCCGATTTCTAGCGGCTCAAGGTTTTTTTCGATAGGCGCGTTCGGGCCAGTGCCACGCGGGTAACGCACAGCGGCCGGGCCGTTGTACAGGTGGCCGGTGGTGAGCATTTTGCGCAGTTCGTTCTCATCGCTCGGGGTCATGATGACCATGCCCGGAATACAGCGCAGGTATGACAGGTCAAAGCTGCCCGCGTGAGTCGGGCCGTCTTCACCCACCAAACCGGCGCGATCGATGGCGAACAGGACGTCCAGGTTTTGTACCGCGACGTCATGCACCAATTGGTCGTAACCGCGCTGCAAGAACGTCGAGTAAATCGCTACCACGGGCTTGGCGCCTTCGCAGGCCATGCCGGCAGCAAAGGTCACCGCGTGTTGTTCAGCAATGGCCACATCGAAATAACGCTGCGGGAAACGCTCGCTGAAGTCGATCAGGTCAGAGCCTTCTTTCATGGCGGGGGTGATCCCTACCAAGCGCGAGTCGGCTGCCGCCATGTCGCACAGCCACTCGCCAAACACGGCTGAGTATTTCGGCCCGCTAGCGGCCTTGGGTGCGGCTTTTGGCGCATCCAGCGGCTCTAGTTTAGTGATGGCGTGGTAGCCAATCGGATCAACTTCGGCAGGCGCAAAGCCTTTGCCTTTTTTGGTCACGATGTGCAGGAACTGCGGGCCTTTGAGGTCACGCATGTTACGCAGCGTTGCCACCAGCGTCGGCAAGTCGTGGCCATCAATGGGGCCGATGTAGTTCCAGCCAAGCTCTTCAAACAGCGTGCCGGGCACCAGCATGCCTTTGGCGTATTCTTCAGTGCGACGGGCGATTTCCCACGCGCCGGGCAAGCGCGACAGCACTTTTTTGCTGCCTTCGCGCATGCTGGCGTAAGTGCGGCTCGACAGGATTTTGGCCAGATAATTGGACAAACCACCGACATTGCGTGAAATCGACATGTCGTTGTCGTTGAGGATCACCAACATATTGGCGTCGACTTCAGGCGCATGGTTTAGCGCTTCAAACGCCATGCCTGCGGTCAAAGCGCCATCACCGATCACAGCAATCGCCTTGCGGTCACTGTTTTGCAGGCGGGCAGCAATAGCCATGCCCAGTGCCGCGCTGATTGATGTGCTGGAGTGGCCGACCCCAAAGGTGTCGTATTCGCTTTCGGAGCGACGCGGGAAAGCAGCGATGCCGTCCTTCTGGCGCAAGGTCGCCATTTGTTCGCGACGGCCCGTGAGGATTTTATGCGGATACGCCTGATGGCCTACATCCCACACCAGCCGGTCGTCCGGGGTGTCGAAGACGTAGTGCAACGCGATGGTCAACTCAATGACCCCCAAGCCTGCACCAAAATGACCGCCTGTCTGGCCGACGGTATAGAGCAGTTCTTGGCGCAATTCATCGGCCAGGGTTTCCAGCTCGGCTTCGGCTAACCGGCGCAGGCCCGCAGGCGTGCCGGCTCGGTCGAGCAGGGGCGTGGTTGGGCGCTGGCGGGGAAACTCGTGAAACGTCGTTGGCATCAGGCGAATCGTTATAGGTATAAGAAGAGGCGGCAGTTTACCTTATGGAACGTAAGCTGCCCACGAAGTGTGGTGTTCGTTAGTCAGACCTTGGCATTAGACGCTGCCAGAAAAGGGCCTTTATGAGTGTTTTAGTGGCTGCGTTCTACGATGTAGCGGGCGAGTTCACGTAATGGCTGCGCCGCTGCATCAAAAGGTCGCAGGGCATTGAGTGCCTGGTCGCGAAGCTCCAGCGCATACGCCTTGGCGCCTTCGAGTCCCATCAATGAAGGGTAAGTCGGTTTGTCCCGCGCCGCGTCAGCACCCGATTGTTTGCCCAACGTGGTTGTATCGCCTTCAACATCAAGAATGTCGTCTTGCACTTGAAACGCCAGACCGATAGCGCGTGCGTAAACCTTCAATGCCTTTAGTTGGCTGTCTTGCGCTCGGCCACTGGCCAGAGCGCCCAGTTGCACACTGGCTTCGATGAGGGCGCCCGTCTTGTGGCGGTGCATGTATTCCAGAGCACTTTGATCGAGCTTGAGGCCCACCGAGCCTAAGTCGATGGCTTGCCCGCCGACCATACCTGCCGGGCCTGCGGCCAAGGCCAGATCTGACACCATGCGCAAGCGCGTTTCAGCGTCCAACGTGTTCAGTTGTGGGTCGAGCAGGGCGCTGAAGGCCAGGCTTTGCAGGCCATCTCCGGCCAGAATCGCACAGGCTTCGTCGAAAGCTTTGTGAGTTGTTGGCTGCCCGCGTCGCAGGTCGTCGTCGTCCATCGCAGGCAAGTCATCGTGAACCAGCGAATACGCGTGGATCAGTTCTACCGCGCAAGCTGCGCCGTTGGCGTGTTCAGGTGCGGTGCCCAGCGCTTCGCAGGCGGCATAGGCCAATAGCGGGCGAACCCGTTTGCCGCCATTCATCACGCTATAGCGCATGGCCTCGTACAGACGGGTCAGCTCCGGTGACGGCGCGACAAACAGGCGCTCCAGCGCTGCATTGACCCGGGCCTGACTGCTGGTCTGGTAAGCGTCGATCATTCTGGCTGTTCCGCGTCAAAAGGTTCCTGCGCCAACTCGCCGTCGCGCTCCAGCAGGATTTGCACTTTTTGCTCTGCTTGGGCCAGCGCACCTTGGCAATCACGGGTCAGGCGGATGCCTTGTTCGAAGGCTGTCAGCGAGTCTTCCAGCGACAGCTCGCCATTTTCCAGACGCTCAACCAGCGTTTGAAGGTCGGCAAGGGACTGTTCGAAATCCAGAGAAGCTTTTTTGCGGGCCATGGCGGCGGTCTCGGTAGGCGTTAAAACCGGCTGACACTAGCAGACAGCGGGTTTTGGGGCAAATCGAGGGTGGGAAAGGCGTGTTGTATAGGTGGGTTCTTTTTAGGTTGCAGGGTATTTCTGTTGCTGCTTGCGAATCCTTATGTTTGCTCAGCTCTGCGTATGACAGTGCGTTCTTTGGTGTGGGAATGAATGAGCCTTGGCGGCGTGCTGACATCCGAATGAGTGCTTTTCTGGGTAGGTCACGTCACCGTCCACTATTCCCGCGTTGCTGAAGGATTTTTCCGACATATTTATTTGCTGCTTCGCCCTAAGGTCTCGCCCTCTGAACGGACTCGGTAGTAAGCAGTGACGACCCCAATTCTCACCTTGAGTGTTTATGTGCTGTGCGCTCCAGTTGGGGGCGCGCAACGATGAAATATTCCAGCCAGTTGTTTGCTCGTCTTGTTGAGCTGGCCAAAACGCCGGTGTTCAAAGACAGCTTTGCCGGGAATGACGTGCGCTTTTCAAATGAATTTGAAGCGCTAGAACGTGAGTTGGCCAAGGCTCAAGCTCTGTATGAAAACGCTCAGGTTGACTGGTTCGTGGTTCAGGAAAGCAGCGAGGCTTTGCTGCGTGATCAATCCAAAGACCTGCGCGTGGGTGTCTGGCTAACGTGGGCTTTGTATCGACGTGAATCGTTTGCCGGGTTATTGGCGGGTCTGGGGTTGCTGCATCACTTGTGCAAACACCACTGGGAACATATTCACCCCCTTAAATTGCGCACCCGTGGGGCGGCCATTGGCTGGTTGCTTTCGCGCCTTGATCAAGTGCTGAGTGAAAACGTACCGATCAAAGAGCAATTGGCACTTTTTCAGCACATGGTTGTGTTGCTCCAAGAGCTGGAGAGCGAACTGTCACGGCACCTTGGCAGTGAAGCCCCCCTGTTGTTGCCCATTTGTCGCCGCCTCAATCGCATGGTCCAGCGCGCCATAGACAGCCAGCCCGTCGCCACGCCTGTTCAAGCGGTTGTGGCTCAGGTCAAGCAAGTCGCCGCTCAGATCATCGCGCCCAGCACTGCAATCGAAAACGAGAAGGACGCCGCCAAAGCCTTGCGTGCGCAACAAGACAGCGGTCAGCCCCTGTGCAGGTGGTGGCTTAAACAAAAGGCCACGGACCTTCGAGCCCTGCGCCTCAATCGCACCCTGAGCTGGCTGGCAATTGAAGTGCTTCCTGATCGCAATGCTGAACACGTGACGTCGGTACGCGGTTTGCCGCCTGACAAGTTGAAAAGCTATCGCGAGCGTTTTGAGCAGGGGCAGTTGGCTGACTTGTTGGTTGACCTTGAAGCCGGGTTGCCCAAGGCGCCGTTTTGGCTCGACGGTCAACGCATGGTGTGGGAGTGCCTGAACGGCTTGCGCGCTGAGTCGGCGATGCGAGAGATCGAATTCCAGTTTGCGCTGCTGCTTCATCGGCTGCCCGGCCTCGTCGAGCTGCGCTTCAGTGACGCCACGCCTTTTGCTGACCCGGCGACTCAAGCCTGGATAGCGAGCCACGTGATGCCCTATCTGCAACTTCCCGCTGCCCCCGTAACCACGGCCCCGGCTGAGCAACCAGAGTGGGAGCTTGCGCTGCAAGACGCGCTGGAAATTTTTCGCAGCCGTGGCCTCAAGCCTGCCGTGCAGCGAATCAAGCTTGGCTTGCAGAGTGCGCAGGGTGAGCGCGTGCGTTTTCACTGGCAACTGGCGCTCGCCCGGCTGTGCTTCACGAGCAAAAAGTACGACTTGGCCAAGGCCCAGTTGGAGATGCTCGATCAGTGGCTTCAACGCTCGGCAATTCAAGCTTGGGAGCCTGATCTGGTGCTGGAAGTGCTGCGCCTTTTGTACCGCTGCTGCGAGTTATTGCCGCAGAACAACGAGGTTCGAGAGCGCAAGGATGAGATGTACCGCAGGTTGTGTCACCTCGATCTCGAAGTGGTACTCGAATAGGCCTTAAGGCCACACCAACGCAAGGAAAAACGTCATGGCCAAAGAAGGCTCTGTAGCCCCCAAAGAACGTATCAATATCACGTTCAAACCCGCCACGGGCGGCGCTCAAGAAGAGATCGAGCTGCCGTTGAAACTGCTGGTAGTCGGTGATTACACCCAGCGGCTGGATGAGCGAAAGCTTGAAGATCGCAAGCCCATTGCCATCGACAAAATGAGCTTCGACGAAGTGCTGTCCAAACAGGAGCTTCAACTGACGCTCAGCGTGCCCAACCGTCTGCAGGATGATGCGGCCAGCGATGAGTTGGCAATTGCGCTGCGGGTCAATGCCATGAAGGACTTTTCCCCGGCGAGTCTGGTTGAACAAGTGCCAGAACTGAAAAAACTGATGGAGCTTCGTGATGCCTTGGTCGCCCTGAAAGGCCCACTGGGCAACGCGCCGAGCTTTCGCAAGGCGATTGAAGGCGTGCTGGCTGACGATGAGTCCCGCGCGCGCGTGCTGAGCGAACTAGATCTGGTCGTCGCACCAGCTACGGACGCTTGAGCCCCCTATCAGCAAAGGAAGTCAGACCATGAGCACACGCTCCGCGCAGCAAAAAACTAACCCAAGCACCGAATACAGCATTCTTGATGACATCATCGCCGAAACCCGGCTGACCCCTGATGATGAAGCCTTTGGCATTGCCAAGCGTGGCGTCGCAGCCTTTATAGAAGAGCTGCTCAAGCCGCAGAACAAGAACGAGCCCGTCAAGAAGGCGATGGTTGATCGCATGATCGCCGAGATCGACGCCAAGCTCAGCCGCCAGATGGATGAGATCCTGCACCACGCCGACTTTCAATCGCTGGAGTCAGCCTGGCGCGGCCTGCAACTGTTGGTTGAGCGCACCAACTTTCGCGAAAACATCAAAATCGAAGTCCTCAACGTGTCCAAAGACGACCTGCTTGAGGACTTTGAAGACTCGCCAGAGGTGATGCAGTCGGGCCTGTACAAGCACATCTACACCGCCGAATACGGCCAGTTTGGTGGCGAGCCCGTGGGCGCGATTATCGCCAACTACTTCATGTCCCCAAGTTCGCCGGATGTGAAGCTGATGCAGTACGTGTCCAGCGTTGCCTGCATGTCCCATGCCCCCTTTGTGGCCTCGGCCGGGCCGAAGTTTTTCGGCCTGGACAGCTTCACCGGCATGCCCAACCTCAAAGATCTGAAAGACCACTTTGCCGGGCCGCAGTTTGCCAAGTGGCAGAGCTTTCGTGAGTCTGAAGATGCACGTTACATGGCGCTCACGGTTCCGCGTTTCTTGCTGCGCAACCCCTACGATCCAGAAGAAAACCCGGTCAAGTCGTTCGTCTACAAAGAGACCGTTGCCAACGACCATGAGCACTACTTGTGGGGCAACACGGCCTACGCATTCGCCTCCAAACTGACTGAAAGCTTCGCCAAGTTTCGCTGGTGCCCAAACATTATTGGCCCGCAAAGTGGCGGTGCTGTTGAAGACCTGCCACTGCACCACTTTGAGAGCATGGGTGAAATCGAAACCAAGATCCCGACCGAGGTGTTGGTGTCTGACCGCCGTGAGTTTGAGTTGGCGGAGGAAGGCTTCATCTCCCTGACCATGCGCAAAGGCAGCGATAACGCAGCGTTCTTCTCCGCGAGTTCAACCCAAAAGCCGAAGTTTTTTGGCAACAGTGCAGAAGGCAAAAACGCAGAGCTGAATTACAAGCTCGGCACGCAACTGCCTTACATGATGATCGTCAACCGCCTGGCGCATTACCTGAAGGTTTTGCAGCGCGAGCAGTTGGGTTCGTGGAAAGAGCGTACGGACCTTGAGCTTGAACTTAACAAGTGGATTCGCCAATACGTAGCCGACCAAGACAACCCGGGCGCCGAAGTGCGTGGGCGTCGTCCATTGCGCGCAGCCCAAATCACTGTCAGCGATGTAGAAGGTGAGCCCGGCTGGTATCGCGTGAGCCTCAATGTGCGCCCGCACTTCAAATACATGGGCGCTGACTTCACCTTGTCGCTGGTCGGCAAGCTGGACAAAGAGTAAGGGCGCCGGGCATGGCAGGTTACGGCAGCCTTTTCGAACGCCTGGGCGGCGACACCTTGCAACGGGTCGGTTTGAGCCCGCAGGCCTGCGCCTTGGCGTCCGTGGCGGCCCATCTGGCCAAAATGCTCAGCACCCGGGCGGGCAGTGTGCAAACGCTGCCCGACTACGGGTTACCCGACCTCAATGACATGAGCCTGAGCCTACATGAATCGCTGAGTCAGGCGCGCCGCGCCATTGAGCACTTTATCGAGCGTTACGAACCTCGCCTGAGCCGGGTGCGGGTTGTCTCACTGCCCCGAGACCACAACCCATTGCGGCTTGCCTTCAGCATTGAGGGTTTGCTGGAAGTTGAGGGTTGCAAGCGTCAGGTCATGTTTTCGGCGCAGCTCGATGGCAGTGGTCAAGTCTCAGTGACCTAAAGCGCTGAAGTCATTTCCCCCTTTATGTCGTCGGTCTTCAACAGGTAGCGCCGTGTCTTTTAATCATTACTACCAAAGCGAACTCACTGCATTGCGTCAGTTGGGTAGCCAATTCGCTAAGCGTAGCCCCGCACTGGCGCCCTATTTGGGGCAAGCAGGGCGCGACCCTGACGTTGAACGTTTGCTCGAAGGCTTTGCCTTTTTGACTGGGCGTCTGCGTCAAAAGCTCGATGACGAACTGCCTGAACTCAGCCACTCGCTGATGCACTTGTTATGGCCCAACTACATGCGCCCATTACCGGCGTTTAGCATGGTGCAGTTTGATCCTCTGGTTCGCTCTGGCCCGGCTTTATGCGTTGCGCGGGACACTCCCGTAACGAGCAAGCCCATTGATGGGGTGAGTTGCGAATTTCGCACCTGCTATGCGACCGATGTGTGGCCACTGCAACTGGTGGACCTCAAGTACTCGGCCAAGGGTGATGGCTCGATGCTGAGCCTGCGTTTGGCGATGACATGTGAGGGGCATTTGGGCGAATTGAACGTGACCCGCTTGCGTCTGCATTTGGCGGGCGAGCGCTATATCAGCCAAATGCTTTACCTGGAGTTGTTGCGCCATCTGGACAACATCAAGTTGGTGCCTTTGGACGCTTCGGGGCAAACCTTGGCGGGCGAAGAAGGTAGCGCACTGTCTTTCACGCTAGCGCCCGATCGCGTACAGCCAGTGGGTTTTGCCGAAGATGAAGCCTTGATTCCTTACCCGCTGAACACCTTTCGCGGGTATCGCTATTTGCAGGAGTACTTCGCCTTTCAGGACAAGTTTCTGTTTGTTGATCTCAATGGCCTGGAAGTCCTGAAAACCCTGCCCGAAGACACGCTTAAACAGGTTTGCGGGCTGGAGCTGCGCTTCGATATTCGCAAGAGCAGCGGCCAGCGTCTGCGTCCGACACTCGATAACGTGAAGCTGTATTGCACACCCGTGGTGAACTTGTTCCAACACGACGCAACGCCCATTCGTTTGGATGGCAAGCAGGACGAGTACCTGGTGATGCCTTCGAAGTTGGGCACGCACAACTGCGGCGTGTTCTCGGTGGACAGCGTTACTGGCTGGCGCGTGGGTGGAGCCGGTCATCAGGCGTATGTGCCATTTGAATCTTTCGAGCACGACCCAAGTTTTGATGTACCGAGCAATCAGGCGCATTACAGCGTGCGCCAACGCTCGTCGATGCTGCATGACGGCTTGGACACCTACCTCAGCTTTGGCATTCGTCATGAACAGGACAGTGAAACCCTGTCAGTTGAGCTGACGTGCACTAACCAAAACCTGCCCAGACAACTCAACAAAGGCGACATTTGTTTGCCGACTGAAGGCACACCCGAAGGCCTGATGTTTCGCAACATCACCGCTGTGACCTCCAGTTACGCGCCCCCGTTGACCCGCGACTTCCTGTGGCGGCTGATCAGCAACATGTCACTCAACTACCTGTCGCTGGCGAACGTGGATGCCTTGAAGGTGATTCTCGAAACCTACGACCTGCCGCGTTACTACGACGAGCACGCCGCACGTGTCAGCAAGTGTTTGCTCGATGGCCTCAAGTCGATTCGCCATGAGCACGTTGATCGTTTGCACCGTGGGTTGCCCCTGCGCGGGGTGCTCACAGAGCTGACGATTGACCCGCAGGGGTATGTGGGCGAGGGCGATGTGTTTGTTTTTGCGTCAGTGCTCAACGAGTTTTTCGCGCTGTACGCCAGCCTCAATTCGTATCACCAGTTACGCGTCAACAGTACGCAGGGAGAGGTGTACCAATGGACACCCCGCATGGGTCTCCAGCCTCTGCTTTGAGCGGGCTGGCCAAAAATATTCGTGAGTACTCGCTGTATCAGGCCGTGCTGTTGGTCGTCGACCGGCTGCGCGAAGGCGACTCGACGCTCAGCGACGATGAGGCGTACGAACGTGTTGAGTTTGTGGCCAACCCCAGCCTTGGGTTTCCTGGGAGTGACGTGGACGGTGTGGAGTTTTTTGTCGAACACGGCCAGCAACGTGCGCGCCTGCGATTCAACCTGATGGGCCTTGTGGGAGCGGGTTCGCCACTGCCTGCGTTTTATGGCGAACAGGCACTGGGTGACTGCGAGCAGAGCAACCCCACTCGCCAGTTTCTGGACCTGTTTCACCACCGTTTGCAGCGCCTGATGTTGCCCATTTGGCGCAAATATCGTTATCGGGCGCGCTTTGAATCAGGCGCTGCTGACCCGTTCTCCAGCCAGTTATTTGCCTTGATCGGTCTGGGCGGCAAAACCATTCGCGATGCCCAAGAGCTGAACTGGAGACGTTTACTGCCTTACCTCGGCCTGCTCAGCCTGCGGGCTCATTCCGCAGCTTTGATCGAGTCGGTGCTGCGTTACTACTTCAAACATGCCGAGCTGACGATTGAGCAGTGCATTGAGCGTCGCGTCGACATTTTGCAAGAACAGCGCAACCGCCTGGGGCTTGCTAACCACCAACTGAGCGAAACCTTGGTGCTGGGCGAGCGCGTGCGCGACTGCGGCGGCAAGTTTCGGATTCATGTCCGTCAGCTCACGTGGGAACGTTTTCATGAGTTTTTGCCCATTGGCCAGGGCTATCAGCCGCTCTGCGCGCTGGTGCGATTCACCCTGCGAGACCCGCTGGATTACGACATTCGGCTGGAGCTGCGCCACGAAGATATTCGTGAGCTGCGCATTGCGCAACACAACCCTTGCCGACTGGGCTGGACCACGTGGCTAGGCCGCGAACGGGCAGACGGCGTCGTGACCTTGGGCAGCCAATTACATTAAGGACCATTGGTAATGATCAACGTAGACCTGCAACAACTGATTCAAGCACTGGATGCTGACACCCGCCGCGACCTTGAAGGCAGTGCCGAGCGCTGTGTTGCGCGGGGCGCAAGCCAAGTGCTGGTCGAAGACTTGTTGCTGCAATTGCTTGAGCGCCCGCAGGGTTTGCTGGCGCGTGCGCTGCAAGACGCGCAAGTGGATGCGGGCCAATTGAGCGCCGCCTTGCAGGCGCGACCTGAAACCAGCTCGACGCGCAATCCGGTGTTTGCCCCTGAGTTGGTGCAGTGGCTGCAGGACGCGTTATTGGTGGCCAATTTGGAGTTGGGCCAGAGCCAAGTTGAACAGGCTGCGTTGATTCTTGCCTTGCTGCGCAACCCGCTGCGTTATGCCGGTAGCGGCTATCAAGCGTTGCTGGCCAAGCTCGATATTGAGCGTCTTAAAGGCTTTGCCTTGTCGCAGCAGGAGCAACCCGCCACTGGCAACGCCGTTGCGCCGGGCGAGTCGCTGTTGCAGCGCTTTACCCACAACCTGACTGAGCAGGCCCGGGCGGGGAAAATTGACCCGGTGTTGTGCCGCGATGACGCGATCCGGCAAATGGTCGACATTCTGGCGCGCCGCCGTAAAAACAATCCGATTGTGGTGGGCGAGGCGGGCGTGGGTAAAACCGCTGTGGTTGAAGGCTTGGCTTTGCGCATTGCAGCGGGTGAAGTGCCGCCTGTGCTTCAGGGGGTTGAGCTGCTGTCTTTGGACATGGGGTTGCTGCAGGCCGGGGCCAGCGTCAAAGGTGAGTTCGAGCGACGGCTCAAAGGGGTGATAGACGAGGTTAAAGCATCGCTCAACCCCATCATTTTGTTTATCGACGAGGCCCACACCTTGATTGGTGCGGGGGGCAATGTTGGTGGTTCGGATGCCGCCAATCTGCTCAAGCCCGCGCTGGCCCGTGGAGAGTTGCGCACCATCGCGGCCACAACATGGGGCGAGTACAAAAAGTATTTCGAAAAAGACCCTGCGCTGGCGCGACGTTTTCAGCCAGTGCAGTTGCATGAGCCGACCGTCACCCAAGCAGTGACCATCTTGCGTGGCTTGGCGCCGGTGTATGAAAAGAGTCACGGCATTTACCTGCGTGATGATGCCGTGGTGGCTGCGGCACAGTTGTCGGCGCGCTATCTGACGGGGCGTCAGCTACCGGACAAAGCGGTGGACGTGCTCGACACTGCCTGTGCTCGGGTGCGTATCAGCCTCGCCGCAGCCCCCGAACAGCTGGAGCAACTGCGCACTGAGTTGGCGCAAGGCGAGCGTCAACTTCAGGCTTTGCGCCGTGATGCTCAAGCCGGGTTGTTGATTGATCACCCAGCACTCGAAGCCTTGGAACAGCGACTGGCGCAGGCCGACAGCGAGCACATTGCTTTAGAAGCCCGCTGGGTTGAGCAGCGCACATTGGCTGAACAGTTGCTGACGTTGCGCCAACAAATTGCCGAAGCCCGCGATATGCCGCCCGAAGGTAATGACGCCCCTGACATGGCGGCGCTAGACGACAGCCTTAACCAGGCTCAGCGCGCACTGACACAGGCCCAGACTCAAGAGCGTTTGGTCAGTTTTGAAGTGTGCCCACGTTTGGTCGCTGAAGTGATCAGCGCCTGGACAGGCGTGCCAGTGTCGCAATTGGCCCGTGAACACAGCAGCCAAGTTGCCAGCTTTGCCTGTGATTTACGCGCCCGAATTCGCGGGCAAGAACACGCTATTCAGGCACTTGATCGCTCGATGCGCGCCACGGCGGCGGGGCTGAATAAACCTGATGCGCCAGTGGGTGTGTTCTTGTTGGTGGGGCCAAGCGGGGTCGGCAAAACCGAAACCGCGCTAGCGCTTGCCGATCTGTTGTACGGCGGCGAGCGCTTTCTGACCACCATCAACATGTCCGAGTTCCAGGAGAAACACACCGTCTCGCGTTTGATCGGCGCCCCGCCTGGTTACGTGGGCTATGGCGAAGGCGGCATGCTCACCGAGGCCGTTCGGCAAAAACCTTACTCGGTGGTGCTGCTTGATGAAGTCGAAAAAGCAGACCCCGATGTGCTCAACCTCTTTTATCAAATCTTCGATAAAGGGGTGGCCAATGATGGCGAGGGGCGTGAAATCGACTTTCGTAACACGTTGATCTTGATGACCTCCAACTTGGCCAGCGATCAGATCAATAGGCTGTGCGAAAACGGCGCCCGGCCAAGCGCTCAAACCCTTGAGCAGAGCATTCGCCCGGTACTCAGTCATCACTTCAAACCCGCATTACTGGCGCGCATGCGGGTTGTGCCGTACTACCCGGTTAGCGGCCCGGTGTTGCGCGAGTTAATCGAAATCAAACTGCAACGGTTGGAAGAACGGCTGGCGCGTCGTCATTTGCAGTTCACGTATTGCCAACCTCTGGTTGATCACTTGGCCGAACGTTGCACCCAAAGCGACAGCGGCGCCCGGTTGATCGATTACTTGCTCGACACGCACGTCTTGCCGCTGGTTGTGGATCGTCTGCTGGAGGCGATGGCCAGCGGGCAAACCCTCAAACATGTTCATGCAACGCTCGACTCGCAGGCGCAAGTGCTCTGCGAGTTTGCTTGAGGTGGCACTGATGTTTAGTCACGTTGAGCAGCCATTGGCCTACGCCGAATTGTTGTTGCAGCAGTTTGCAAGCGTCTCGCAAGCCCGTGAATGCAGCGCTTTATTTGGCGATTGTGTGCAAGCAATGACTCAACTCAGTGGTTGTGAGTTGAGTCAGGTCTACGTGCTGGATGCGCCGCATAAGCACCTGAAACTCAGCGCCGAGTCGCTTGACGGCGTGCTACAGCCGGAGCGTGCAGGGGATTTGCCAGCCGATTTTACGGGTGAGCAATTGCTTCAGTTTGCGCTGTGTCAGAACCGCGTCGTCAGCGTTAATCACTTGAACACCACCTTGTTCGACGTCGGTTTTTTGCCTGAGCAGGTTGAGCCTTGGCAATCGTTGTTGTGTGTCCCGCTGCGTAATGCGCAGCAAGCGGTCAGAGGTGTGTTGCTGGTCGCCAGCCGTAAACCCAGAGAGTTGCAAGGGTACGCCCAATCGCTGGGCATGCTGGGCACGTTCGTGTTGATGCAATGGCTGTTGTTGCAGCCCGAGTCCAAAGCTACAGCTGCGTCCGGCTCGCGTATCAAAACGGTGGGTTTGGTCGGCAAAAGCGCTGCCATGCGTCAAGCCTATCGGCTAATTCATAAGGTTTCGCACAGCCCTTATACGGTGTTGTTGTTGGGTGAGACCGGCACCGGCAAAGAAGTGGTCGCGCGGGTGATCCACGAGGGCGGCGTGCGGCGTACCCGGCCATTTGTGGTGCAAAACTGTGCGGCATTCCCGCAGGACTTGCTGGAAAGTGAGTTGTTTGGTTACCGCAAAGGCGCATTCACAGGTGCCGATCGTGATCGTGCCGGGCTGTTTGATGCTGCGGATGGCGGCACGTTGTTGCTCGATGAAATCGGAGACATGCCGCTGTTGTTGCAAGCCAAGTTGTTGCGCGTACTGCAAGACGGTGAGGTTCGCCCTTTGGGCTCCAACGAAACCCATAAAGTTGACGTGCGCATCATTGCCGCCACGCATCAGGATTTAAGTGTTTTGGTGCGCCAAGGCAAGTTTCGCGAAGACTTGTACTACCGCTTGGCGCAGTTCCCTATTGAGCTTCCCGCGTTGCGCCAACGAGAAGGCGACGTCCTTGAGCTGGCCCGGCATTTCGCTGCCACGGCCTGTGCCTTTTTACAGCGCCCGCCATTGCTCTGGTCGGATGCGGCGCTTGAGCAGCTCACGCATTACTCCTTTCCCGGCAACGTGCGCGAGCTCAAAGGTATCGTCGAACGTGCTGTTGTGCTCTGTGACGGCCAGCAGTTACAAGCCAGGCATTTCTCATTGCCCGCCGATGCCAACCTTGAACTCAACAGCCCGCGCTTGAGCGCCCGCATGGAGCAGTTTGAGCGAGGTGTGCTGCTCGATTGTTTGCGCAGGAATGCTGGTAACCAAACCCGTACAGCCCGTGAGCTGGGTGTTGCGCGTCGCACGCTGCTGTACCGCCTCAAACGCCTGAACATTGATTCGACAGACACCCGGCACATGGCGTGGTGATGCTTTTTATTCCTTTAACGCAGTGTTCAGCACGCCCGAAAAGGGCTGGCGCTGTGTGCGTGATCGACCTCTGGAGACTCCCCCGATGACTGCTCGTCCTTGGTTCGCTGTGTTGCTGACCCTTGCTGTGCTGTGCGGCGGGTGCAGCACCAATTTCAAATTTAACGACAACAGCTATCGCCCATTGGGTGATCCGCAAGCGGTCAATCGCGGTAAGTGAGCGCAGGAGCATCATCATGGAACTGGTTTTTGATTTACAGAGCGCTCAGTCAATGGCGGCCACGCAGTTGATGAGCCAAACCTTTACTGAAAGCGGCGGGGTGATTGGCCGCAACCCTGATTGTGATTGGACGTTGCTCGATAGCACGCAACGGGTGTCCAAATACCACGCTCGAATCAGCTATCGAGATGGCGCTTTTTACCTGACGGACATAAGCACCAATGGCGTGCAGCTCAACCGCAGCGACAGCTGGCTGAACAGCGGGCAGCCACAGCGCATTGAGCATGGCGCTGTGTTTGGTCTGGGGGATTTTGAAATTCGTGCTCGGTTGGATCACGAGCTGCACGAGTTGCTGGAGCAAGTCGGGTGCCCTCAAGCGGCAGGTAGGACGATCCCGGATGAAGTGTTTCTGAACCTTGATCCGATTGATCCAGTGGTTGCAATCGCGTCTGTCAGCTCGATTTTCGACGAGCCTGCCCGTATGGGTGAAGTTGCGCCTGTGTGGGAGCAACCGGTTGATTACGCCCAAATCGACTTCGAAAACCTCACGATTCCCAAGCTGGTTGAGGCTGCGTCCCCCGCGAGCGCTGAACCTCGGGCCGCTGCGAAAATGCCCGGCAATGAAACGTTTTGGCAAGCGTTTGGCGAGGTGCTGGGGGTTGATTGTGTCGCGCTGGATGAGCCGGCCCGAGAGGCGCTAGCGCTCAAGGCTGCTCGGTTGCTTAAACAAAGCGTTGTGGGCTTACAGCAAAGTTTATGGACCCGCAGCGAACTCAAAAATGAGTTGCGGCTGGCTCGAACTGTCGCCCCCGATACGCGCCACAACCCGCTCAAGTCCAGTCATGACGCCCATGAGGCGCTGGGGTTGTTGTTGCAGCCCGGCAAGTCGTATCAGGCCGGCGCTGAACACGTTATTGCAGCGGCCTTTCGTGATGTTCAAGCCCATCAAGTGGCCTTGATTCACGCCAGCCGCGCCGCTGTGCGCAGCAGCCTCGAGCACTTTTCGCCACAACAACTGACCTTGCGCTTTGAGCGTGACGGCTTTAAGCCGCTGCTCGCCACTGCGGGCAGCCGTTGGCGTGCATTTGGCCGCTATCACCAAGCCTTGCAGCAAGGCAACGATTGGAGCGAGCGCCTGTTGGCCCGAGATTTTGCTCAGGCTTATGAAGAGCAAATTCGCCTGATTTCAACCCTTCACAACGACCCTCAAGGATGATGCGCATGCTGCGTTGTACGCCTCTTTATTTCAATGCGCGACTGGCGTTGGCACTGACCGTGTTGCTGTTGAGCGGATGCTCCGTTTTGTCGCCTTACTCCAGCCTCACCAAGCTGAACCTGACCCTAAGTGCCAGCGATCAGGTTAACCCTGACCTCAACGGGCGGCCTTCACCGGTGGTGATTCGTTTGCTGGAGCTTAAGCACCCCGTGGCTTTCGAGAATGCAGATTTCTTCAGCTTGTACCAACGGACAAAAGAGTCGCTGGCTCAGGATCTGGTGGTCAGCGAAGAGCTGGAGTTGCGTCCCGGCGAGACGCTCGCCCTCAAACTTAGCGTCGAGCCCGGCAGCCGATACGTCGGGGTGCTGGCGGCCTACAGAGACCTGCCGCAAACCCAATGGCGCTATGTGGTTCCGGTGACTGCATTGGAGCTGACCGAGGCGCATTTGTTACTTGATCAGACCGGTATTCACGTGGCCCAACAGCCGTTTGCCAAGGCGGATGACTGATCATGAACGCGCATAAAGTTCTTTGGCAGGAAGGCATGTTGCTGCGCCCGCAACACCTTCAGCACAACGACCGTTATTACGATTACCAGATGAAAACCCGCACCCAATTACTGGGGCGTTACACCTGGGGGTTTTTGGGGCTGGAAATCGACGTGCAGTTTCTCAACATGGGCAAGCTGGTGATTAATCAGGCGTCGGGCATCTTGCCGGACGGCAGCTTGTTTGAGTTGGGTGCTAACACCCAGCCGCTGGTACTCGATGTGCCGCGTAACACTGGGCAAACCCCTGTTTATCTGGCTTTGCCGCTGGTGACCGGCAATCACATTGAGGCACGACGGGCGGAGCACGTGGATGTGCTAGCGCGTTACATCGGCTATGAAACGCAAGTGTCAGACTCCAATGCCGGCGACGACTCCAGCAGTCAGGTCATGTGCGCTCGCCCAGACTTTCGTTTGCTGTTGGGTGAGCAAAACAGTGACCAAAGCTACGTAAAACTGCAGCTTTGCCAAATCCTCGACTCCACGGCTGACGGGGCCATCAGCCTCGATACTGCGTTCGTGCCAACGTTCATTCACACCCATGCCTCAGGCTATTTGCTGTCGTGCCTCAAAGAGGTCATCAGCATGCTCGGCAATCGTGGCGACAGCCTGGCTGGGCGTATGCGCTCCAATGGCAAAGTAGGCGGCGCGGAAGTCGGCGACTTCATGATGCTGCAACTGATCAATCGCACTGAGCTGGTGCTGCGTCACTACTTGCACCTAGAGCAGTTGCACCCAGAAGAGCTGTATTGCGCCTTGCTGTCGATGTTGGGGGATTTGGCGACGTTTGCCAGCGACAGCAAGCGCCCGCAATTACAAAGCCGTTATCAGCACAGCAATCAGGGAGAGAGCTTTCGCATCTTGATGGACGCGATTCGCCATGTGCTGTCGATGGTGCTTGAGCAACATGCCATTGAGCTGGTGTTGCAAACCCGGCAATACGGTGTGTTGGTAGCGCCTTTGCACGATCACGCCATGCTGGGTTCAACCTCGTTCGTGTTGGCGGCTCAGGCCAATTGCGACAGCGAAGAGCTGCGCCATCGTTTGCCCGCCCACCTGAAAGTGGGCTCGGTTGAAAACATCCGCCAACTGGTCAATCTGCATTTGCCGGGCTTCAAGATAAAGCCCTTGCCAGTGGCGCCACGGCAGATTCCGTACCACGCCAACAAAAGCTACTTCATCCTCGAACTCAGCACCGAAGACCTTGCACAGCTAGAGGGTTGCGGGGGCTTTGCCTTTCATGTGTCGGGTGAATTTAGCGAGCTTGAACTCAATTTTTGGGCCATCAGGAGCTGACCGCCATGAACAATCAAATGCAGCCTGCAATGGATGAAAAAACCGTATTGGTCGACCGCCATGGCGGTGCGCCTGCTCATCGGGCCTTAACCGATGCGCCTTCGGCCCCGCGAATCGAGCAAATTGAACAACGCATGATTTACTCGGCCCGGGTTAAGCCCGCGAGCACTTTCACGATCAGTCTCAACCCTTTGGTTGCCGCTGCCAGTGGCTTGCTGTCGTTGGTCGTGAACCTCAGGCATCGCTCTAAGGATCAACAGCAACTGCCTGCTCTGCGCGAGCAGCTTAAAAGCGCCTTGCAGCTGTTTGAGGCCAATGCTTTGCGCGCAGGCATTGAGAGCAGCCAGATGATGAAAGCGCGTTACGTGCTGTGCACCGTGGTGGATGAAGCGGTGGTCACCACAGGCTGGGGCAGTGAAAGTGCGTGGTCGCAAATGAGCTTGCTCAGCAGTTTTCACAACGAAACCTTTGGCGGCGAAAAGGTTTTTCAGTTGCTTGAGCAAGTGTCCAAAGACCCGGTCAAGAACCTCTCGTTGCTGGAGCTGATTTACCTGTGCTTGTCCTTGGGGTTTGAGGGCAAGTTTCGAATCGTTGCCCGCGGGAATTTGGAGCTCGAAGCCATCCGGGATGCGTTGTATCGCCAGATCCGCCATTTGCGCGGCGATGTTCCCCGTGAACTTTCACCGCACGGGCAAGGGCTCAATGAGCGGCGTAGTCATTTGGTGCGCAGGGTGTCGGGATGGGTCTTGGCGGTGTTCACGCTGGGCTGCTTGGCGGTGATGTATTCAGGGTTCGCTTGGGTACTTGGCGAACAACGCGAAGCGGTGTTGCAGCCGTATCAACAGTTAGATGCTTGGCCAGCAGTCGTAAACAGGGATTTGTGATGAAAAACGTTTTAAAAATGGTCGGCACTGTCGTGCGTCAAACCTGGGTCTGGACACTGTTGCTGGTGTTGTTGCTTTCTCTGCTGGTGTGGTGGGGCGGCCCGCAGTTGGCGGTCAACGACCACAAGTTTTGGGCCGATGCTTCAACGCGTTTGCTGAGTATTAGCGTGCTGTACCTGACGTGGGGGCTGTGCATGGTCTTTGTCAGTTGGCGCGCGGGCTTGCGTAAAAAAGCACGTGAAGACAGCGAGACGGGTCAGGCGCGTTTACTTAAGGCGCAACAGATTGCAGTCTCGCAAAAAGCTTTGCGTGCGCGTTTTAAAGAGGCGTTGCGCACTCTAAAAACCTCCAGCGTTTACCGAGGCCATAGCGCTCGCTGGCGCGACGAGCTGCCGTGGTATTTGGTACTAGGCCCGCAGGCCAGTGGCAAAACCAGTTTGTTGGACTTCTCGGGGCTCGACTTTCCGCTCAACAAAATTGAGCGAAAACTCACACGTAGCACCCGTGGCACTGAGCATTGCGATTGGTACTTTGCCGAACATGGCGTGCTGATCGATACCGCAGGCCGTTACTTGACCCAGCCCGGCGATGAAGTCGATGCCAGCGCTTGGCACGCCCTGCTTGGTTTGTTACGTAAGCGTCGTCGCGAGCGACCCTTGAACGGCGTGCTGGTGACGCTGCCTGTGGATAAGTTGCTGTCTGGTGCCGAGGAAGACTTGTCGGTGCTGGCGGATCAGGTGCGCAGTCGCCTGCAAGAAGTGCATCAAACCTTGCACATCGACTTGCCGGTGTATCTGGTGTTGAGCAAGGCCGACACGTTGCTGGGCTTCGCCGAGTTTTTCGATCACCTGAGCCGTGAAGAAAGTGAGCAGGTGCTGGGCGCGAGCTTTGGCAAAGAGCAAAACGGAACAGATGCCGTGTTGTTACGTGCTGAATTTGAAGCCCTGCTGACGCGCCTTAACAGTCAGGTCATCACCCGCATCCACCAAGAGCGTGATAGCCAGCGGCGGGGCAGAATCCTCGATTTTCCGCATCAGTTGAGCACTATCGGCGAGCGGCTGTGCTTGTTTGTCGACATGGCTTTCACGGGTAATCGGTATCAGCGCGCCAGCCCGTTGCGCGGTTTTTATCTGACCAGCGCGCCCCATCTGCAACAACCCGTGGCTGAAATTGACGAGGCCTCGAGCGTTACCAAACCTGCCAGCTATCAAGCACTGCCCACGCTGCACAGCGGCCGATCGCAGTTTATTCATCACCTATTGAGCCGAGTTATCTTCCCGCAAGCTCAGTTGGCCCGTCTGGGCAAGCGGGAGCGTCGCCGCATTCAATGGAAACAACGCGGCCTGTATGCGGCCTCTTTCATGGCTGTGGGTGTATTGGGTTTGCTGTGGGCGGGGAGTTTTTCGGCCAACCATGATCGCTTGGATAAACTGCGCGCTCTGGCGCAACAATGGAGCCAGCAGCGAGCCCTGCTGAGCCCGCGTGATGATGCCCGCGAGGTGCTTAACGTTCTGGACACCCAGCTCGCGGCAACGCAAGTGTTCCCCTTGACGGTTGACGTGGCCTTGCATGAGCGCAGCGGCTTATATCAGGGCGGCCGCGCCAATGGCGTGCTTGAGCAAGCGTATGCCCATGAACTTGAGGCGCAATTGCTGCCACGGGTTGGCCTTCAACTTGAAAACCAGATCCGCGCCAGCTTGCATGATCGCGAACGGCTGCTTAATAGCGTGCGTGCGTATTTGATGCTCAACATGCCCGAACGTCGTGATAACGCTTGGCTCAAAGCATGGTTGGCCAGCGATTGGTCTGCACGTTACCCCGGCAATACAGCTGCGCAAAACGGGTTGAATAAGCACTTTGAACGCTTACTTGGATTGCCTTTTAGCTACCCGGTCAATGACGCACTGGTTGCCCAGGCTCGACAGACGCTGCGTAACGAGTCGCTGGCAACGATTGTGTACCGCGTGTTGCGTGAGCAGGCGCACGCCTTGGCCCCTTACCGTCTGGATCAACACATTGGGCCGCAAGCTCATTTGCTTAGCGGGGCCGATTATGTGATTCCGGGCTTTTACACCCAGCAAGGCTATCAGCAGTATTTTTCGGTTCAGGGCGCGAGCCTGGTGAGCGACATTCTGCGTGACAACTGGATCTTGGGTGAGGGCAGCACCATCAGCGCAATGGACATGCGCCGGATGATGGTGGAGCTTGAACAGCTGTACTTTCGCGACTATGCCAACCACTGGAGCGAGGCGGTTGGTCAGCTTAGCTTGCAGCCGTTCAGTGATGCCCGTGAAGGTGCCGAACAGCTGGCGGGTCTGACCTCGGCTAACTCGCCGCTGTTGGGCCTGTTAATTGAAGTACGCCAAAACACGCGTTTTTCCAGCGTGGCCGAAGACCTTGAAGCGGCGTTGCCCGTCGTTGATGCAAAAGCCCCTAAACAGGCGGCGTTGCTAGGCAAGGTCGCCTCGGCGGCGGTGGCAAAAGCCAAAGAGACGTTGCCTGAAAGCCTGCCGGATACGGCGAAAAAAGCCCTGCAACTGCGATTTGAACCGTTGCACCGTTTGTTGGATGAACACAACGGCCCGGCTGCAGACTTGATGGTGGCGTTTCAGGGCGTCAACGACGTGCAACTTCAACTGGCCAGCTTGGGGCGCGCCAGTGCCCCGGATCACGCCGCGTTTGAAATGGCCAAAAGCCGCATGGGCGGACAGCGCGATGCGTTGAGTAGCCTGCGCCAAGCGACTCATCGTTTACCACTGCCGATCAGCGGCTGGTTTAACGTCGTGGCCGAAGACACTTGGCGTTTGGTGCTCAACGACGCTTATCAGTTCCTCAACCAGCGCTATCAGCGCGAGCTGTACAGCTTCTATGGTCGGGCGATTCATAAGCGCTATCCGTTTAACGCTCACAGCAGCAGCGATGTGGCGCTCAACGATTTCCGTGAGTTCTTTCGCGGGCAAGGCATTGCAGAGCGCTTCTTCGATAGCTACATGAAACCCTTCGTCAGCGGCGATCCGGGCAGTTATCGCTTGCGCAGCCTGGAAGGGCAAACCTTGCCCATGAGCCGGGTGTATCTGGATCAAATGGCTGCACTTCAGGTGATCCGCCAAAGCTTCTTCGCCCAAAATCCGTCCGAGCCGCTCGTGCAATTCACGTTAGAGCCCTACACCTTGGACTCCAGCGTCAGCCGAGCTGAGTTCAGGTTTGGCAGCCACCTGATTGAGTACCGCCACGGGCCCATCGTACCCATCACGCTTCAATGGCCGACCGATGCTGAAAACGGCCGCACCAGTCTGGTGTTGGAAAAGGCCGTTGGGCGCCCGGTAGGCATAGAGAAAAGCACAGGCCCTTGGTCGTTTTTCCGCGTGCTGGACTTGATGCAAACCGAATATCTGAGTGGCCGTGATGTCATGGTGCTTAAGGCGGATGTGGGTGGTTTGCGGGCCAATTACTTGCTGATGAGCCAGCGCATGCCGAACCCATTTGACATGGACGTGCTGCGCAGCTTCCGCTTGCCTGCACAGCTGTGATGCAAGCCGGCGCAACGTGGCGCAGCTGTGCGCGTACCGACACGGGCAAGGTTCGGGCGCGCAACGAAGATGCCATTCTCGACTGCCCGCAGCACAGGCTTTGGGCGGTGGCAGACGGCATGGGCGGTCATCGAGCGGGCCATTTAGCCAGCCAGATGATCGTCAACAGCTTGGCCCAACTGCCCGCACCGCTTGGGTTTGATGAACAGCTCACGTCTGTGCGCCAGTGTTTGCATTGGCTCAATCGCCGAATGGGCCAGGACTTGACCCAGTGCGATCAGGCCGAGCACAACATCATGGGCAGCACCGTGGTTGCGTTGTTAGTTGAGGGCAAGCGCGCAGCCTGTGTTTGGGCGGGCGACAGCCGTTGCTATTTATGGCGCGGGCAACGGCTGTACCAACTGTCACGGGATCATTCGTTGCAACAACAACTCATGGATGAACAGCGCATGAGTTGCGAGCAGGCACAGGCACATCCCGCAGCCCGAGCCCTGACCCGAGCGGTGGGCGCCAGTGAACATTTGAGCTTGGGCGTGCTTGAATTTGAGGTGCAGCCCGAGGACGTATTGCTGTTGTGCAGTGATGGTGTGTATCAGAACCTAAGCCACATCCAACTGGGCAATGCCTTGAATTTGCTCTCGCCACAGATGGCACTCGCCCAACTGTTCGATGGCGTACTGCAAGGGCCGGCAAAGGACAATTTGAGCGCCGTAGTGATTCGTCATGGGTGACTCACGGCTTGAAGATCAGAGCCCAGTGACCTGTTTTGCGCTGCCCAGCCTTGAGCCTCCCAAGGAGAGCGCCCGCACACTTTTTGGTCAGTTGCCTGAAGTTTTGTGCGGGCGTTATCGACTTGAAGGCTTGTTGGGCGCGGGAGGCATGGGGGCGGTGTACCGAGCGCGGGACTTGTTGCAGGAGCAGTTTGGTGACCCCGCGCCTTATGTGGCGATAAAAATCCTCAGTGAAGCGATCAGCCCATCACCCGACGCCAGCGCGCTGCTCTTCAATGAATTCGCGCTCACCCGGCACTTACACCATCCCAATGTGCTGCGCCTGCACAGCTTTGAAGTCGACACGGTGCATCAGCGGGCGTTTATCGTAATGGAGTTGTTACGAGGGCCGACGCTGGACCGCTTGCTGTGCGAACGCCCCTTTGGTCTGGCGTGGCAACCGTTTTGCGACATTGCCTTGCCGCTGCTTGATGCGTTAACGCATGCCCATGAGCGAGGCGTGCTGCACGGCGACATCAAGCCAAGCAACGTGCTGCTCAGTGACGAGGGTGTGCGCGTATACGACTTCGGGCTTGGGCAGGCCGAACCTGGCACGTTGAACGGCTTGGCACACTTGAACCGCAGCTGCTTCAACGCATGGACCCCAGGCTATGCGGCCCCGGAACTACTAGAAGGCGTACCGCTCACACGTGCGGCAGACGTGTACGCGCTGGGGTGCTTGCTCTATGAACTGGCGAGTGGTCAACACCCGTTCAATCGAATGTTATCCACCCACGCCAGAGACCAGCAGCCCCAACCCAGACTAAAACGGCCCAAGCACCTTGCACGAAAAGCGTGGCCAGCCCTTCGCACAGCCTTGGCGTTCGACCCCGCGCGACGCAACGTCAGCGTTAAACAACTGCGCAATGCAATAGCGCCCACGTCAGGGTTTTGGGGGTGGGTGTCAAACTGAACTCAGAGCGGCTGTTATGCGCCTGAATACCTGTGCCCACTTTTCGCGTGGCGAATGCGGTCATTCCGTTCGGATGATTCCGTCACACTTCTCGGATCAGTCATAAATATTTTTTTACAAAATATAGGAAGAATGACTGCTCGCTGAGGCTCGATACAACGTGGTCGTTGCCCTTGGGAATACGCTGGATTTGCCCAGCCAACTTAACGACTCATGGACGAATTCAGTATGTTGGCATTTCACCTCGGGATGAGGTTGTTAACTGTCTTTTCACTGGGTTGCCTGCTGATGCCGGGAGCTGTTGTGGCCGCTTCAGGGCCAACGCCGGGTGATCAAGATCTGATTCGTGATCGTCAGGAACGTTTACTTGAAGAGCAACAGCGTCGGCTTGAGGAGCTCAAAGAGTTACCCGGCAAGCAGGTCGCCTCCAAAGCTCCTCCCGCGGCCGTCGACAGCCGTTGCTTTGTAATTAATGACATCACACTCAAAGGTGCTGACAGCATTTCGCACGGTGAGCGCGAACGTTTGCTTAAGCCTTATCTTGCTCAATGTTTGGGGGTGTCTCAGCTCAACGAATTGCTCAAGGCCATCACCAGCTATTACATAGACAAAGGCTTGGTAACCAGTCGTGCTTATTTGCCGCAACAGGACTTGTCCAAAGGTCATCTGCAAGTGCTCGTGGTCGAGGGTAAGCTCGAAAGCTTCAAGGGGGCCGATAACAGCAGACTGTCGAATCGCGAATTGGCCATGGCTTTTCCCGGTCATGAGGGGCGCCTGCTCAATTTGCAAGAAATCGAACAAGCGATTGATCAGCTCAACCGCTTGCCGTCCAACCAGGCACACATGGAGCTAGCTCCTGGCAGTGAAGTGGGCGCCAGTATGGTGTTGGTTAAAAACGATCACCAAAAACCTTGGCGCGCCAATTTGTCGCGAAATAACGAGGGTCAGAAGAGTACCGGCGAGCAACAGTGGAGTACAGGTTTTGAATGGGACAGCCCGTTAGGTTTAGCGGATCAAATGGTGCTGCGTGGTGGCCATGATGCGATCAGTGATCATCAGAAAACCTCGAAAAACGCCATGCTTCACTACAACCTGCCATGGGGTTGGTGGAACTTCAGCTACACCCATAGCCAAAGCGACTACCGCTCGGTGGCCCACGGCAAGGGGTTTGACTTCAAACAAACTGGCGACAGTGCAAACCACCAGTTACGCGTCGAGCGGGTGGTTCATCGTGACGCCCTGAGCAAAACGTCCCTCAATGCCGGGTTAGCGCATGTGCGCTCCAACAACTACATCGAAGACTCGCGTTTACAGAACAGCAGCAATCGCCTGAGTGAGTTTCAAGTAGGCGTTAACTATGGCCGGCGAATTGGCAGTGCTTTTACCAACCTTGATGTCGGGATGCAAAACGGCATCGGTGCCTTCCACGCCCAAGGTAACCACAACGTGCGCAGTGGTGTTCCGGATGCTCGCTACCGTAAATACACCGCTACGGTCAGCTACTTTCAACCTTTCCAGCTGTGGGGTGAGTCATTTCGCTTCATGAGTTTGGCCGCCGGTCAGCGCAGTGAAAACGTGCTTTTCAGTCCCCAGCGCATGAGTTTGGGGGGGATGGCGTCGGTGCGTGGTTACAAGGATCAGCAGCTTTCTGGTGACAGCGGAGGTTACTGGCGCAATGACCTTCGTTGGTCGCGTGCTGTAACGCTGGACTGGCTTCGCCCAGTTTTCGCGGAGTACGGCATCAGTCTGGGTTATGACCAAGGTGTGATCCGTAACCAGCGCTACAACCGCGAAGCACATGGCCGGTTGTCCAGCAACTCGCTGGAGCTATTTGCCCGAGGCCGTAACGTCAGTGCCAACGTGACATTTGCTCACTCTTTGGAGCGGCCCGATGCGATCAGTGAGCGCGAAGCTCCGATCTACATGCGCATGGACTTTTTTTTCTAATTAACTGCATTGCTGCATCGAGACCCCAACATGGATGTTCACCATTTAGCCTTTTTGGCTCGTCAGCCTTCTGCTGTCTTGCAGTCCCGTGAGTCATTTTTGGGAATGCCCAAGCGTGGCCTGGCATTTTTATTGGCGAACGCTATTTTCTGGCAGCCGTTGTTGGTACAAGCCGACGGAATTGTGGTCAGTAGGCCGGGTACCAGCCTGGGTGCAGCAGGTAATGGCGTGCCCATCGTCAACATTGCAGCGCCCAACAACAGCGGCCTGTCACATAACCAGTTCAAGGACTTCAACGTTGGTGCCGCGGGGGTCATTCTTAACAACGCCACCGGCCGAACTCAGCCAACCCAATTAGGCGGCATCATTCTTGGCAACCCCAACTTGAAGGGTAATGCGGCCAATATCATCCTGAACGAAGTTAATGGTGCTAGCCCAAGCCAATTGCGCGGCTACACCGAAGTTGCCGGACAAGCAGCTAAAGTTATTGTGGCCAACCCTCATGGCATCACTTGTAACGGTTGTGGCTTTATCAACACCCCGAATGTCACCCTGACGACCGGTAAACCCATGCTTGGTAACGGTCATCTGGTTCGTTACCAAGTCGATGGCGGTGCTGTGACCATCGACGGCCAAGGTTTGAACGCCAGCAATATTGATCGTTTCGAAATCATCACCCGCTCGGCCAAAATCAACGCGCAAATCAACGCCCGTCACTTGGCGGTAATAGCTGGTCGTAACGATGTCAATGCGAAAACCCTTAACGCCAAGGTTCGCACTGAAGACAGCAGTGCCAAGCCTAAATTGGCTATCGACTCTTCTGCCTTGGGCGGTATGTATGCGGGCGCGATCAAGTTAGTCGGCACTGAAAAGGGTGTCGGCGTAAAACTGGATGGCAACTTGGCCGCCAGTGGGGGGGATATTCAGCTTGATGCTAATGGGCATTTGAGCATGGCCCAAGCGTCAGCCAGCAGTGCCATCAACGTCAAAGCTGAGAGCTTTGATGCCCAAGGAGCGGTCTATGCCGGCACCCGACTTGAGGTGCAAACCGTTACTGGGCTGAGCAATCAAAAAAGCCTTGCCGCACGGGACAGCCTTGCCCTTAGCAGCGGTGGTCAGTTGACCAATAACGGGATCATCGAAGCTGGGGTCAGCGCAGACAACACCCGCACTAAAACGGGTGATATCAGCCTTTCATCGGCCACGCTAAAAAATACCAATAGCGTAGTTGCCAGCCGTGGTTTGACTGTGACGACTGCGCAAACACTGGACAACCAAGCGGGCACGTTGAGTGGCCTGAAAATACAGGTTACTGCCGACCAATTCGATAACCGACGTGGCCGCGTCCTCAGCACTGACACACTCATGATTAACGCCGCCCGGCTAGACAACCGGGCCAATGGCTTGCTGCATAGCAATAACAACGCCGATATCTCGGTGCTAACGGCTCTGGATAACCAGAGTGGGCGCGTGATGAGCCTCAAAGATTTGAGGCTCAATGCGGGTCATCTAAGCAACCAGTCGGGCGAAGTATCGGCTACGCAAACCCGTGTGACCGCCTCAACTCTGGATAATCGCTCTGGCAAATTGTTTGGCAGCAACCTCGTCGTGACTGCCAGCGATGCACTGATCAATCACCGTGGGCTAGTGATCGCCGAAGGCGCGTTGACCCTGAGCGCAGCCAGTGTCGACAACAGCCAAGAAGGTGTCATCAGCAGCAAGGCAGATACCTATGCTGAATTGGGTCATTTGGACAACCGTAGTAGCGGCAAGTTGAGCAGTGATGGCCTTTTAGTTATCAAGGCCAATCAAATCGAAAGCGGCGCAGGTCACATCAGTGCCAAGGGGGGGATACACGCAACGGTTGGCGTATTTAATCAACAAGGCGGTGAACTGGTCAGTGAGGGGGCGTTGACGCTAAAAAGCGTCACGCTGGATAACCGCAATGCAGGGCTGATCACAGCTGATAAGGGTGTAGACCTGCATAGCCAAACCGTTCTCAACCAGCAAGGTGAAATTTCAAGCCAAGCCAAGGTGCTGCTTACTGCCGATCGACTGAACAACCAAGAAGGCAAGGTCATCAGTGGCGATAGTCTCCAACTGCGAGTCGCTAGTGCGCTGGACAACAGCCTCAAAGGGGTGTTGTCAGCACAACGTGTATTGCAAATTGAGGCGGCCAGACTAGACAACCAGATGGGTGGCTCGCTCGCCAGTCATGGCGCCTTGGCGATCACTGCTGGCGATGTCGATAACCGAGGCGGGGTGATCGGTAGTCAACAGGTGCTGAACCTGATCACCGCTAACCTTGAAAACAGCGCCGGTCTGATCAGCAGCCAAGATGATCTGACTTTGTTGGGCCAGCGTGTGGACTCAAGCTTTGGTGGAGAAGTTTCGGCCAAGGGCGACATGAGGCTCACGGTACAACAACTGATCCAACGCCAAGGCCGTCTGATCGGTGAGCGTGCAGTGGCCATTGACCTGCAAGGCGGAAACCTAGACAACCGCGCCGGTCTGATCAGCGCCAAGGGGCCGCTGACCTTTGCTCGGTTGGCAGCCTTGAACAATCGTGAGCAAGGGGAAATATCCAGCCAGAGAGCCTTTACTATTGCGGCCAAGCACATTGATAACAGTGGCCGCGGCATCATTCTCAGTACCGACCAATTGCGCTTGGAAGCTGAGCATGTGCTCAACGTCGACAAAGGGTTGATCTCCGGCTGGAACGGTCTGACTGTCATTGGAGACAATCTGGACAATAGCCGCAAAGGCACTTTGACCAGTCATAACGATCTGGTGATCAAGATATTGGCCGGTGATGTAAACAATCAGCAGGACGGCCTGATTTTCAGCCAGACAGGTCGACTCAACTTAGCTGCTCGTACCCTCAGCAACCAGTCAGGCACACTGCAAAGTCAGGAAGACTCCCGATTACGTCTCAGCGGCGCCCTTAACAACCAAGGCGGCAGGGTTGATAGCCTAAATGGCAATCTGGATCTCGACACGGCCAGCGTAGCCAATAACACGGGCGGCGTGATCCATAGCAACAAGGGTTGGATCAAGTTCGTCACCGGCTTGTTTGACAACAGCGGTGGCACCACCCAAGCGCAATCATTGAGCATCCACGCCAAGGGTGGGTTGCTTAATCAACTGGGGCACCTGTCTGCTCTTGGGGGTGAAAACAGCATCGTCACTAGCACCTTGAAAAATCAGGGTGGTGGTATCTATGCCGACAACCGGCTCAACCTAGCAGCGGAACACTTCGACAACCAAGGGCAAGCAGAAGGTAGCGGTGGCAACGTCGGCGCAAGGCATATCGACATCGGTTTGACCGGCACGTTAAGTAACCGCTTTGGCTTGATTGAAAGTGACGAAACGTTTCGCCTCGCTGCGCGCGATATCCACAACGTCAGCGGTAACCTTCGGGCGAAGGGCCGTAGTGGTACGACGGATATTAACGCTTCGGGTCTTTTTGATAACCGCTCCGGCACGTTGGAAAGCGCTAACGAGCAACTCAATCTGCGAGCTGCTTGGCTGGATAACAACGACGGTCAGATCGTTCACACGGGCAGCGGCAAATTTGACCTCACGTCAGACCAAGTTACTCGTGCAGGCGGTAGCTTTGTCACCAATGGTCAACTGGACATCAACGCTGCGAACTGGATCAACAGCAGCGTGATTCAGGCGGGGCGCCTGAATCTGAATATAGGTCAGCTCACCCAGACCCCCAGCGGTCAGTTGTTGGGTTTGCAACGTTTGAGTGGCAAAGGTGTTACGTGGATAAACGAAGGCCTTCTGGCCAGTGATGGCAGCCTTGATCTGACGCTCACCAGTGGCTACCGCGGTAACGGTCGTATCAGCAGTCTGGGTGACATGACCCTCACCAGTGTCAACTTGAACTTGGGTGATGGTGCTCGGATCGCTGGCGGGGGAATTAGCCAGATTAAAAGCAAGACCCTGAATAACCGTGGGCGCCTGACTGCCGTAGGCGACCTGTCGATCAATACCACGACCTTGAATAACTACGGCACCTTGGGTGGTGCCGCAAAGGTGCGGTTGAAAGCCACTCACCTGCTCAACGACAAAGGCCTGTTGTTCAGCGGTAACAACATGACTCTGCGGGTCAATAACTTCAGCAACCGCTTTGGTGATGTCTATAGCCTCGGTGGTCTAGACATTGCACGCAACGACATGAAAAGGCGCAGTGGGCTGATCGAAAACGTCTCCGGCACTTTGGAAAGTACCGGCAACATGCGTTTGCTGGGCGATAGGCTGAGTAATCGGCGTGATCAATTCAGTGCTGAAAAGAAGTTAGTGTCGGGCAATCTCAACATTTACTCGAATGACAGCTGCAAGGGCAAAGGCTGCGAGCTCTACTTCAAGTCGGTTGAAAAATATGAGGATGCGATCACTGGCAGCTCGGCGTCGGCGTTTATCAACGCCGGTGGTGATTTGACGGTTGGCAGTAAGACTTTCGATAACCTCTATAGCTCGGTTTCCGCTTCAAAAAAAATCTTGATCAACACGGGTGTGCTGAACAACACGGGAGCTGCAGGTGGCGAAGAACGTCATCTTAACTCAGGTTTTTATACGCGTAATCGCGGTGACTACAGCACCTTTATCAATCGCCGAGACCAATTCAACCTTCACAACACACCAGGTTCGACAGACTACCGTCCGGGCGAGTTGAGCATGGCTCAGGTAATGGCTGGTCTAAAAGGCTTTTATGAGACCAGTGCTTACGTAGTACCGACTACCGGGAGTGTTATTGCCCCCGCTGTGATTCAGGCAGCAGGTACTGTAAAGGTCAACGCCACTCAGGAAATCAACAACAGCGTTATCCGCCCGAACACTACATCCATCAACGCCTCAGCCTCTAACCGCAACACCAGCGCGGCCGTATTCGCCTCTACCGTCAAACCGGTGATTACTGCGCAACTGCCTCCGGATCTCGCACAACGCCAAGTGAACCCTGTGGCTTTAGCAGGCTTCAGCTTGCCTGCCGGGCAAAATGGTTTGTTCCGTTGGAGTGCTCAGCAACCCACTGCTGACACTGGTAGTCATCGCTCTAAATTAAGTGTTGCGGGGCTCGAAATTTCGTCTCAAAGGCGTGTAAAAGCGTTGGACTACAGTGGCGTAAAAGAGCGCGGTTTCAGTCTCGAAAGCCAGCCGGTTAGCGGATCAATCAGCGGGTTTGGGCCCTTGGCATTGAACACCAATGCTCAACAGGTCAAGCGCGTGCAAGGACTGCTTGAGATTGCTCACCTGGATAACCGGCACAAGTACCTGATCGAAACCAACCCGGTGCTCACAAACCTTAAACAGTTTATGAGTTCGGACTACCTGCTCGACAAACTCAGGATTACCCCTGATAACACCCACCTCCGTTTGGGTGATGGTCTTTACGAACAAAGGTTGATTCGTCAAGCAGTGGTCGCCCGCACGGGACAGCGTTATATCGACGGTATTGCCAGCGACGATGCGTTGTACCGCTACTTAATGGACAACGCCATTTCCTACAAAGATTCGCTGAATCTTCAAATCGGCGTTTCTTTGACCGCTGAGCAAGTGGCTGCGCTGACACACGATATTGTCTGGATGGAAGAGGCTCAAGTTAACGGCCAAAGAGTCCTGACTCCTGTGCTTTACCTGGCTCAAGCGGATAACCGTCTCGCGCCAAACGGTGCACTGATTCAAGGTCAGGACGTCGGCCTGATTTCCGGTGCTGACTTGCATAACAGTGGCACCTTGCGAGCCACCAATCACCTTAACCTGCTCGCCAACAACATCGACAACAGTGGCCTGATGCAAGCAGGCAACCGTCTGGAAATGCGCGCCACGAACTCAATCTCCAATAGTCGTGGTGGCGTTGTCGCTGGGCGGGACATTAATGCAACCGCGCTAAGTGGCGACATCATCAACGAACGTACCGTCACCACTTTCAAGCGTGAAGGGGATGGGTATCAACTGCGTAACGATGTGGTGAGCGACGCATCCCGATTTGAAGCCATCAACACTCTCAAACTCAGCGCTGGTCGCAATGCGATGAGCATCGGTAGCACCCTCAAAGCCGGTGGCAATGCCTCCATTGTCGCGGGGCGCGACGTGATGATTGCCAGTCAGACTGAAGAAGACAGCTACGACTACCAGCGGCGCCGAGTCAAAGGCACCGGTCAAACCATCCTGCAACACACCTCTGCCGTGGACGTAGGCGGCGATCTGAGCATTAAGGCTCGGCGTGACATTGCCTTTATCGGCAGTAACGTCAGTGCAGTGAACGATCTGCATGTGGCGGCCGGAGAAAGCCTCACCCTTGCTGCTGCCGCCAATGAGCAGCATGACTACTCCAAGGGCAAAAAGGGTCAAACCAAAACCACCACCCAATCGGATCAGATAATTCAACAAGGTGCTGCGCTGAACGCTGGCGGTGACTTGATCGCCATTGCTGGCACGAACATGACCTTGCTTGCCAGCAAGATCAGTGCAGGTAACGAAGCCTACATCCATGCTGTAACCGAGTTAAGCCTACTGGCCGCGAAAGACAGCAACTACTCGTTGTACGACATGAAAGAAAAGGGCAGTTGGGGGAGCAAGAAAACCCAACGCGACGAAATCACTGACATAAAAAACGTGGTTAGCGAAATCAAGACGGATGGTGATTTAACCCTGAGCAGCGGGGGAGATCAACGTTACCAAGCGGCCCAACTGAGCAGCGGGAATGATATCGCGCTCATCAGCGGTGGTGCGATCACGTTCAAAGCGGTTAAAGACCTGCATCAGGAGAGTCACGAGAAGAGTGACGACAACGCGTTTTGGGTTTCATCTAAAGGCAAAGGCAACACTGACGAAACTCTGCGCCAAGCCAAAATTATTGCCGAAGGCAATATTGCGATCAAAGCTGTTGATGGTCTGAAGATCGACATCAAGCACATCGACCAACAAAACGTTAGCCAGTCTATCGATGCGATGGTCAAGGCCAACCCGCAACTGGCCTGGCTCAAAGAAGCTGAAAAGCGTGGCGATGTAGATTGGCGTCAGGTCAAGGAAATCCACGAGGGCTTCAAATACAACAACTCTGGGCTTGGGCCAGCTTCGCAGATCATTATTGCGATTGTGATGGCGGCTTTTGTAGGGCCGGCAGCAATGAGTGCAATGACTGTCGCGGGCGCTAGCGCTGGAGTTGCTGCCGGGGCGGGCGCTGTTGCGGCGGGAGCGGCAACAAATGCTGCCGTTAGCGCGGTAAATAATCGCGGCAACCTTGGCGCAGTGATCAAAGATGTAACGTCATCGGATGCCATGAAGGGCTACGTGATATCAGGTGTTACAGCAGGAGTCACGGCGGGTTACTTTGATGACTTAACTGGAACTCAAACTAATACGGGAACCAGCAAGGTCAATGTGTCGCTCAACACCTGGAAAGGTGCTGGCCACTTTGCAGCAAATCAGACGCTGCAAAGTGGTACTTCTTTGGCCTTGAGTAAGGCGTTAGGTCAGGGTGGGAATGTTAGTGATGCGTTGAAAAATGCCTTGTTCAACACCTTGGCGGCAGCGAGTTTCAATGCGGTAGGCGATTATACCCAAGGTGTTTTTAATGACGGATCAGTACAGAAGTTAGCGATCCAGGCCATGGTAGGTGGCTTACTGGCCGAAGCTACGGGCGGCGACTTTAAAATCGGCGCTTTGGCAGCCGGTGCTAACGAAGCACTTGCGGGGCACCTATATAGTTTGGTCAAGGGTGACGAAGCTCTGCTGACCATGAGTTCACAGGTTTTGGGTGTATTGGCTGCGGCCGCTCAAAATGATGTTAGCGCCAGCAAGCTTGAGAACGGGAAATGGATTGCGCAGAGCCTAACGCAATACAACTTTTTGGAACACCTGCCGCCAGGTTTGGTTGAGTATGGGCAAGCGGCAACGACCCTCGCAGAAGACATGCAAAAAAAGGGGGCGACTAATGGCGAAATAGCCCAAGGGCAATTAGCACTGGCCCAAGGACAAGGGTTTGATGGTGTGCAGCCTGCTACTGAGTTCGTTACGGCCTGGGGCATGTTTATGGCCGGCGAGCTCACAGGGGCGGGCCTGGCAGCAGTATTAGGTCGGCTCGTATCGGGGGGGGCAAAAGCGACAGGCGAAGCTGCTACTCAGATCCCAGGCCGAGTACAGTCTCGTGTAAACATTGCCAATGGTCGTACGGAAACGACCCCTTTTCGTGATAACGGCAATCCCGTATCTGCGGGTTTCGACCACGTTCTAGAAGGGCATTTCAATAGAGAAATCTCCAACTCGCGCTCGGTGTTTACTATTGCTCCGGATGAGCTGAAGGGGATCCTGCAAAGCAGTTCTGTTGTGAAGTCTCCGGTTATTGCGCTGCCAGATGGCCAATTTTTAAGAACGGTTGATGTAGGTCGGGCTATTGGCACTACTACATTGAAGGATGGTGGCGTTCCTACTTCTGTGATAAAGGTGTTCACCGATAAAGCAGGGAATTTGATTACAACCTTCCCGGTTAAGGTGGGCAACTGATGCGTACTCTCCCCATAAAAATATGGCATGAATTCCAGTTGGCAGTGGCGACTCTGAGTGATGAAGCACCTTTGAGGCAAGTTCTTGAAGTCATACTATTTTGGATAAGGAGTAACTATAAGCATCTTGCCGGTGAGCCGTTTTCGGTCTATGGGTTCGATAGCTTTGCAAAGGTAGATGAGAGGGAGATTCCAGTTGAGTACTCTTCCTTTAAGGTGAGTGATTTAATTAATTTCAAGAGTGTTATTCTGAAACGTCAGGCTAGAGATGTAGAGGCGATTGCGAGATTTTTACGCGATACGGTTGAGGAACTGGCGACTGTTGAAATTGATGAGCAATGTCCCAAGTGTAAATCTGAAGGGATGCGCGTTTTTATAGGTAAACATAATGGATTGTTGGCTTTTCAGTGCAATGTTTGTGGGTACTCCCATTATTCAGATGGATCTAGGGTTGAGAGTGGTGGTTTAGAATTTGCGAGTGAGATGCAGTTGCGAGAGTTTGGCCTGATTTAATGATGCAAAAGTAACTGGGGCTGTTGTAGATGACACAATCAAGGCATTACCAGTCCCAAGACAAATAGATGCGTCGTGGAGCGCGAGCACTTATAACAAAGGCGGTTTGATGACAGATGTTGAGCATGTATTCTATCGCCATAGACCTGACTCAGGATTTGCGAATGTTAGTAAGTTCTCGCAAGGAACATCTGTTAAAGATGTCTCTAGCTATGTTGATAACGCACTGAGATATGGGAAGGTAACTCCTAATGGCCCAGGTGGGCACGTTATTGAGTACAGCGCAGGTAAGGTGATTGGAACAAACGTCTCAGGCGCTCCAACATCGACAATCAAATAAAGGCATCTCACGTAATGACATCCCAAATGTGGTAATGAACGCTCTTGAACGTGGACAGGTTATCGGGACTAATGGTTCGGCTAATGTTTATCGCATCACGTACAATGGTGTTGAACACAATATTGCAGTTGGGGTTGGTTCAAACGGTTTCGTGGTTCGAGCTAATCCGGTCAGTTCTTGGAAGTCATTGCCATGATCAGGTTAAGGCTAACGAATGAGTATTTGGCTGGGCCAATATTTTGCCCAGATCTGGATAGAATGGGGCACGTTGATATCGAAGATTTGCCCCTCTCTCAAGAGCTGATGGCGAAAATCAGTAAGTGGGACAGTGAGTATCAAGCTACGTTCAATAGCGACTACCCTCCCGATTCTGGTTTTACCACCCCTGAGGCAGAGCTTCGGCATAAAGCCGAAGGGGTGCAACTGGCGAGATCGATACAACAAGAACTAGAGGGCAGTTATATGGTTGAGTATTGCCCATAGTCGATAATTAGTTGGTGCAAAAGGCGTTCCCGCTATTGCTGAGTCAGGAGCGAGCAGCGCGGCTAATGCTGCTTAAAATGCAGATGGTTGCTGAGCAGGCCGCCGGAGCCAGGGCACTTACACAAATCACTAGCTATTCAAATCACGCATTAGAACAATTTGCAGGAAGGGATGGCGGCATTGGTGTAAGTCAGTCTGCACTCAGTGGTGCTTGGTCTAGCCTTCTAAAAATTGAATATGTCCCCTCAAAGTACGGTCCAACATTTAGGTGAACGGGGACGGATGCAGTCATAGTGGTCATGCTGAAGGTAAAGTCGTCACTGGTTGGGGAAAATCCGCTTCGGGGACCGGAAAATGAGTAGTTTCTTAACAAGTGCCCAATGGCAGCTTTTATTTTCGTTGCGCTTTATGGCGGGAGCGTTCCAACTAGCACTGGCTGAGAAATTGCTTAATGGTTCACTATCATCAAGTGAGGTAGATGAACTTTGTGAGTTGATTTCTAACGAGTTTTTGATGAATGGTATAGAGGAAAGCTTCGAACCGAATAGTTATGGCCTTGAGCTTGAATTGCTTCTGGATTCGGTCAACAGAGGTCGTGCTCAGGTGCGTTAGAACTCGTGCTTTTTCGGCTCTTTGAATTGGTGCAAAGGGGGGAAGTGTCCGGCCTTCTTCCAAAACCTGGGGTGCACACGAGAAATAGAGGTCAGGCCACCAGAGCCAATTTCTGTTTGGGAGTGATGCCTCCGAGAGCCATATTCGGGCGATCGTGATTGTATGTCCAGATCCAGTTTGTCCCGTAGTCCTTCAGCTATCGATTCAAATGGCTTTGTACACCATCGGACAGGGAAACGCCTGAAATGTCCGTGATAGCTAGGCTATCGGCAGGATTCTCGGACGGGACAGGATTATTTCAGACATTAAAAAGCCGGCTTGTGGCCGGCTTCTCGTGGGTGGGTTTGGTTTATTTTTGGTAAACCGTACTCACCTGCAATGTGGACATCCAGCGCGAGGCGACTGGCTGTAGGACGTGGCAGCGCATGGCTGCGTTGTCGTGCATGCGAACCCGGTAAACATCAAGGTGCGTGCGAAAGTGGGCCAGAGCATACGGGGATTTTCTGGCAGTTTCCAGCCTCGGGCTGATGTCTCGTCACTCCTCTGGTTTTCCGGGGAGGGTGGGGCGGCGGGTGTTGAGGGTGGACCACCAGAACACCCAGCCTAATATGCGAACGCCCTGTTCTTGGATTTGCTGTGCACTGAGTATTTGGTCCGGGTATTCGGTGTGGTTATGGCTGCGCACGCGCAGGCCGTCATTGGGGAGGCGGTAAAGGTATCGGATGCGCAGCATGCCATCGTGTTCGAGGGCGTAGATTTCGCCGTCTATGATGTGGGTCAGGCTGCGGTCGATGGCGACTGTGGAGCCGTTCTGGATTCTATGCGCCATGCTGTTACCGATCATGGGGGCGCAGATGGCGTGTTCGGAGCTGACGTCCATTGCCAACAAAATCTCGTAAGTGAGCCGTACTTGGCTGGCAGGTATTTCGGCCACGTGGGTTTTGCCTGAGCCGTCAGGGTTTAGCACTTCGCTGTAGAACGCAATGTCCAGCGTGGTGATGTCGCTGCTCAGGCAGGCTGTTGGCGGTGGTGGATGGTTGACTGTTTTGGAGTGAGTCATCGCATGGAGGACATCGGCTCCCGGGTGTTTAGGGCCTTCGCCGGAGCGCAGCCAGCGGCTGTTGACGCACAGCAACTCTGCGATTTCATCCAGCCGAGCCATGGGGATGCCACGCTTGAACCAGTTGTTGACGTGCTGCGGTGTTACGCGGCGGTTGGCTGCGAAGTCCGAAGCAGATAAATGGCACTCCCGCAGGAGGTTTCTTAGACGATCACCGGATGTATTCATGAACACGGAGTTTACGGAGAAGCTGCGAGCGCTTAAATAAACCAAGCGTTCAAAAATGCGATGTAGATAGAGATTGGTCGCACGTAAAAATTGAAAATTCATACTCCCGTGCAACAACAATGCGATGGCGATGAACGGCACGTTTTTGATGTTTATTCGGGGCATAAAAAAACCTCGGCGAACCGAGGTTTTTTGTGTTCGAGCATGCTGCAACAACATGCTGCTCAGTGCTTAGCCCTTATAGGCAGCAACCGACTTGGTGATTTCGGCGCGGGCAGCTTCAGCGTCGCCCCAACCTTCGATCTTCACCCATTTGCCTTTTTCGAGGTCTTTGTAGTTCTCGAAGAAGTGCTGGATTTGCTGAATCAGCAGAGGTGGCAGGTCGGTGTACTCTTTCACGTCAACGTACAGCTGAGACAGTTTGTCGTGAGGTACTGCAACAACTTTGGCATCGCCGCCGCCGTCGTCAGTCATGTGCAGAATGCCAACCGGACGAGCACGGATAACCGAGCCTGGCGCTACTGGGTAAGGCGTTACAACCAGTACGTCGAGGGGATCACCGTCGTCCGCCAGGGTGTTGGGGATGAAACCGTAGTTGGCCGGGTAGAACATCGGGGTGGCCATGAAGCGGTCAACGAACAGGCAATCGCTGTCTTTGTCGATTTCATATTTGATCGGCGCGTGGTTGGCCGGAATCTCGATGGCGACGTAGATGTCATTCGGCAGGTCTTTGCCAGCCGGAATTTTGCTGTAGCTCATTGGGCGGTGCCCCCGTAAGTAGGCCAATTTACTTGGCCGATGTGGCCAAAAAGTGGCGCCGATTATAGGCGTATTCCTGCAACGACGTCACGCTTGGCCGTTCAGTGCTGTGCGCGGTACTCCGGGTGTTCGTTCTGAAGCATTTTCAGACGGGCCAGCGGGTCCTGGCGATAAAACAGGCTCAGTTGGTGATAGACCTTTGGGTACGCCTGAATCAACAGATCGGGTGCGCTAAAGAAGTATTCGCTGGTGACGGCGAAGAACTCAGCCGGGTTTTCAGCAGCATACGGATCAATAGGTGCAGGGGCATGCGGGTGGTGATCGAGGGCGTGATTGAGGTGATCGAAAGCCTGTTGCATGGCCTCGGTCCAGTCACTGATTTTCATGCTGCTGTGCAGAGGAGGCATGCCGTTGGCTGCACCATTGAGCATGTCGAGTTTGTGCGCCAACTCGTGGATCACCAAGTTGTAACCCTCCCAACTGCCACTGGCCAGCACTCCCGGCCACGCCAAAATCACAGGGCCGTGTTGCCACGCCTCGCCACTGTGATGGCCTTGCCATTCGTGTTCCACGCCGCTGGCGTCGCGATGGCGCTGCGGGCTGATGAAATCATCGGGGTACAGCACGATTTCATGAAAGCCCTGATACCAGTCCAGATCGCCCAAATTGAGCAGCGGCAGTTGCGCTTGAGCTGCCAGTAAAAGCTCACCTTCGGGGGTTAGCTCAACGCCGGGCATGGGTGTCAGGTGCTTTTCTTGCAGAAACAAAACGCTGCTTTCACGCAGCCATTTGTCCTGCGCCTCATCCAGACCGTCAAGGATGCTCAGGTGTTGGCGAACGTCGTGCCACACGTCAGGTGCCACCGGATGTTGCGCCAGTATCCGATGGCGTCGCCATTCACTCAGAGACCACATAGGGCTTATCTCGATTCGACTTTAGAGGGCGTGCGCCCCATGCGGCTGCGGATGACGCCAATGATCATGGGGATCAGCGACAACAGGATGATAGCCAGCACCAGCAAGGACAGGTTTTTCTTGATGAATGGCACGTTACCGAAGAAGTAGCCCAGAGTGACCAAGCCGCCGACCCACAGGATTGTGCCGAACACACTGAACATAAAGAAGCGCGGGTAGAACATGCGTGCTACGCCGGCTACAAAGGGGGCAAAGGTTCTGAAAATAGGCAGAAAGCGCGCCATCGTCACAGTTTTGCCGCCGTGGCGTTCGTAGAAGTCGTGGGTTTTTTGAAGGTAGTCGCGACGGAAAATCTTCGAGTTCGGGTTGCTGAACAAACGTTCACCGGCCGTTCGTCCGATTACATAGTTGGTGCTGTCACCCATAATCGCTGCGAGCATCAGCAGACCGGCGAGTAATACAGGGTCCATCCCGCCACCTGCGGCCACAGCGCCCGCGATAAACAGCAGCGAGTCGCCCGGCAAGAACGGCATGACCACCAGACCGGTTTCGCAGAAGATCACCAGAAACAGGATGGCGTAGATCCACGGCCCGTAATTGGTTACCAGCAAGTCGAGGTACATATCGAGATGCAAGATAATGTCGATCGGGTTGAAATCCATGTAAAGCACCTGTGTTGATGACCCGGCTCGGCAGGTCTGTGCGGGGGAAGAGGTAGTTAACTACAGGAAATGTAGTTTTTTCGTACATTTTGAACCGAGAGGATTATACGGATTGACGCGCATTCTGCTGCCAGAGTTTGTAGCGAAGCGTGTATTGAATGGTGGAGGCCTTAAAAATCCGTAGTCGCAGCTTGGCGTAGCGAAGCTGCGATCAACTGCGTCGCCAATCGCAGCCTCGCTACGCGCCTCAGCGACTACAGCAGGAAGTTTTCTCTTGGGGTTTGTGATTCGAGGGTTTGCACTTGTGCTTCGTCTTTGAGGTTAACCCCGGACAACTGCCGACGGCAGGCTTCACGCATCAAGTACGCCAGCCGGTGGGCAGCCATCGCATAACTCAGGCCTTCGAGCCGCACGTTAGAAATGCAGTTGCGATAGGCATCAGTCAGGCCAATTTTAGGCGCGTAGGTGAAATACAGGCCCAAGCTGTCTGGCGAGCTGAGGCCGGGACGTTCGCCAATCAGCATCACGACCATTTTGGCGCCCAGTAACTCGCCGATTTCATCTGAGACAGCCACCCGGCCTTGTTGCACCAAAATCACCGGCGACAGGGACCAGCCCTCCGTGGCGGCGTGTTCTTCCATGTGCGTCAAAAAGGGCAGCGTGTGCCGATGAACCGCCAGTGCCGACAAACCATCCGCGACCACCACCGCCACGTCGATGCCGCCGGGGTTGGCTTGAGCGTATTCACGCAAGCGTAATGCCGAGTCGTCATGCAGCTTACGGCCCAAATCCGGGCGTTGCAGGTAACTGTGGCGGTCATGGGCAGCGCTGTGCAGTAACAGGCTTTCGCGGCCACGCGCTGCAATCTGCTGACTCAAGCCCGCGTGGTCAAATGGCAGGTGCACGGCGTCCCGTGCTTGGGCGTGGGCGAATTGAAAGTCCAGTTGGGCGTGGGTGGGCAAACTGGTCCCGGTGCGACCCAGCGCAATGCGCGCAGGCGTCAGGCGTCGCAAGTCCAGCCACGGGTTAAGGCTGTCTGTAGGTGTGTTGGCCATGCTCAGCGTCCTCCCAAATGAGCCAGCGCCTGTCGGAATGCCGGAGGCAGTTGGTGGCCGAATTCAATGCGCCCATCGGTTTGAGTGAAAATGCCGACTTTTGCCAGCCACTGTTCAAACTCGGGCGCAGGTTTTAGGCCCAAGGTTTTGCGGGCATAGAGCGCATCGTGAAACGAGGTGGTTTGATAGTTGAGCATGATGTCGTCCGACCCCGGAATCCCCATGATGAAGTTGATTCCGGCCACGCCCAGCAAGGTCAGCAGGGTATCCATGTCGTCTTGATCGGCTTCTGCATGGTTGGTGTAACAGATGTCACAGCCCATAGGCACGCCCAGCAACTTGCCGCAGAAGTGGTCTTCAAGCCCGGCGCGGATGATTTGTTTACCGTTGTACAGATACTCCGGGCCGATAAAGCCGACCACGGTATTCACCAAAAAGGGTTTGAAATGTCGCGCCACGGCGTAGGCCCGGGTTTCACACGTTTGTTGATCCACCCCGAAATGCGCGTTCGCAGACAACGCGCTGCCTTGCCCGGTTTCGAAGTACATCAAATGGTTGCCCAGTGTGCCGCGATTTAAGCTCAGCCCGGCGTCGTACCCTTCTTGCAGCACATTCAGATTGATCCCAAAGCTGGCGTTGGCCGCTTCGGTGCCCGCAATGGACTGGAACACCAAGTCCAATGGCACGCCGCGATTGATCGCTTCGATTGAAGTGGTGACGTGGGTCAGCACGCAAGACTGGGTGGGGATTTCATAGCGCTGAATGATGGCGTCCAGCATCTTCAGCAGGTCACAAATTGACGCAATGCTGTCGGTGGCCGGGTTGATGCCGATCATCGCATCACCATTGCCGTACAACAGGCCATCGAGAATGCTGGCGGCGATCCCGGCCGGGTCGTCGGTGGGGTGATTGGGTTGCAGGCGAGTGGACAGGCGACCGCGCAGGCCCATCGTGCCGCGAAAGTGGGTGACGACGCGGATCTTTTGCGCCACCAGAATAAGATCCTGCACGCGCATGATCTTCGACACCGCGGCGACCATCTCTGGCGTCAGGCCCGGTGCAAGTGCACGCAGGCTGTGCTCATCGGCAGCGTCGCTGAGCAGCCAGTCACGAAAACCACCCACCGTCAGGTGGCTCACCGTGGTGAAAGCATGCAGATCGTGGGTGTCGATAATCAAACGAGTCACTTCATCTGACTCGTAAGGGATCAACACTTCTTGCAGAAAGTGGGTGAGGGGGATATCGGCCAAGGCCATTTGGGCGGCCACCCGCTCGCCATCATTAAGCGCGGCCACGCCTGCCAGAAAGTCCCCGGAGCGCGCCGGGCTGGCTTTGGCCATTAGCTGTTTCAGGTTGTCGAAGCGGTAGGTTTGAGCGCCAACCGCGTGAGAGAAAGTTGCCATACCAAATGCTCCTTAACGCCAGACGCGACGCGCCTGGCGCAGTTCTCGGCGATTAGTGCAGGGTTTGTTCGGCTTTTTGAATCGCCGCAAATTCCTCTTCAGGCGTGCCTGCCACCAAGTGGTGCCGACTGTAGAACGCAAAGTAGGCAATTAATACGCCGTATATCACGGCAGCGCCAATCACGACGCGCGGATCAACCAGAAAACCCGCGATCACCGCCACGCAAGCCAGCACCAATGCGATGCCTGAGGTGAAGATGCCGCCCGGTGTGCGATACGGACGCTCCATTTTAGGGCGACGGATACGCAGGGTGATGTGAGCCGCCATCATCAGCACATAGGAGATAGTCGCGCCGAACACCGCCACCAAAATCAACAAATCGCCTTGGCCTGTCAGTGACAACCCAAAGCCGATGATGCCGGGAATGATCAAAGCCAGCACCGGCGCTTTGCTCTTGTTGGTTTCGGACAACTTGCGAGGTAAATAGCCTGCGCGAGACAAGGCGAAGATCTGACGCGAGTAGGCGTAAATGATCGAGAAGAAGCTGGCAATCAAGCCGGCCAACCCCACCAGATTAACGAAGCTGCCCATCCAGGTTGAGCCGCCGTAAGACTTGCTCAGCGCCTCAACCAGCGGGTTGCCTGAAGCCATCAAGTGGTGCGCCCCTGCGCCACCGGGGCCAATCACCAGAATCAACAGGGCAAAAGTGACAAGCACCAACATGGCGCCGATCAAGCCACGCGGCAGGTCACGCTTGGGGTTTTTAGTTTCTTCAGCGGCCAGCGGCACACCTTCGACGGCAAGGAAAAACCAGATCGCATACGGGATTGCGGCCCATACACCGACATAGCCAAATGGCAAGAATGCACTGGCGCCCTTGGCTTGCGTGACCGGAATATCCAGCAAATTGGCCACATTGAAGTGCGGCACCATTGCGACCAAAAACACGCCCAGTGCAATGGCAGCCACGGCGGTGATGATGAACATCAGTTTGAGCGCTTCGCCCACCCCGAAAATATGGATGCCGATAAAAATGATGTAGAACGCCAGATAGATCATCCAGCCGCCAATTCCGAACAGCGACTCGCAATACGCACCAATAAAGACCGCGATGGCCGCGGGTGCGATGGCGTACTCAATCAGAATTGCGGTGCCGGTCATGAAGCCACCCCACGGCCCGAAAGCGCTGCGGGCAAAGCCATAACCGCCGCCCGCAGTGGGGATCATCGAAGACAACTCGGCCAGCGAAAAGCACATGCACAAGTACATGGTGGCCATCAGTAATGTGGCGATGAACATCCCGCCCCAGCCGCCTTGGGCCAGGCCGAAGTTCCAGCCTGCGTAATCGCCCGATATCACATACGCCACGCCCAGACCCACCAGCAGGACCCAGCCCGCAGCGCCTTTTTTCAGTTCACGTTGTTGAAAGTATTCGGAGCCGACTTTTTCAAAATCGACAGAGGACGGTGCCGCCACAGCGGCATTCGGTTCGCTTGGCATGTGTGTTCACCTGTTCTTTTATAGTTTGGAGAAATTTGACAGGGACTAAAGCAAGAGCTGGGCCAAAGCCCGTTACAACAACCGTAGGAGCTGCCGCAGGCTGCGAGCTTCCAAGATCAAAAGATCGCAGCCTGCGGCAGCTCCTACAGGTTTTAGGGTTAGAAGAAGCCCAGTGGGTTGATGTCGTAGCTCACCAGCAGGTTTTTGGTCTGCTGATAGTGATCGAGCATCATTTTGTGAGTTTCACGGCCAACGCCAGACTTCTTGTAGCCACCGAACGCAGCGTGAGCCGGGTACAGGTGATAGCAGTTGGTCCACACACGACCGGCCTTGATCGCCCGGCCCATGCGGTAGGCGCGGTTGATGTCGCGCGTCCACAAGCCCGCGCCCAAGCCGAACTCGGTGTCGTTGGCAATGGCCAGCGCTTCGGCTTCATCTTTGAACGTGGTAATGCTGACCACCGGGCCAAAAATTTCTTCCTGGAAGACGCGCATTTTGTTGGTGCCCTTGAGTAGCGTCGGCTGGATGTAATAGCCGGTTGCCAGGTCGCCTTCAAGTTTGGCCACAGCGCCGCCGGTCAGCAGCTCAGCACCTTCGTTTTTAGCGATTTCAAGGTAGGACAGGATCTTGTCAAACTGCTGCTCGGACGCTTGAGCACCGACCATAGTGTCGGTGTCCAGCGGGTCGCCGCGTTTGATTTGCTCGACCTTTTTCATCACCACTTTCATGAAGTCGTCGTAGATCGACTCTTGCACCAGCGCGCGGGACGGGCAAGTACACACTTCGCCTTGGTTGAAGAACGCCAGCACCAAGCCTTCTGCGGCCTTTTCAATGAAGGCGGGTTCGGCCTGCATGATGTCGGCAAAGAAGATGTTGGGCGATTTTCCGCCCAGCTCAACGGTCGATGGAATGATGTTTTCAGCCGCACATTTCATGATGTGCGAGCCCACAGGCGTGGAGCCGGTGAAAGCGATTTTGGCAATGCGTTTGCTAGTGGCCAGTGCTTCGCCCGCTTCCTTGCCGAAACCTTGCACCACGTTCAGCACGCCGGGTGGCAGCAGGTCGCCAATCAGTTCCATGAACACGGTAATGCTCAGCGGGGTTTGTTCGGCTGGCTTAAGCACGATGCAGTTACCGGCGGCCAGCGCGGGTGCGAGTTTCCAGGCGGCCATCAGCAGAGGGAAGTTCCACGGAATGATTTGCCCGACCACGCCCAGCGGCTCGTGAATGTGATACGCCACGGTGTTGCCATCAATCTCGGCGGCGCTGCCTTCTTGGGCGCGAATGCAGCCAGCGTAGTAGCGGAAGTGGTCGGCGGCCAGTGGCACGTCAGCGTTCAGGGTTTCGCGCACGGCTTTGCCGTTGTCCCAAGTTTCGGTGACAGCAAGCAGTTCGAGGTTTTGTTCGATGCGATCAGCAATTTTCAGCAACACCAGTGAGCGCGCTTGCACTGAGGTGGCGCCCCAGGCATCTGCGGCAGCATGGGCGGCGTCCAGTGCTTTTTCGATGTCTTCGGCCGTGGACCGCGGGAACTCAGCGATCGGCTTGCCATTCACGGGCGAGGTATTGGTGAAGTACTGGCCTTTGACGGGCGCCACGAATTCGCCGCCGATGTAGTTACCGTAACGGCTCTTGAACGAGACGATCGAGCCTTCAGTACCGGGTTGTGCGTAACGCATGGTGAATGTCTCCTGGCTTTATTGTGCTTATTGGGAGTACGCGCTGTAGCGCTGCCAGAAGCAGGAGCAAGGGCCGGGCCAAATTGGGGTACCCCCTTTAAAATAAGGCTTTGCCGGGTATTGCAGGTGCGCCGCGTGTTGAAGCTGTGACACAAACGGTACAGCGTGGGTGACACTCTGTACCAAAACCGATACAGCAGGTGACCGGTGAGTCAGATGACGATTGCAATGCGCTCGGCGCAAGAGGATGCTGGACGCTCGGTTTGGACGGGTTGTCTGTTGGTTAGAGGGTGGTTTTACTTCTGCCGAACCTGAGGCCGCCGAGACAGAGCGGAGAATAATAAAAATGCACAACACCGATTTAAGTCGGCACGCCCGGCAAATTATCAACGTCACCCAAGGCCGCCCTCAGGGCCAAGCGCCGGGGTGTGACCCCTCGATTGTTCGCTCCTGGCAGCGCTGCCTGGAGGATTACCACCTTGATCCCGCCCAGACCGTCGCACCGACGGTGCTTGAACACGGGCGCATTTTGGAAGGCCGCGAGCGTTTACAGCAGGTGCTGAAAATTGCCGGCCACGAAATGAATAGCCTTCACCAGCAGTTATCGGGCGCCGGGCATGCGGTGCTGTTGACCGATGCGCGTGGGGTGATTCTGAACTGCATCACCGCGCCGACTGAACGCAAAGTGTTCGAGAACGCCGGGCTGTGGTTGGGGGCTGACTGGAGTGAGGCGCGCGAAGGCACCAATGGAATTGGCACCTGTTTGGTCGAGCGTCAGGCGCTGACGATTTATCAGGATGAACACTTTCGCGGGCGGCACGCTGGGCTGACCTGTTCTGCGAGCCCAGTCTTTGATCCGCAAGGCGAGCTGTTGGCGGTGCTGGACGTGTCATCGGCGCGTCACGGGGCGTCGCGACAGAGCCAGTTCCACACGATGGCGCTGGTTAATCTGTCGGCCAAAATCATCGAAAGCAGTTATTTTTTGCATCACTTTGAACACCAATGGTTGCTGCGCTTTCATTTACAAGCCGAGTCGGTGGGGTTGTTCAGTGAAGGCATGCTGGCCTTTGAGGGGGACGGCACGATCTGCGCGGTTAACCAAAGTGCTTTGAATCTGCTGGGCCAAGTGCGCGGCGATTTGCTTGGGCAACCGATTGATAGCGTATTTGACTGTGCCCGTGACGAGTTTTTTGCCCGCGCCAGTGTGCAGGCCAGCACCAGTTGGCCGTTGCGCACCCGTGATGGTCGTCGTTTGTTTGCAGCATTGCGCGGCCAGCCAAGACCCTTGCCCGCGCCCGTTATGGCGCCGCCCGCGCCTGAGCGACCACGTTTAAGTGGCATCTGCTTGGGAGATGAGGCGCTGCACACTGATTTTCGTCGGGCGCTGCGGGTTTTTGAGCGCGACGTGCCGTTGTTGATCAATGGTGAAACCGGGTCAGGCAAAGAGGCTTTCGCCAAGGCGGTGCATCAGGCCAGCTTGCGAACAGATAAACCCTTTGTGGCGCTCAACTGTGCATCCATCCCTGAAAGCTTGATTGAAAGTGAATTGTTCGGTTATCGCGGCGGCAGTTTTACCGGGGCTCGCAAAGAGGGCATGCAGGGCAAGTTGCAGCAAGCCGATGGCGGTACGTTGTTTTTGGATGAAATTGGTGACATGCCGCTGGCGCTGCAAACCCGTCTTTTGAGGGTGCTGGAGGACCGATTGGTGGTGCCAATTGGCGGCGAGCCGCAGGCGGTTAACGTGCGGATTGTCAGTGCCACTCACCGCAATCTGCTGGAGCGTGTAGGGGAGGGTAGCTTTCGCGAAGACCTCTATTACCGCCTCAACGGGTTGGAGATCGGTTTGCCTGCCTTGCGTGATCGTGCTGACAAATCACAGTTGCTGGATTTTTTGCTGGCAGAAGAAGTCGGTGACGAGCGAGTCATCCTGAGCCGTCCTGCGCGTCAGGCGCTGCTGGACTTCAATTGGCCCGGCAACGTGCGCCAACTGCGCAACGTATTGCGCACATTGGCGGCGCTCTGTGAGGGCGGGATGATTGAGTTCGATGACTTGCCCGCGATCATTCGCCAAGCCCCTGCAAAAATGCCCGAGCCAGTAGTTGCGCAGCCGTGTGAGCTGGCGCTGGAAAGCGCCGAAAAATCAGCCTTGTTAATGGCCCTTGAACAGCATCGTTGGCACATGACCCACACTGCGTTGCAACTGGGCGTGAGCCGCAACACCTTGTATCGCAAGTTGCGCAAGCACGGGATTGAGCGTTGAAACGGCGCGGCCTTAATCATCAGGTGCGAAAAATAGCCCTCTAAGCTACCCTTCGCCGATGATTTACGAGGTCAACTATGCACATTCATATTCTGGGTATTTGCGGCACTTTCATGGGTTCGCTGGCGGTATTGGCCAAAGAACTGGGCCATCACGTTACTGGCTCCGACGCTAACGTCTATCCGCCAATGAGCACCCAGCTGCAAGCTCAAGGCATTGAGTTGACGCAGGGTTACGACCCGTCCCAGCTTGATCCCGCACCCGATGTGGTGGTGATCGGCAACGCGTTGTCCCGTGGCAACCCGGCCGTTGAGTATGTGCTGAACAAGGGCCTGCCTTACGTGTCGGGCCCGCAGTGGCTGGCCGATCACGTGCTGCAAGGCCGTTGGGTGTTGGCCGTGGCTGGCACGCATGGCAAGACCACCACCAGCAGCATGCTGGCGTGGGTGTTGGAACATGCGGGCATGGCGCCGGGCTTTTTGATCGGCGGTGTACCGCAAAACTTTGCCGTGTCGGCCCGTTTGGGCGATACGCCGTTTTTTGTGGTTGAAGCCGACGAATACGACAGCGCCTTCTTCGACAAACGCTCCAAATTTGTTCATTACCGTCCGCGCACGGCGATCCTCAACAACCTTGAGTTCGATCACGCAGACATCTTCCCGGACTTACCTGCGATTGAGCGCCAGTTCCACCACTTGGTGCGCACTATCCCAAGTGAAGGCCTGGTGATTCATCCCACCACTGAGCCTGCTTTGCAGCGCGTGATTGAGATGGGCTGCTGGACCCCAGTGCAAACCACGGGAGAGGGCGGCCAGTGGCAGGTCAAGTTGCTGAGTGAAGACGGCTCACGTTTTGACGTGCTGTTTGAAGGCCAGCTTCAAGGCACTGTTGAATGGGACATGACGGGCCAGCACAACGTCGCCAATGCCTTGGCCACGTTGGCGGCAGCACGCCATGTTGGTGTGGTGCCGAGCATGGCGATTGAAGGGCTCAATGCCTTCAAAAGCGTTAAACGGCGCATGGAAAAAGTCGCTGAAGTCCACGGTATTACTATTTATGACGACTTCGCCCACCACCCAACGGCCATCGCCACCACCCTTGATGGGCTGCGCAAGCGCATAGGCGATGCGCCGTTGATTGCGGTGATTGAGCCGCGCTCCAACTCCATGAAGCTCGGCGCCCATCGCGATGGCCTGCCGCTGAGTGTGGTGCAAGCCGATCACGTGGTGTGGTACGCCCCGGCCAATCTGGGTTGGGATCTGGCTGCGACTGTTGCCTGCAGCCCGGTATCGACGCAGGTGTGTGATTCGCTGGAGGCCATCATTGATGAGGTCAAGCGCCATGCCAAGCCGGGCGCGCATGTTGTGATCATGAGTAACGGCGGCTTCGGTGGTTTGCACGGCAAATTGGCGGATGCGTTGCAATGAGCGGCCCGGAACGCATCACCCTGGCCGTGACCGGTGCTTCGGGCATGCAGTACGCGCTGCGTTTGCTTGATTGTCTGGTGCGTGAAGATCGCGAAGTGCACTTCTTGATCTCCAAAGCCGCGCAACTGGTCATGGCGACAGAAACTGACGTCAACCTGCCGCCTAAGCCACAGGCAATGCAGACCTTTCTGACTGAATACACTGGCGCTGCTGAAGGGCAAATTCGGGTGTATGGCAAAGAGGACTGGATGTCGCCTGTGGCCTCAGGCTCTGGTGCACCCGCGGCGATGGTTGTGGTGCCGTGCTCGACAGGCACGCTGTCGGCGATTGCGACGGGGGCTTGCAACAACTTGGTTGAGCGGGCCGCTGACGTGACGCTTAAAGAGCGCCGCCAATTGATCTTGGTGCCGCGTGAAGCGCCGTATTCCAGCATTCACCTGGAAAACATGCTCAAGCTGTCGAACATGGGGGCCGTAATACTGCCTGCGTCTCCCGGTTTCTATCATCAGCCGCAAACCATCGATGACTTGGTGGACTTTGTGGTGGCGCGAATACTCAATTTGCTGAACATCCCGCAAGACATGCTCCCGCGTTGGGGGGAGCACCATGTGGGCGGTGATGATTAAAGCACTGCTGGCATTGTTGATGGTTGCACAGGTGATGGGTTGCGCCAGCGTGCGAACGCTTGATGCTGCCAAGCCGGGCGCACCGGTGGTGTATGCCGGCACACGGCTGGATTGGTATGCGTTGCAGGGCGGGTGTTGTGCGCAGGAGCGTTTTGGCGCAAATGCGCCGAGCTACCCCGGCCTTGATCTGCCTGCCAGCGCGCTGCTGGATACCGTGTTGCTGCCGTTGTCGGTGCTCACGGTATTGGGCGTGGGTTTTCAGGCCAGTGGCGGGTTGTAAGTCCAAACACGGTTTATCGCCTGGGTGCCGCACGATGTCGGATCACACGTCTGCTAGCGATTGGGTCAAGCACTCCCCCGCACTTCAAAAAATGGAGCGCATTGAAGCCTTTTTTGGCGGGCATGGCTTCACTCCCCATCGTCATGACACCTATGCCATCGGCACCACGCTTTCCGGCGTTCAAAGCTTTCAGTACCGTCACAGCCAGCGTCACAGTGTGCCGGGCAACATTCTGGTGCTTCACCCGGATGAGGTGCATGACGGTCAGGCAGGTACTGAGGCAGGTTTTCGCTACCGCATGGTGTACATCGAGCCAGCTTTGATTCAGCAGGTGTTAGGTGGAAAACCACTGCCCTTTATCGAAGGGGGTTTATCGAATGACCCTCGCTTGCATCGCGCCACCCGGGCGCTGTTGTGCAATGTGGACTGCGCGATGGAGCCTCTCGAAGAGGACGATGTAATTTATGACTTGGCGCAAGCCCTTGATCAGGTATCAGGGCGCAGAGCACCCCGCAAAACACTCGATTTTGTGGCAGCCGAGCGGGCACGGGCGTTTATTCATTCGGCACTGGATCGCGTGGTAACACTGGATGAACTGGCCCAGGCCAGCGGTCGAGACCGATGGAGCCTTAGCCGGGACTTTCGTGCGTTGTATGGCACGAGCCCCTACCGCTACATCACTCAGCGACGACTTGATCTGGCCCGCGTCATGCTCACGTCTGGCTGTTCGTTGGCAGAATCGGCCTTGTCTGCTGGCTTCTTTGACCAAAGTCATATGACGCGCCAGTTTATTCAGACTTATGGCGTGTCGCCCGGGCGCTGGCTGAAGCGTCTCAAACAGGGGTGAGCCTAACCTGCACAATCATGCAATACGCGGTCTCAGGCGCTGCTTAAAGTCAGGCTTCGACTTCTTGAACACTTGAGAGATTCAGATGCCTGATAAATCTGCTGTGCCCCAGTACTGCGCAATCAACTTCGCTGAAAAGTACGCCCTCTTTAATGAACAATGGGCGCCCAAGGTCGTAGCCCAAATGAACGACTACCAGTTCAAGGTTGTGAAAATCGAAGGGGATTTTGTTTGGCATTGCCATGCCGACACAGATGAAACGTTTATCGTTTTGGAAGGCCGGCTTCGAATTGATTTCAGAGATGGCGCGGTGGTGATCGAGCAGGGCGAGATGTTTGTGGTGCCCAAAGGGACTGAGCACAAGCCCTATGCAGAGCGAGAGGTGAGGCTGTTACTGATCGAACCTTGCGGCGTATTGAATACTGGCGACGAAATAGGCGAAAGAACGGCGGTTAATGACGTCTGGATTTAGGAGGCGTCTGCTCATCCTTATCTTGAGGGTGCCCGTTTAAATCTAGGTGGGCACCCTGCTTGGGTGAGCGCTGGGTTATTTGCCCAGCTTTCTCAGCTCATCGGACTCAATGACTCGTATGCCGCTCTGTTCTTCAAGGCCCAGTCGCCATAGGGCTCTGGCCAGTTGGCAGGCTTCGATGCCGTGGTATTTTCCGGGGATCAGTTTGGACAGTGGCCCCGCGATTTTTTCGGCCAGACGTTCTTCAAGGCGTTCGCCAATCAGTAACGACGGGCGGGCGATCGTCAGTTGCGGCCACTCTTGGGCACGCAGCGATTGCTCCATCTCACCTTTGACCCGGTTATAAAATACCGATGATTTTGGATCAGCGCCGATTGCACTGATGACCACCAAGTGCCGCGCTCCCATTTCGCGAGCGCGCTTGGCGAAGGCGACCACCATGTCGTGGTCGACCGCACGGAAGGCTTCTTGCGAGCCCGCCTGCTTGATCGTGGTGCCCAGGCAGCAAAACGCCAGATCAACCGGCCCGCTGAGCTGCGGCAAAAATACAGCAGGGTCACCCACCGGGTTTTCCAGCCGAGGGTGCGCCGCCAAGGCGCGGCGCGACGGCGCAAGCACCCGCGTGATGGTTGGCTCATTGAGCAGTCTGTCGAGCAGCAGCTCTCCGGTAAGACCCGTCGCACCGGCGAGCAGGATGTGCTGAGGCGTCAAGTACATGCTAGTTCTCCCTTGATACAGTCAGCTTAGTCACAGTTTGCGTCCTTGCAGTTCAACCGGGTTATTGCAGGGCCTGTTTGGCTTGTTGCTGACGTAAACGCTGCCAATGATTCAATACGCCTTTAGGCGCCCATATTTGCGGCTCTGATGCCTCAAAACCATCCGTTTGTTCACGCTCTGCAACGTACTCTTTTGCCAGTGTGAAGGCTTGTTGCAGATCATCGGTCTGGTTAAGCGCTTGAGCGAACAACGCGTTGCCAAAGTACGTGAAGTCGGCCTCTTCTGAACAGCCAAAGGACACTTTGTCAGCTTGCGAGGCGGTCATGATTAAAGTTTTTTCATCCTTGAGTGCCGGAATAAAGCCGCCGGAGTAACAGGCTGAGATCACAATTATTTTGTTTCTGTTTTTTAACGGGGCGAGAGCTGCTGCGAGGTCGTCGGCGGGCATGTCGGCCAGTTGCAGTCGGGGTTGATCGAGCACCAGTTCGTGCTCGCGGGTGCCGTGGCTGGTCAGGTAAATGAACACCAAGTCTTCGGGGCCCGTGCGCTCGGCTAATGTTTTGGCGGCGCGGTGCAGGTTTTCGCGGGTGGCCATTGGCCGATCTTGCAGATGGTCGCGATGGTTGACCAGCGTAATCTGCCCGTGGCTACCAAAGCGGCTGGCGAGCATGTCGTTCACGTACTCCGCTTCACGCAAAAATACGCTTTGCTTGCCGTCGCCTGCCAGCACCAAGCTATACAGCTCGATGGCGGGAGTTGAGGGCGGCACAGCCTTTAGCGCGTCTTCCAGTAATTGGCCCTGGTTGAGCAAGCCCAGTTCCAGTGGGTCGGGTAGTACGTTGCCCTTTTCATCGCGCACCCGTTGGCCGTTGAGCCAGTACCCGCTTTGGACAGTGCCGTCGCTTAAGGTCAAAGTGCCGTCGCCTTGGTACGTGTCAGCGGCAAACTCGCCGACATAAGTGCTGCCGTCGGCCATGCTCAAATGGCCGGGGCCGTTGAAGCGCCACTCGTTGAACTGGCCGCGATAATAGCTGCCGTCGGCGCCAATCAGTTCGCCCTGACCACTCAGCGTTCCGTCTTTGAACTCGCCAATCCACACGTCGCCGTCAGCGTTTTCATAGCGGCCTTTGCCATTGAGCTGGTTGTTTTTGAAGGCTCCTGTGTATTGATCGCCCTCAGCGCTGTTAAACACGCCGTTGCCTTCGAGTTGCCCATCAATGAAATGGCCGCTGAATTCGTTGCCGCTGGCATCGCTGCGCCGGCCTTCGCCATTGGGTTTGCCCTTGGCAAACAGGCCTTGGTATTGGCTGCCGTCTTCCAGCTCCAGGTGGCCGAGCCCCGAGAACTCATCGTTTTTGAATTCGCCGCGATAGCTCATGCCGCCTTCTTTGAGCGTGCCTTCGCCTTCACGTCTGCCGTTCTTGAAGCTGCCCACGTAGGTGCTGTTATGGGTCGTCAGGCTGCCTTGCCCATTGAACAGGCCTCGCTCAAATTGGCCGAGGTACACCTCGCCATTGCTGCCGTGCCATTCGCCTTGGCCGTGCCACTGACCATTTTTGAATTCGCCCGCGTACCAACTGCCGTTTGGGTAGTCGATACGGCCTTGGCCTTGCAATAACCCATTGACCACTTCACCTCGATAGCGACCGCCATCGGGCAGGCGTGCATCAGGCGGCAATAGCGATTCGCCATCGCCGCAGGCCGTCAGCAGCAGCGTCAAAGCAAGGGGAGCAAGTGGGCGCATAACAGGATCCGGATAATTAGGCGACCGAGTATGCCGCAGCGCGGCAAGCTGTCTATAGGTCTGGATGAAACATCTGCACATATTGTGCTGTGCCAGGCCCTCAGCAGACTCCATAACGTATTAGGCCATGCCGGTTGCGCAGGGGACGTGCTTATAATGCGTCGCAAAAAAGATCGCTGGAGAGGTGAGATGCTGTTACGCGGCTTGACGTGGCTGGTGCTGTTTCAATTGTGCGGCACTGCGCTTAACCATTTATTCGTTCCTGTGTTGCCGGGCCCGATCATCGGCCTGTTACTGCTGTTGGTGTTTTTGATGGTGCGCGGCGAGGTTGGCGAGCCCCTGAGCCAAGCGGCCAGCGGTTTGCTGCGTTACCTGCCTTTGCTGTTGGTGCCGCCTGCGGTGGGTGTGATGGTGTACGCCGCCGATATCGCCGCTGACTTTTGGGCCATTGTCGGGGCGCTGGTGTTGTCGTTGCTGATTTCGATGGCCTTTGTTGGTGTGCTGATGCAGCGTTTGCTCAAACGTCACCTGCACCCAGAGGAGCGGCCATGAACCTTGAATGGCACGGCGCCTGGCAAGCGGTTATCCACCATCCGCTATTTGGTATCGGCATCACGTTGGGCGCTTATCAACTGGTGCTCGCCGCGTTTGAGAAAACCCGCTGGATATTCCTGCAACCGGTACTGGCTTCCATGCTGTTGGTGATTGGCGTGCTGCTCGGTTGTGGCCTGAGTTACACCGAATACCGAGAGAGCACCCACATTCTCAGCATTTTGCTGGGCCCGGCGACGGTGGCGCTGGCGGTGCCGTTGTATTTGAACCTGCGTCGAATTCGTCAGTTGTTCTGGCCCATTTTTACTACGCTGGTAGTAGGTGGCGTATTTGCGACTGGGCTGGTGGTGCTGCTGGGGTGGTGGTTTGGTGCCGAGCACAAGGTGCTGATGACATTGGCGCCCAAATCCGTCACCTCGCCGATTGCGATGCTGGTGGCCGAACAACTTGGCGGTGTGGCCGCGTTGGCCGCAGTGTTTGTGCTGATCACCGGTGTGATCGGGGCGATCGTTGGGCCAGGTTTGTTGCGACTGCTGGGGGTTCACAGCCCGGAGGCCCGAGGCATGGCGCTGGGCATGACGGCCCATGCGGTCGGCACTTCGGTGGCTTTGCAGGAAGGCGAAGAATGCGGCGCTTTTGCGGCGCTGGCGATGAGTTTAATGGGCGTGGGCACTGCGGTTTTTCTGCCGCTGGCCGTCACCCTCGTAGTGTAAGGACCCGTGATGACATTGCCGTTGTTTCCTCTCAATACTGTGCTGTTCCCGGGCTGCGTGCTGGATTTACAGATTTTTGAGGCGCGCTATCTGGACATGATTGCCCGTTGCATGAAGCAAGGTACGGGCTTTGGTGTGGTGTGCATTCTTGAAGGCAGCGAGGTCGGCGATGCCCCGCAAAATGTGGCCACGGTGGGTTGTGAAGCGCTTATTCGCGACTTCCAGACGCAAGACAATGGCTTGCTGGGCATTCGGGTTGAAGGCGGGCGTCGCTTTAATGTGCTGAGCACCGAACTGCAGCGCGACCAGTTGTTGTCAGCCCAGGTCGAGTGGCTGGACGAGATTCCTGAGCAACCTCTTCAAGATGAAGACTTAGATCTGCTGGCGTTGCTCAAAGCATTGGCTGAGCATCCGATGGTGGCCGCATTAAACATGAGTACAGAGGTTCAAGGGCAGCAGTCGCTGGCCAATCAACTGGCGTATTTGTTGCCGTTTGCCGAAGAAGACAAGCTCGATCTGCTGCAAGTCGATGACCCGCAGCAGCGCCTGGACGGGATTCAAGTGTTGCTGGATGAGTTGCAGAGCGAGGCGTTGGGCGAAACGCTCATGTAAACGTTCGCTTTTTAGGCCACCAAACCGAAGATGTGCGATGTGTTTGAAGCCCTGCGCCTGCGGTAACAATTGCGCAGACACTTTAAGCGTACAGATCAACACATCGCAGCCTGTCATCGTTCAATAGGCGTAGCGCAGCAGCTCTTTGGACATTTGGTGCAGCATAAAAAAGCCGTACAGCGCCACACACGACGGCAAGATCAGCCACCAGACTTTTTGCGGTATGACCGTCAGTGGCATGTAGCGCTGGGTCAGCGCCAAAGCAAAGGCATTGACGGTAATGGCGAGCAGGGCGCCTGCCATGATGTCAGTCGGCCAATGTGCTCCCAGATACACCCGCGACATGGCCACCGTGATCGCCAACAAACACCCCAACAACACCCACGTTATTCGCATTCGTTGCGGCTGATTGCGCCCTGCCAAAATCGCCAGTGCCAAAAAGAACGCAAATGCGCCAGAGCTGTGGCCGCTGGGCATGCTGTAGGTGGTGAGTGGGTCGGCCAGCACGTCAGGCCGTACGCGTGCAAAAAAGTGTTTAGTCGCTGTATTGGTCAGCGCTGTAAACAGCGTGACGCCGCCAAAGAAAATCATCCCGCGCCATTGGCGAGTCACAAACAGCAGCACGCACACCAATGCGGCGGCTAAAAATTGTGTGCGGAAGTTGCCAATTTGCGTCACCAGCACAGCGCCCATGTCCATAGCGCTGCTGCGGTGTTCTTGCACCAATGCGTTGATGCCCTGATCGAACGCGCTCATGTGCGGGTAGCCGACAAATACGGCCAGCAGCAAGGCGAGGCTCAGCGCGCCAATCAACACCGTGGCTTTGGATTGGCGTCGAATACTGGCATTGATGCTCAGCCCCAGCAGCGCAGTCAGGCCGACCGCGACGATAGCGGCTTGCGGCCAGAAGCCTTCGGGCAGTGGCAGTCGAATCGCGGCTCCGGTCGCCCAGCCGGGCAGCAGGTACGCCACCGCCCAACCTGCACCGGCCAGCACACTGACGGCCATGAAGCGCGGGATTGGCATATCACACATGCCCGCAACCATCGGTAGCATGGGGCGCAACGGCCCGATAAAGCGTCCAACCAACAGGCTGACAATGCCGTAGCGGTGGAAGTAGCTTTCGGCGCCGTTCATCCATTGCGGGTGAGTGCGCAGCAAGGGCAAGCGCCGAATGTTTTGGTGGAAGCGTCTGCCAAGGGTGTAAGACACCACGTCGCCCAGTAAGCCGCCAAGAAAGCCCAGCAGCAGAGTTTCACCCAATGACAACGCGCCGCTGCCTGCCATTACGGCAATCGCAAACAGCAATACGGTGCCCGGAACGATGATGCCGGCAATCGCCAGGCATTCCACACAGGCCACAATAAACACCGCCAGGCCGAGCCATTGCGGGTTGGCCGTTAACCAGCCAGTGACGCTATCGAGCCATGGGCCCATGTTTCAACTTCCTTTTCTTGTTTGTTAAATCACCGCTCAGCGCGGGTTAAGTCAGAAATTCGGTGCCCTGGACGTCGCCTTCTACAACGGCTACGCAGTTCAGGTCAGCCGTGTGCAACGTCCAGAATCACGTAATCGGTGCCCTCAACTTGCCCTCGGCGCAACGGGTTGCGCGTGCAAAAGGCAGCGTAGTCGGCATCCACAAAACGGTACATCAGATGCTCATCTCGCCCGTGGGGGATGCCCAGTCGCGTGGTCTGAATGATGCGCGACGGTTGTGATCCGACGTCATCAACCCACAAACGTTCAGGGTCGAAGCGTTTAGCGTCCCACTCAGGTACTTTCAGGCCCAGTGCCTTGCACAGCAGCGTTTGGCCCGCACAGAGCTTTTGCTCAGGGCGCGGTCTACCTTGGGTGTCTGGGTTGTTGAGTTGCATCTGCGCCAAGCTGGCAGGGCCGGACATGTTATCGAGCCACGGGTAAGCGGATTTTATGAGAACAGCGTTTCCGGGGCCGTGGGCGCTGAAGTTCAGCGAATCGCCGCCGCGTGCGTAGTACATATAAATGTGCCCGCCATCGAGAAACAGCGCTTTGCGTTTTTCGGTGTAGCCCAGCGAGGCGTGGCTGCCCTTGTCAGCGCAGTAATAGGCCTCGGTTTCGATGATGCGGGCGCTCAGCCACAGGCCGTTAGCGCGATGACGAATCACTTTGCCCAGCAGTTCACGGGCAAGGCATTGGGCGTCACGGTCAAAAAAAAGGTCGGTCAGCGCTTTTGGCATGTTTAGAGCGCCCATTGGATGGCTGAAAAGGGCGTGATCATAGCAAGTCGTGCTTAATCCGGGCTGAACAGGGCTTATTTGCAGCCCATTTCGACCATCCGCCTGCCACCGCTGTGCGTGAGGCGGCTTGACCGCTATAATCGGCCGCTTTCCTCCCTGCCAAGACCATTGAGACCATGACTGAGTCCGTTCTTGACTACATGACCCGCTTGGGTCGCGCTGCTCGCGAAGCCTCCCGAGTGATCGGCCGTGCCAGTACCGCGCAGAAAAACCGTGCCTTACAAGGGGCTGCTGCCGCACTGGATGCCGCGCGCGTGGAGTTAACGGCCGCCAATGAACTGGACTTGGCCGCTGGCCGAGCCAATGGCCTTGAGCCCGCGATGCTGGAGCGCTTGGCGCTGACCCCCGCACGTATCGACAGCATGATCGTCGGTTTGCGCCAAGTGGCCAGCTTGCCTGACCCGGTCGGGGCTATTCGCGACATGAGCTATCGCCCTTCGGGCATTCAGGTCGGCAAGATGCGGGTACCGCTTGGCGTGGTGGGAATCATCTATGAGTCACGCCCGAACGTGACTATCGACGCCGCCAGCCTGTGTTTGAAGTCCGGCAATGCGACCATTTTGCGAGGCGGCTCCGAGGCCATTCACTCTAACCGTGCGATTGCCACCTGTATCCAGCGAGGTCTGGCTGAGGCCGGGCTGCCGCCGGCGGTGGTGCAAGTGGTTGAAGTGACTGACAGGGCAGCGGTTGGCGCACTGATTACCATGCCTGAATACGTGGACGTGATTGTGCCTCGTGGTGGCAAGGGCTTGATCGAGCGTGTGAGCCGAGATGCCAAGGTGCCAGTTATCAAGCACCTTGATGGCATTTGCCATGTGTACGTCAGTGCTCAAGCCGATTTGGCCAAAGCCCAGCGTATTGCCTTCAATGCCAAAACTTATCGTTATGGCATTTGTGGTGCGATGGAAACCTTGCTGGTGGATCAAACCGTGGCAGCGCAGTTTTTGCCGGCGATGGCTGAGCAGTTTCGCGAAAAAGGCGTCGAGTTGCGCGGCTGTGAGCGCACTCAGGCCATCATTGACGTGATCGCGGCCACTGAAGACGACTGGAATACCGAGTATCTGGACGCGATTTTGTCGATTCGTGTCGTCGATGGGTTGGATCAGGCGATTGAGCACATCAATCACTATGGCTCCCATCACACCGACTCGATTGTCACTGAACATCAGGGTGATGCTCGGCGTTTTATGGCCGAAGTGGATTCCAGTTCCGTGATGCTCAACACACCGACATGCTTCGCCGATGGATTTGAATACGGATTGGGTGCGGAGATTGGCATTTCTACTGATAAGCTGCACGCCCGCGGCCCGGTCGGCCTCGAAGGTCTGACCTGCGAGAAGTACATCGTGGTCGGTGACGGCCAGTTGCGCGGCCAGGAGCCAGTCTGACTTGGTCGACCTTAGCCCGTTAGCGGTGGCACCGGTGATCGACGTGTTGCCCCGACGCATTGGTGTGTTGGGCGGGACCTTCGATCCCGTGCATATCGGGCATCTGCGCGGTGCGCTTGAGGTGGCGGAACTGATGCAGCTCGATGAGCTGCGTCTGATGCCCAATGCCAGACCGCCGCATCGCAGTGCGCCGCAGGTCTCGGCCCTCAACCGTTTGGCAATGGTTGAGTGCGCTGTGGCCGGAGTGGCTACGCTGAAGGTGGATGCACGTGAGCTGCAACGGGACAAGCCGTCCTACACCATTGATACCCTGGAACTGATGCGGGCTGAGTTAGCCGCTGATGACCAGTTGTTTTTACTGCTGGGCTGGGACGCTTTTTGCGGCCTGCCCACATGGCACCGCTGGGAAGAGTTGCTCCAGCATTGCCATATCCTGGTGCTACAGCGCCCGGATGCCGACAGCGAACCGCCGGATGCCTTGCGCAATCTGCTGGCAGCGCGCTCGGTAAGCGACCCGCTGGCCCTTAAAGGTGCGAGCGGACAGATTGCATTCGTCTGGCAGACGCCGCTCGCGGTATCCGCCACCCAGATCCGTCAACTGCTGGCCAGCGGTAAGTCGGTACGTTTCCTGGTGCCCGACGCGGTCCTGGCCTACATCGATGCGCACGGGCTTTACCGTGCGTCGAACTGAAAAGGCGTGTTTCAACGCAGCATTTGGCGTGCATTGAGACACCCGAACATACGAGCAAAACGAGTTTTATATGACTGACAAAGATGTAAACAAAGTAAAGCGCAAAGGCACATTCAAGAGTGCTCCGCTGCCTGTAACTGCTGCAACAGGCCCGGCATTGGTCGGTGAAGAGCTGGTTAAGGTTGCTGTTGCTGCACTGGAAGACGTTAAGGCCCAGGACATTCTGGTCATCGACGTTCGTGACAAGCACAGCATCACTGACTTCATGATCATTGCCACCGGTACATCCAACCGCCAGATCGGCGCGATGCTGGACAAGGTTCGCGAAGCCGTTAAAGCACTGGGCGTCAAGCCGCTGGGCGAAGAAGGCAAGGGCGACAGCGACTGGGTGTTGCTGGATATGGACGACGTAATCGTTCACATGATGACGGCCAGTGCTCGCCAGTTCTACGACCTGGAGCGTCTGTGGCAGGGCGCTGAACAGAGCCGTGCGCAAAGCGCTGCTCACCACAGCCCGGAAAACACCCACGAGCATTTCCTCAAGCTCAACAAAGACCAGGAATAAGGGTTCGCTGTGCGCCTGCGTCTGATCGCTGTCGGTTCGCGTATGCCCAAGTGGGTGGAAGAAGGTTGGCATGAATATGCCAAGCGTCTGCCATCCGAGTTGGCACTTGAACTGGTAGAAATACCGCTCAATACCCGTGGCAAGAATGCCGATGTGGCTCGCTTTATCCGTCAAGAAGGCGAGGCCATGTTGGCCAAGGTCGGCCCGGGCGAGCGGATCGTCACCCTTGAAGTGCACGGCAAGCCTTGGAGTACCGAACAGCTGGCGGTTGAGCTCGACCGCTGGCGCTTGGACTCGCGCACAGTGAATTTTATGGTCGGTGGCCCGGAAGGGCTGGCGCCAGAAGTCTGTGCCCGGGCTGATCAGCGCTGGTCGCTGTCGCCGTTGACGTTGCCGCACCCGTTGGTAAGAATTCTGATCGGTGAGCAGTTGTATCGCGCCTGGACGGTTTTGTCCGGGCACCCTTATCACAAATAGATCAGCGCCCCAGAATGAGCCAGCCGATTCGCCTCAAAGATCACGAAAAAGACGCACGCCTTGTGCGCAGTCGAGTCGTGGTCGGCGCAGTCGTGGTAGTGGCCCTGATTTGTGTGCTCATCGCACGTCTTTATTACCTGCAAGTGGTGCAGTACGACTATCACTCTACGTTGTCGGAAAACAACCGGGTGCATGTGCAACCGATCCCTCCGACCCGGGGTTTGATCTTTGACCGCAACGGCGTGGTCATTGCGGATAACCGCCCCAGCTTCAGCCTGAGCATGACCCGTGAGCGTTCGGGTGACTGGCAGCAAGTACTCGATGCAATTGTTGAGGTGTTGCAGCTAACCCCCGAAGACCGGGCCTTGTTCGAAAAGCGCATGAAGCAAGGGCGGCGGCCTTTTGAGCCGGTTCCCATTTTGTTTGAACTCAATGAAGAACAAATCGCCCGTATTGCCGTGAACCAGTTCCGCCTGCCCGGGGTTGAAGTGGTTGCGCAATTGGTACGTCACTACCCGCAGGGCGCGCACTTTGCGCACTCTGTGGGGTACATGGGGCGCATAAACGAAAAAGAGCTTAAAGCCCTCGATCCAGTCAATTACAGCGGCACACACTACATCGGTAAAACGGGTATTGAGCGCTTCTATGAAGCCGAGCTGCATGGTCAGGTTGGTTACGAAGAAGTCGAAACCAATGCCCGCGGCCGCGTGTTGCGGGTGCTCAAGCGCACAGATCCGATCCCCGGCAAAGACATCGTTCTTAGCCTGGATATCAAGCTGCAAGAAGCGGCCGAAGAAGCATTGGCAGGTCGCCGTGGGGCAGTGGTTGCGCTGAACCCCATGACTGGCGAAGTGCTGGCGATGGTTAGCCAGCCAAGCTTTGACCCTAACCTGTTTGTCACCGGCATCAGCTTCAAGGCGTATGCCGAGCTTCGCGACTCGATTGATCGGCCCTTGTTTAACCGTATTTTGCGTGGCCTGTACCCGCCGGGTTCTACCATCAAACCAGCGGTGGCGATTGCCGGGCTCGACAGCGGCGTGATTACCGGCTCATCGCGAGTGTATGACCCCGGCTATTACCAGCTTCCCAATTACGATCACAAATACCGTAACTGGAACCGCACCGGTGATGGCTATGTCGATTTGGACACCGCAATCATGCGTTCCAACGACACCTATTTCTACGACTTGGCCCACAAGCTGGGCATTGATCGTTTGTCCTCCTACATGAACCAGTTCGGCATCGGCCAAAAAGTCTCGCTCGACATGTTTGAAGAGTCTGCTGGCTTGATGCCGTCCCGTGAGTGGAAGCGTGCCACTCGACGTCAGGCATGGTTCCCGGGTGAAACCCTGATTCTGGGGATTGGGCAGGGCTATATGCAATCCACCCCCTTGCAACTGGCCCAGGCGACTGCGCTGATTGCCAGCAAAGGCAAGTGGATTCGCCCGCACTTGGCCAAAACCATCGAGGGTGTGCCGCCGGTAGACCCTAACCCGATGCCCGACATCGTTCTGCGCGACCCTTCCAACTGGGCCAAGGTCAGCCACGGCATGCAACAAGTGGTGCATGGCGCCCGTGGCACGGCCCGGGTTGCAGGTGTCGGCGCGCAATACTTGATTGCCGGCAAGAGTGGTACGGCACAGGTGGTTGCGATCAAACAGGGTGAAAAATATGACCGTTCCAAGGTTCAAGAGCGTCACCGCGATCACGCCTTGTTCGTTGGTTTTGCCCCGGCGGACAACCCGCAAATTGCGGTCTCGGTCATGATTGAAAACGGTGAGGCGGGCAGCCGTGTAGCCTCGCCAGTGGTGCGCAAGGTTATGGATGCCTGGCTGCTGGATGAAAACGGCAAACTCAAACCTGAGTACGCCACCCCTTCAAAGGCGGAGGTTAAGGCCGGTGATGAGTAATTTTGATCGCATCCTCTCCAGTGAGGATGTGATGCGTCGGCGTGCCACGCTGCTTCAGCGGTTGCACATTGATGGCCCCTTGTTGATCTTGCTGCTGACCCTCGCGGCTGGCAGCCTGTTCGTGTTGTATTCGGCCAGCGGCAAAAGCTGGGACCTGCTGAGCAAGCAAGCCACCTCGTTTGGTATCGGTTTGGTGTCGATGTTCATCATCGCCCAGTTCGAGCCCCGCTTCATGGCGCGCTGGGTGCCCATTGGCTATCTGGTCGGGGTCATGTTGCTGGTGGTTGTGGATGTGATGGGCCACAACGCGATGGGGGCAACGCGCTGGATCAACATTCCGGGGGTGATTCGCTTTCAGCCCTCGGAGTTCATGAAAATTCTGATGCCCGCCACCATTGCCTGGTACTTGTCCAAACGCACCTTGCCCCCGCAGCTCAAGCATGTGGCGATCAGTTTGATGCTGATTGGCGTGCCTTTTGCCTTGATTGTGCGTCAGCCTGATTTGGGCACGGCCTTGCTGGTATTGGCCGGTGGCGCGTTTGTGCTGTTTATGGGGGGCTTGCGCTGGCGCTGGATTCTCAGCGTGCTGGCGGCCACGGTGCCAGTGGCGGTGGCCATGTGGTTTTTTGTGATGCACGACTACCAAAAGCAACGCGTGCTGACCTTTCTTGACCCGGAAAGTGACCCGCTGGGCACTGGCTGGAACATCATTCAGTCCAAGGCTGCCATTGGTTCGGGTGGTGTGTTTGGTAAAGGTTGGTTGCTGGGCACTCAGTCGCATTTGGACTTTCTGCCTGAAAGCCACACTGACTTCATCATCGCGGTGATGGGGGAAGAGTTCGGTCTGGTGGGTATTTGCGCGCTGTTGCTGATTTACCTGTTGTTGATTGGTCGCGGCCTAGTGATTACTGCCCAGGCGCAGACACTGTTCGGCAAATTGCTGGCAGGCAGTCTGACCATGACGTTTTTTGTTTATGTTTTCGTCAACATCGGTATGGTCAGTGGCCTGTTGCCGGTAGTAGGCGTGCCATTGCCGTTCATTAGTTACGGCGGAACTTCGCTCGTGACGCTGCTGTCAGCGTTTGGGGTTTTGATGTCGATCCACACACATCGCAAGTGGATCGCGCAAGTTTGATTAAGGTGAACAATTCAATGCAAGCAATGCGTGGCTGGGCTGCACGATACGCGCCGTTGATGGGCCTGTTGGGTCTGTTTGGGGCAGCGCAAGGCGCGGTGGCCGGTGACTACGAAGGCTCACCTAAAGTGGCTGAGTTTGTGGGCGAAATGACGCGTGACTACGGGTTTGCTGGCGAGCAACTGATGGACGTGTTCCGCGAGGCTCAGCGCAAGCAAAGCATCCTTGACGCCATTTCGCGCCCGGCTGAGCGCGTTAAACAGTGGAAGGAATACCGCCCCATCTTCATCTCTGACGCCCGTGTTGCACGCGGCGTCGATTTTTGGCGCGAGCACGAAGCCGTGCTGGCCCGTGCGGAGCAGGAATACGGGGTTCCGGCTCAGGTGATTGTGTCAATCATCGGTGTCGAAACCTTTTACGGGCGCAACACCGGCAACTATCGCGTGATTGATGCCCTGTCGACCCTGGGCTTTGATTACCCGCCGCGCGCTGATTTTTTCCGTAAGGAGCTGCGCGAGTTCCTGTTGCTGGCCCGCGAAGAACAAGTAGACCCGCTGACCCTCAAAGGCTCATATGCCGGGGCGATGGGCTTGCCGCAGTTTATGCCAAGCAGCTTCCGTGCCTATGCCGTGGACTTTGACGGTGACGGCCACATCAATATCTGGAGCAACCCCGACGACGCCATTGGCAGTGTCGCGAGTTATTTCAAACGTCATGGTTGGGTTGGCGGTGAGCCCGTGGTGAGCCGCGCCGACGTGCAAGGTGATCGTGCTGACGAAGGTTTGACTCAAGGCATTGAGCCGGTCAAAACCGTTGGGGAGTTGCGAGCGCTGGGCTGGTCGAGTCATGATGCGCTGCGCGACGACATGCCGGTTACGGCGTTTCGTCTCGAAGGCGAAAACGGCCCTGAATATTGGATGGGCCTGAAGAATTTTTACGCAATCACACGCTACAACCGCAGCGTGATGTACGCCATGGCAGTGCATCAGCTGTCTGACCTGCTGGTTCAAGCACGGGGCAACAAGTAATGCCGTTTTTAGCGATCCGCACACCTTTGAAGGCAGCTGCCTGCGCGACTCTCGCGCTGTTGGTGGCGAGCTGTTCCAGCACACCGCCGACCGCCCCGCAAAAGACGGCCGCCGTGCGTTCGACGCCGGGTCTGGACATCAACCGTGCGCACAAAGATGGTGCGCCGTGGTGGGATGTGGATGTATCGCGGATTCCTGACGCCACACCCACCCTGCACTCGGGCCCCTACAAAGCCAACCCGTATACAGTCTTGGGCAAAACCTACTTCCCGATGCAAGAGTCCAAGACCTACGTGGCTTCGGGCACGGCGTCCTGGTACGGCACCAAGTTTCATGGTCAAAACACCGCCAATGGCGAGGTGTATGACCTATACGGAATGAGTGCCGCTCACAAAACATTGCCGCTGCCCAGCTACGTCAAAGTGACCAACCTGGACAATGGCAAAGCCGTGATTTTGCGGGTTAACGACCGTGGCCCGTTCTATTCAGACCGCATTATTGACCTGTCTTACGCGGCAGCCAAAAAGCTCGGCTATGCCGAAACCGGCACTGCGCGGGTCAAAGTTGAAGGTATCGACCCACAAGCCTGGTGGGCCCAACGGGGTCGCCCGGCACCCTTGATGCTCAACGAGCCAAAAATGGCTCAAAATGCGCCCGGCCCTACAGTTTCAACGGGCAAGGTTGAACAATGGACACCGCCCGCGCAGCAGCATGCGTCTGACGTGGTTCCGGTGACCACGCTGGCCAAAGGCCAAGGGACCTATTTACAGGTAGGTGCGTTCGCCAACCCTGACGCGGCCGAGTTGCTTCGCTCCAAACTCAGTGGCATGGTCAGCGCCCCGGTCTTTATTAGCTCGATTGTGCGCAATCAGCAAACGTTGCACCGCGTTCGACTGGGGCCGATTGCCTCAAGCGGCGAAGTGCAACAAATGCAAAACAGCGTGCGTTTGGCCAATCTTGGCCAGCCGAGCGTCGTCACAGATCAGTAACACTGATTAAAGCGTTGGGCTTTACCACGTTAAGGCCCAAACGCAGTTGCAAGGTTCAAGAACAAAAGCCCTTAGAGAGGCAGGTTTGCAACTGAATACGCGACAGCCAGTCAAATGGCTGCCACACCCGTTTTTGCCCGTGAGGGTAAGTTTCCATTAACAATTTCGAGAGACGGATGAACATCACCACCTTTGCCAAACGCCTGTGTCTGCTTGTCCCGCTAATCATCACGCCTGCTGCCTGGGCAGCAGAGATGATGCCGTCACCGCCGCAGCTGGCTGCCAAAGCCTATGTTTTGATGGAGGCCAGCAGCGGTAACGTGCTGGTTGAGAACAACGGCGACCAACGTCTGCCCCCGGCCAGCCTGACCAAGCTGATGACCGCGTACATTGCGACCCTGGAAATCCGTCGCGGCCAGATCGGTGAAAACGATCCGGTTACCGTCAGCGAGAACGCCTGGCGCACCGGCGGTTCGCGGATGTTCATCAAGGTTGGCACGCAAGTGTCGGTCAGCGACCTGCTGCACGGGATCATCATTCAGTCGGGTAACGACGCCAGCGTAGCCTTGGCTGAGCACATTGCCGGCAGCGAAGACGCGTTCGCCGACATGATGAACAAAACCGCTGCTGAGCTGGGCATGACCAACAGTCACTTCATGAACCCGACTGGCTTGCCGAACCCGGAGCACTACTCGTCGGCCCACGACATGGCAGTGCTGGCTCGCGCCATCATTCACGAAGACCCGACTCACTACGCGATCTACTCGCAAAAAGAGTTCTTCTGGAACGGCATCAAGCAGCCCAACCGCAACCTGTTGCTGTGGCGTGACAAGACCGTTGATGGTCTGAAAACCGGTCACACCGACGAAGCAGGCTACTGCATGGTGTCTTCGGCTGTACGCGATGGCATGCGTTTGATCGCCGTGGTGTTCGGCACAAACAGTGAAGTCGCCCGTGCTGCCGAAACGCAAAAACTGCTGACTTACGGTTTCCGCTTCTTCGAAACCCAGACCTTCTATCAGAAGGGCACTGAGCTGGCTCAAGCGCCCGTCTGGAAAGGCACTACCAGCCAAGTTAAAGCCGGTTTGGCCGATGACCTGACCATGACCTTGCCTAAAGGCCAATTGAAAAAGCTGGCAGCAAGCATGACCATGAACCCGCAACTGATCGCGCCAATCGCCAAAGGCGATGTGATCGGCAAGGTTGAAGTCAAACTCGACGACAAGGTTGTACACAGCGCCGACTTAATCGCTCTTGAGCCGGTTGAGGAAGGTGGTATTTTCCGACGCGTGTGGGACAGCATCCGTCTATTCTTCTACGGCATGTTCAACTGATAGCACTCACCTGTATGGCCTCGCGCTACCCTGCGCGGGGTCATGTTTGTTGTTCTGGGCTTACGAGGCCAATACGCCATGACCGATACCGAAGTAAAGGCGCCAAAGATCGAATTTCCTAACGTTGATTACCCCGTTAAGGTGATCAGCGACACAGGCGTGGGCAACAAGGACCGGATCATCGACATCGTCAAGAAACACGCGACGGTGAACGATGAGCGTGTCGATGAGCGCCAGAGTACCAATGGCAAGTACACGACCATCCAGTTGCACATCGTTGCGACCGATCAAGACCAGCTTTACAACATCAACAGTGAATTGCGAGCCACTGGCTTCGTGCACATGGTGTTGTGATGTCTCGGGTCTTGGGTATTCGCGAGCTGGGCGTGGCTGACTATGAGACCACATGGCTCGCAATGCAGCGCTTTACCGACACGCGCAAAGATCGGCCAGACACGCAAGATGAAGTCTGGCTGGTGCAGCACCCGCCGGTGTTTACCCAAGGTCAGGCAGGCAAGGCTGAGCATCTGTTGTTGCCGGGGGATATCCCGGTGGTCAAGTCTGATCGCGGCGGGCAAGTGACCTATCACGGGCCTGGCCAGTTGGTCGCTTACCTGTTGCTTGACGTGCGCCGCTTGGGTTTTGGTGTGCGCGAGCTGGTGAGCCGGATGGAGCGCTGCCTGATCGACCTGCTGGCCAGTTATGGCGTGACAGCGGCGGCCAAGCCCGACGCGCCGGGCGTCTACGTTGATGGCGCGAAAATCGCCTCACTGGGCCTGCGCATCCGTAATGGCTGCTCCTTCCACGGTCTGGCCCTGAATGTGGACATGGACCTGGAACCGTTTCGACGGATTAACCCCTGTGGCTATGCGGGGCTGGCGATGACCCAGTTACGTGATCATGCAGGGCCGATTGAATTTGCCGATGTGGGTGTCCAGCTGCGTGCGCAGCTCGTCAAACACCTCGACTATGCTGAGCAGACGACCCTGACGGGCGGAATCGACTGATATGACTACTGCGCAAGACGCTGTTCAAACCCTGATCCCTACGCTGGACATCTCAGAACGTGCAGCCCGCGCCAGCGAGGCCCGTTCCAAGGTTGAGACCGGCGTTAAGTTGCGCGGCGCCGAAAAGGTTGCGCGTATCCCGGTCAAGATCATTCCGACCACTGAGCTGCCGAAAAAACCTGACTGGATTCGCGTGCGCATTCCGGTGTCACCGGAAGTCGACCGTATCAAGCAACTGCTGCGCAAGCACAAGCTGCACAGCGTGTGCGAAGAAGCATCCTGCCCTAACTTGGGCGAATGCTTCTCGGGTGGCACTGCGACTTTCATGATCATGGGTGACATTTGCACCCGTCGCTGCCCGTTCTGCGACGTGGGCCACGGCCGTCCGAAGCCATTGGACGTCAACGAACCTGAAAGCCTGGCCATCGCCATTGCGGACCTGCGCTTGAAGTACGTCGTGATTACTTCGGTAGACCGCGATGATCTGCGCGACGGCGGTGCCCAGCACTTTGCCGACTGCATCCGTGAGATCCGTAAACTCTCGCCGAATGTGCTGCTCGAAACACTGGTGCCCGATTACCGGGGCCGCATGGACGTTGCGTTGGAAATCACCGCCGCCGAGCCACCAGACGTGTTCAACCACAACCTCGAAACTGTTCCGCGTCTGTACAAGGCTGCGCGTCCGGGTTCCGATTACCAGTGGTCGTTGACCTTGCTGCAGCGCTTCAAGCAAATGATGCCGCACATCCCGACCAAATCCGGTTTGATGCTGGGCTTGGGCGAAACCGATGAGGAAGTCATTGAAGTGATGAAGCGCATGCGCGAGCACGACATCGACATGCTGACCTTGGGTCAATACCTGCAACCGTCGCGTAGTCACTTGCCTGTACAGCGTTTTGTGCACCCGGACGTGTTTGCCTGGTTCGCCGAAGAAGGCTACAAAATGGGCTTCAAAAACGTAGCGTCTGGCCCGCTGGTGCGTTCTTCGTATCACGCTGATGAGCAAGCCAAACTGGTCAAAACCATGCTGGTAGGTGCGTGATCGCATGAACAGCCGGCTCACCGCGCACGTGTCCAAGACTCACAGCGCGGTGCCCGCGTTACCCTCTGGTGGGGTGATCGGTCTGATCGCCCCGGCAGGCCCCGCCGAATTTGATCTGACACGCGCAACTCAATGGATGCAAGCACGCGGCTATGAGCTGCAGGTGTTTCCCGGTGTGTGGGAAAAAGATGGCTATCTTGCAGGCTCTGACGCTGTTCGCTTGGCTGACTTGCACAATGCTTTTGCAGACAAAAGCGTTGATGCCATTTTTTGCCTGCGCGGCGGTTATGGCTGCCCACGTTTACTTGATGGCATCGACTTTGAGCTTGTACGGCGCAATCCCAAGCCGTTTGTAGGCTATAGCGACATTACGGCGCTGCATTTGGCGATCAACCGTTACGCAGGCTTTGTGACCTTTCATGGGCCGCTGCTTAACGCCGATTTGCTGGGCAATAAACAGCCGCCGACAGAATCCTCCTTATTGCGCATGCTCAGTGGGCAACAAACGCCTTTGCTTGAACACCCAACTGCGTTTGCATTGACCACACTCGTACCCGGCACGGCTCGCGGCCGTTTATTGGGCGGTAACTTGTCGATGATCTGCGCGACCCTTGGCACGGCCTTCGAGATTGATGCGCAGGGCATCATTTTGTTTATCGAAGACGTCAACGAGCCTCTGTATCGGGTTGACCGCCTGCTCACGCATTTGCGTCTGGCAGGCAAACTCAACAGCTTGCGCGGGGTGTTGGTCGGGGATTTTGACGGGGTTGCTACTCAGGCGCTGTTTGGGTTGCTCAAACAGACGCTAGAGCCGTTGGGTATTCCGGTGTTAGCCGGTTGGCGAAGCGGGCATTGCGACCCAAACCTCACGTTGCCGATGGGCGCGTTGGTACGGCTTGATGCCGACGCGCAGCAATTGGTGCTTGAGCAGGCCGTGGTGCAGGTGACGATTTAACGTGCAGGAGCAAGCGTGCTTGCGGTTCAGCCAGCAAACACGCGTTATCGTTAACGACCTTCGCGAGCAAGCTCGCTCCTACGGGGCAGTTATTGCTGATTACGCAAGCTTTCAAGCAGCTTGTGTGAGGGGTAGCCATCAGCAGGCCAGCCCAAGGCTTGTTGGGCACTGCGGATCGCTTTGCGAGTATTGGCGCCAATAATGCCGTCCGCATTGCCTGCGTCGTAGTTGCGGGCGCTGAGCAGGGTTTGCAGCTCTATGCGTTCCGAACGGCTCAGCGGGCGATCGTCTTTTGGCCAGTCGCCAATAATCTTGCCGTCACCATTGAAGCGCTCTGACAGTAAGCCTACGGCCAGCGCGTAGGAAGACGAGTTGTTGTAACGAAGAATCGCCCGGAAGTTATCCAGTACCAAAAAGGCTGGGCCGCGATAGCCTGCGGGCAGCAACAGGGTTGCGCTCAACTGTTCAGTGTTGGCCGGTACGCTTGCACCGTTGGGCAGTGTGACCCCCAGTTTTTGCCATTCGCTGACGTTTTTGCGCACCGTGCCATCGGCCAGCGCGTAGTCAAAGCCATCGGCCAATTTAACTTCAAAGCCCCACGGTTGGCCTTGCTTCCAGCCAGAGCTTTGCAAGTAGTGTGCGGTCGAGGCCAAGGCGTCAGCTGAGCTGTTCCAAATATCGCGGCGGCCATCACCATCGAAGTCGACGGCGTGGGTTTCATAAGTGGTGGGGATAAATTGGGTTTGCCCCATCGCGCCTGCCCATGAGCCGAGCATCTTCTCTGGGGTGATATCACCCTCTTGAATGATCTTCAGCGCGGCGATCAATTGGCTTTGGGCAAACGCCGGGCGACGGCCTTCGTAGGCAAGAGTGGCCAGCGAGCGAATCACTGACTTGTTGCCCTGGAAGGTGCCGAAGTTGCTTTCCATGCCCCACACCGACACTAGGGTTTTGCGGTCAACGCCATAGCGTTGTTCGATGCGGCTCAACAGCTCGGCATTTTGCTCCAGCAAACGCTGACCATTGCGAACCCGCAAAGGCGACAGAGCGCCGTCGAGGTATTCCCACACAGGGCGGCTGAATTCGGGTTGGCTGCGGTCGGCCTTGATCACGCCCATGTCCGGGGTGATGTCTTTGAAGGCGTTATCAAACACCAGCGGGTTGATCCCGGCTTTCAAGGCTTGGGTACGGAAGTTAGCCTGCCACTCGCTGAAGCTTTGTGCGGGCTGAATGTCGAGGTTGTCTGTGCTGGACGCACTGGTAATCGCCGCAGGGGCGACAGGGGCCGCAGGCGTCACAGGCAGAGGTTGAGCATCGGCTGCGGTGGGTTTCTCTGCGCAGGCGACTAAAAGGATGACGCTGGAAGCAGCGATCAGTTGGCGCATCGGCCAACGACGTTTATGACTTAAGAGCATGCGCAGGTCCAGGTAATGCAAATCAGGTGCAGACCTTATCATCCTCGCCGTCAGGCAGCCAGAAAGTAAAAAGCCTCCCGGTCTCTCGACTGGAAGGCTTCGCGGCGGTAGCTGCCTTTTCCTTTAGCGGGTCGTTCCTGGCGGCTACGGAACAGGGGTTGAGCGACGATGGATTTGGCCTTGTTGGGGCGCTTGCTCATGGCATGGGCTCTCAGTGGTTTAAACACGCGCAAATCATCGGCCAGTTTTTTTGATCTGTCCAGTGGCTGCTCAGCGTCGCCTGTCACCTCATCTTTAGTCGCTTGCTGCGTCAATAAATGAAGTTATTCCGCTGGCAGATTCAGCCGTTGCCCACACATCAGCAGCGCCAAACGGCTCAGGCTGCTCCAGGCAGAGCCCGGCGCCTGACCCTTGATTTGAGCGTCGATCCGTTGCGCGTCCATCAGCAATTGAGCCCAGCGCTGGGCTGAATAGCGTTGCAGGGCTTTGCTCATCAATGGTTTGCGTTTGTCCCAAACCGGCGGACGGGCTTGGCTGAACGCCTTGTCCAACGGGGTGCCCTGGCTGTATTGCAGCGCAATATTGGCCAGCACCCGCAACTCGCGAGCAAGCGCCCACAGGATGACCGGCGGTTCGATACCTTCGCCCCGCAAGCCTTCAAGCATGCGCAACGCGTGGGCGGCCTCGCCGTTGAGCACGGCATCAACCAACCCAAACACATCAAAACGTGCGCTGTCGGCAACGGCCGCTTGTACGGTTTGGACGGTGATTTGCCCGTCTTCGGCCATCAGCTTGAGTTTTTCGATTTCTTGAGCGGCTGCCAGCAAGTTGCCTTCGACCCGCGCTGCGATCAGTTCGACCGCATCCTGATTGGCCGTCAAACCAGCTTGCGACAAGCGCTGACGAATCCACTGCGGCAATTGGTTGGCGTCCACAGGCCAGATCTGAACGAACTGGGTGTGCGGCCCTTCAATTAGCGCTTTGCCCCACTTGGTTTTCTGTGCGCTGGCATCTAATTTGGGCAAGCTGATGAGCAATAACGTGTCTTCGGCGGGGCGTGAGCTGTACTCGATGAGCGCCGCAGCGCCTTTGTCACCGGGCTTGCCTGAGGGTAGGCGCAGCTCCAGCAGGCGTTTTTCGGCAAACAGCGACATGCTGGCACCGGCTTGCAATAACGACCCCCAATCAAAAGTGGCATCGGCACTGAACACTTGGCGTTCATCGAAGCCTTGCTGGCGAGCGGTACTGCGGATGGCGTCAGCGGCTTCCTGGCAGAGCAACGGGTCATCGCCGCTGATGATGTAGATCGGCGACAGGTTACCTTGCAGGTGCTTTGTGAGTTGAGCGGGGGCGAGTTTCATAGGGGCTGCAGAGATAACGGGGCGCTTGTGCGCCCCGTATGCCTTACTGGTTCAGTTCGAGTGGCGACTGCTGAGGGGTTTCCTCTTCAGCCTTGCGTGCGGCTTCGATGGCTTCGGCTTCAGCTTGGGCCTTTTGTTCGGCAACGTGTTGCAGCTCAGCCAGACGCTCAGGTGTCAGCTGTTCGAGGCGCAGCACCATTTGCTGTACGAGGTCGCGGCGCATTTCACGGCGCACCATTGACGCTTCCTGATCGGAACCCGTGATGTTGCTGGTGTCCTGCAGGTAGATTTTGTGCACTTCAATTTTGCCGTCTAGCAATTGAAGGTTGTTTTGACCTTTGATGTCATAGCTCAGCACGTTGGTCAGTTCGTATTCAACTGAACCGCCGAGGCCAGAATAAGTGGCCGCCCGCTGGGTCTCTTGCTCGTTGGTCAGCACCAACTTGTAAGGAGCAGAGGTGGTGAGTTTTACGCCGCTGTTTTCCAGTACCTGACGCAGTTCGCGAACCGTTTCGCCATAAGCGTTACGGGCGCTAACATTGAGTTCAGTGAGGGTCAGTTGGTTGGTACCCGTGCCGCGCAGCTGAAAGCCGCAGGCGCTCAGCAGAATAGCGAGGCCCATCACCAGCAAGTTGCGTTTAATCATGTGTTGCTCCCGTTGAAACCAGATAGGCCGACTGTGCGGCCCGGAAGGTCTTATTGGGCGCCCGCGCTTGAGGCGGGCGCCTGTTCCAATTAGCTTGCGACGATGTTGACCAGCTTGCCGGGTACCACGATGACCTTGCGAATCGTCAGGCCTTCGGTGAAGCGCAGCACGTTTTCGTTAACCCGGGCAGCAGCTTCAACCTCTTCTCGGCTAGCGCTGGCAGGCATGTCGATCTGGCCGCGCAGCTTGCCGTTGACCTGGATCACCAGTTGCAGGGTGTCCTGAACCAGTGCGCTCTCGTCCAGTACTGGCCACGGAGCATCAATGATTGCGCCCACATGACCCAACTGATTCCACAGCTCATGGCTGATATGTGGAGTGATTGGAGCCAGCACCAGTGCAACTGTTTCCAGGCCTTCTTGAAGCAAAGCGCGATCCTGCTCGGTGGCTTGCGGTGCTTTTTCGAGCACGTTCATCACGGTCATCACTTGAGCAATGGCGGTGTTGAACTTGTGGTGCTGGCCAACGTCTTGGCTGGCTTGCTTGATGGCCTGATGAATGGCGCGGCGAATGACTTTTTGTTCGTCATTCAGGGTGCCGATATCCAGTGGGCCAGGCAGGCCTTGGCCTACGTGGGCATGGGCCAGGCGCCATACGCGCTTGAGGAAGCGGTGCGAGCCTTCAACACCCGAATCCGACCATTCCAGGCTTGCATCAGGCGGCGAGGCAAACATCATGAACAGGCGGCATGTATCGGCGCCGTATTGTTCGATCATGTACTGCGGGTCAACGCCGTTGTTTTTGGACTTGGCCATTTTTTCAATGCCGCCGATTTCAACCGGCAGGCCGTCGCTGATCAGGATGGCGCTGACAACTTTGGCTTTGCTGTCGCGTACCAGCTCGACATCTGCCGGGTTGAACCAGGTCAGCGAGCCGTTGGCCTCGCGACGGTAGTAAGTGTCGGCGATGACCATGCCCTGGGTCAGCAGGTTCTTGAACGGCTCGTTAGAGCTGACCAACCCTTCGTCACGCATCAGCTTGTGGAAGAAACGCGCGTACAGCAGGTGCAAGATCGCGTGTTCGATACCGCCGATGTATTGGTCAACCGGCAGCCAGTGGTCAGCTGCCTTGCGATCAACCAGGCCCCCTTCGAAGTGCGGCGATGCGTAGCGAGCGTAGTACCACGACGATTCGACGAATGTGTCCATCGTGTCGGTTTCGCGTTTGGCCGGTGCGCCACATTTAGGGCAGCTGCACTCGTAGAACTCTGGCATGCGCGCCAATGGCGAACCCGCGCCATCGGGCACGACGTCTTCTGGCAACACAACAGGCAATTGGGCTTCAGGAACCGGAACGTCACCGCAAGTTTGGCAGTGAATGATCGGGATCGGGCAACCCCAGTAGCGCTGGCGGCTGATGCCCCAGTCACGCAAGCGGAACTGAGTGCGCGATTGACCAAGACCTTTGGCGGTCAAGGCTGCTTCGATGGCATCAAACGCAGCCTGGAAGTCCAACCCGTCAAATTCGCCGGAGTTAATCAGTGGGCCGTGTTCGTTATAGGCGTCTTGCCAAGGCGCTGGAGACTCGTCGCCAGCGCTGGTGCGCACCACTGACTTGATCGGCAGGTTGTACTTGGTCGCAAATTCAAAATCACGTTCGTCGTGTGCCGGTACGGCCATTACGGCGCCGTCGCCGTAGTGCATCAACACGTAGTTAGCGACCCAGACCGGGAGCTTTTCGCCGGTCAGCGGATGCTCAACGAACAGCGAAGTGGGCAGGCCCTTTTTCTCTTGGGTCGCCATGTCGGCTTCGGCAACGCTGCCGCCTTTGCATTGAGCGATGAACGCTTGCAGCTCAGGGTTGTTCTGCGCGGCTTGTGTGGCGAGCGGGTGCTCGGCTGCCACTGCCACGTAAGTGGCGCCCATCAGGGTGTCTGGACGGGTAGTGAATACTTTGAGTGCGCCGGCTTCGCCAATGGAGTCGACGTTGTACGGGAACTGCACTTCCATACCGCGGGATTTGCCAATCCAGTTGCGCTGCATGGTTTTGACCTGTTCAGGCCAGCCAGTCAGTTCGTCGAGGCTTTCAAGCAGCTCGTCTGCGTAAGCTGTGATCTTGAAGTAGTACATCGGGATTTCGCGCTTTTCGATCACCGCGCCCGAACGCCAGCCGCGGCCGTCGATCACTTGCTCGTTAGCCAGAACGGTCTGGTCTACCGGGTCCCAGTTTACGGTGCCGTTTTTACGGTAGATCACCCCTTTTTCGAACAGGCGAGTGAACAGCCATTGTTCCCAGCGGTAGTAGTCAGGCTTGCAGGTGGTGATTTCGCGAGACCAGTCAACGGCCAAACCCAGGCTGCGCAGCTGGGTTTTCATGTATGCAATGTTTTCGTAGGTCCACTTGGCCGGCGCGACGTTGTTTTTCATCGCGGCGTTTTCGGCTGGCATGCCGAACGCGTCCCAGCCCATTGGCTGAAGAACGTTTTTACCGAGCATGCGCTGGTAACGGGAGATCACGTCACCGATGGTGTAGTTACGCACGTGCCCCATGTGTAGCTTGCCGCTTGGGTACGGGAACATCGATAGGCAGTAGTAGGTTTCTTTGCCTAGATCTTCGCTGACTTCGAAGGACTTTTGGTTGTCCCAGAATGATTGGGCGGCGGCTTCTATTTCACGGGGCTGATATTGTTCGTGCATGGCTACTTGTACTAATAAAGGGTGGCCTAATCCTCTTCAACATACGCCGGCTATTGTGTTGCCCGGTCAAGTTGGAGTAGGGGTTACAGGAAGTTCCGTAGCATACATGACCCCACTCTATCGAGGGAAACCCTGATTGCCTCAACCTTCCGTTGGTCGCAGCAGCGCGCCGGTTTTGTGAGCAGAGCTAAGCTGTTTCAGGGGAGATCTATTTCCTTTGAATGAGGTGAACGGATGGCAGAGTTGCAAAGAAACGTAGCAAAAGCGGAGGTGTATGAGCGTTTGATTGATCGTTTGAGTGTGGCTCTTGATACAGCCAAAACGGCAGTGAAATTGCGTGATGAGTGCCCTGTTGTGGTGGAGTTGCGTGGTTTGAGTCGTGACGAGTTCGAGTTGATCAAAGCGTATCTGAACCGGAATGAGCGCAAGGCGAATAGCCGCTCGCAGGGCAGCACCAAACCAACGGATGCGCCCCGTACAGCCAAGGTCATCTGGCTTAAAGACAGGGCTCAAGGAGTGAAGGGGTAGCGCGGCGATTAAGGCCGGCCCCGACAGTAAAACAATATCTAGGTAGATTCACCCAGGGTTGGCAAAGCAGGCGCCTATGTTCAGATTTTTTACCGGGCCTGTTGTTGCAGTGGTTCAACCCACTTAGGCTTCGAGCATCTTTGGAGATGCTCGATGCCTATTCGATACGTCGTTAAACAACTTCTTTTGCCTCCCGGCATTCTTCTACTGCTCTTGGTGCTTGCCTGGTGGCTGCGGCGCTCCCGTCCGCGTCTGGCGGGCGTGTTGTTTGCCTTGGGGGTGGGCGGCTTTTGGCTCATGAGCTTGCCGGTGGTGGTGGAGTGGAGCGCTCGGGCACTTGAGCGGGAGCCTGCTTTGGCTCAAAACGAATGGTCCACATTAGCCGAGCGTGCCGACGCGATTGTGGTACTGGGGTCTGGGCGTGAGCGAGGTGATCCGGCGTGGGGCAGTGATCAGCCAACCGGCGTGGGGTTGGAACGTCAGCGCTATGCTGCCCGGCTGGCTAAAGCTTCAGGGTTGCCCGTGCTGACCACTGGAGGCTTGCACTACGGCACGCCGCCCAGCGAGGCGCAACTGATGGCAGACTCGATGCGCGAGGACTTCGGCGTGTCAGTGCGTTGGAAAGAAGAGCGCAGCCGGACCACTTGGGAAAACGCCACCATGAGCGCCGATATTTTGTTGCCCCAAGGCATCAAGCGTGTTGTGGTCGTGACTCAGGCTTGGCATATGCCGCGCTCGGTATGGAGCTTTGAAAAGGCCGGATTTGAAGTGGTGCCTGCACCCGTTGGCTTTTTGGGTGTGGACAATGCCCGTCCGCTGGGGGGCTGGATGCCTGAGTTCAAATCAATCTGGCAGTCGGGACAATTGCTCAACGAGGCTGTTGGGCAGATTGCCTACCCGCTGTTCTATCGTTGATTGAAACTTTGGAATCTCATCTGTTAGAGCTGGCGCAGCCTGCGATCTTTTGCGCTTAAAAGATCGCAGGCTGCGCCAGCTCCAACAGGCAACTTAAACTGTTTTGGCAATCCGGCTGGTGATCAATGCCCAGCCAAATAGCAGGCCACACAGAATAATCAGCGGCCAAGAACGCCATTGCAGATAAGGCGTCAGGTTGTGCATGGGCACGACTTCGCCGTACAAAATGCCGCGCTCAAACTGCGGGATTTGTGCGGTGATTTGCCCGAAGGGGTTGATCAGCCCCGTAACGCCATTGTTGGTGGCGCGAATCATCCAGCGGCCGGCTTCAAGGGCGCGCATTTGCGCCATTTGCAGGTGCTGCAAAGGGCCGATTGAGGTGCCAAACCAGGTGTCGTTGCTGATGGTCAGCAAAATGTCGCTCTGCGCCGCCAGGTTTGCCGCGAAATCGGGGTACACCACTTCATAGCAAATGAAGGGCGCGATCTGATAGCCCTTGGCTTGCAAGAGCGGTTGGTCGGCAGGCCCGCGGGCAAAGTCAGACATCGGCAAATCAAAAAAGGCGATCAAACCGCGCAATACATCCTGTAACGGAACGTACTCGCCAAAGGGCACCAATTTTTGCTTCAGGTACGTTCCGTCTGCTTCGCCCACCGCCGTGATGCCGTTGAAATACCGGGCTTCATGACGCACTTCTTGACGAATCGGGACACCGGTAATCAGCGCTGAATTTCGTTCAGCGGCAAAGCGCCCCATCATCGTCAAATACCCCTCGGCGTTCTCTTTGAGCACCGGGATCGCGGTTTCGGGCCAGACGATCAAATCGACCCGTTTTGAGTTGAAGGTCATGTCGCGGTACAGCGCCAGTTGCGCATTAAGCTGCGCAGGGTCCCACTTCATGCTTTGTTCAATGTTGCCTTGAATCGCCGCCACGCTTAACGGCTCACCCGAAGGGCTGGTCCATGCGTGGTGCTTAAGTGCAATGCCGATGCACCAAGGGCCCAACAGCAGCACCACACCCGCAAAAACAAAGGCTTTGCGTTTGGCTTTGATCAAACGTGGCAGATTGCACAGCAGGGCGGCAGTCAGGGCCAGCGCAAAAGAGATCAGCCACATGCCACCTAATGGAGCGAGCCCGGCCAGCGGGCCGTCTAGCTGGCTGTAACCGGAATACAGCCACGGGAACCCCGTCAGGAACCAACCACGGAAGGCTTCTTGAGCCACCCACAGCGCGGCAAACGCCAGGGCGTCGGCCAGCGGAGCTTCATTGCGTCTGAGCCAGCGCGCCCACAGCCAGGCCGGCAGGGCAAAAAACCAAGCGATGGCGGCTGTAAAGGCGAGCATCAGCAACCCGGCCAGTAGCACAGAGGCGCCGCCAAAATTGTGAATGCTGTAGTAGATCCAGCTGGTGCCCGCGCCAAACAGGCCGAAGCCGTAACACCAGCCACGGCCCAATGCTTGTTTGGGCGACAGGTCACGTAAGCCGAGATAGAAAATGGCCAAGGCAACCAGCGCCAATGGCCAGATATCGAAAGGTGCCAACGCCAAGGTTGTGAGTGCGCCGGCTACCACGGCCAGCAAGTTACCGGGCCAGCCGGGGGAGGTAATCCAGCGCATTTCAGTCCTTAGCGTTGAGGTTTAGCGGGCAATAGGCGTCAAGCGAATCAAGTGAATTCGGCGGCTGTCGGCATTCAGGATGCGGAAGCGATAAGGGCCAATTTCAGTGATTTCATTGCGTTTTGGCAAGTGCCCGAACGCGCTCATGACCAAGCCACCGACAGTGTCGAACTCATCGTTGGAGAAGTCGCTGTCAAAGAACTCGTTGAAGTTCTCGATCGGGGTCAGGGCTTTGATCAAGAAGTCACCGCTGGGCAGCGGCTTGATGTAGCTGTCTTCCTCGACATCGTGCTCGTCTTCGATATCGCCGACGATCTGCTCCAGAACGTCTTCAATCGTCACCAAACCCGCCACGCCGCCGTATTCGTCGATGACGATGGCCATGTGGTTGTGATTGGCGCGGAACTCACGCAGCAATACATTAAGGCGCTTGGACTCAGGGACAAATGTCGCCGGACGCAGCAAATCCTTGATATTGCACTTGTCGCCGTTCTCTTGAAGGATCAGCGGCAGCAGATCTTTGGCCAAGAGGACGCCTAACACGTCGTCATGACTTTCGCCGATCACCGGGTAGCGCGAGTGCGCCGCGTCGATGATCGCCGGGAGAAATTCGCGGGGTGTCTGGGTCGCCTTGATGCTGATCATCTGCGAGCGTGGAACCATGATGTCCCGTACTTGCAGGTCAGCCACTTGAATGGCGCCTTCGACGATGGCCAGCGCTTCGCTGTCCAAGAGTTTGTTCTGGTGTGCTTCGCGCAGCAGCTCAAGCAGCTCCTGGCGGTTTTTCGGCTCATGGGCAAAGGCCTGGGTCAGCTTACCTAACCATGACTTTTGCCCGTTGCTCGATCGGTCTTCGCTCATAGCGATTTACTCGTATCCCTTGGTAGTTTCAGTGGGTGTTAATCAGTTTTCGTCGTCTGCATACGGGTCTGGATGACCCAGTTCTGCAAGCAACGTTCGTTCCAGAGCTTCCATTTCTTCGGCTTCTTCATCTTCAATATGGTCGTAACCCAGAAGATGCAAGCAGCCATGAATCACTAAGTGAGCCCAGTGGGCCTCAAGCGCTTTGCCTTGCTCGGCTGCCTCACGCCCAACCACGGGCACACAAATCACCAGATCCCCAAGCAGCGGGATGTCCAGGAACTCATCGGGCACGTCGGCCGGGAAGGACAGCACGTTGGTTGCGTAATCTTTGTGGCGCCAGGTGTGATTAAGCTCACGACCTTCGGTTTCATCCACCAGACGGATGGTCATTTCCGAATCAGCGCTGCGCTGGCGCAAGGCCAGCTCGCACCATTGGCGGAACTGGGCTTCGCTGGGGGCGGCTGCGTCGGTAGCCAGTTGCAGGTCAAGCTCAAGCATCGTGGCGGTAATCCTTGGCAGCAGGCAGCGCGGCAAGCTTGTCGGCGGCTTCCTGCTCATAGCGTCCGTAGGCTTCAACAATGCGCTGCACCAATGGGTGGCGCACGACGTCTTTGGACTGGAAATGCGTAAAGCTGATGCCCGGTACGTCCTTGAGCACTTCAATAACATGGTTGAGCCCCGACTTGGTGCCTTTTGGCAGGTCGATCTGGGTAATGTCACCGGTGATCACGGCTGTAGAGCCGAAGCCGATACGGGTCAGGAACATCTTCATTTGCTCAACGGTGGTGTTCTGGCTTTCGTCGAGAATGATGAAGCTGTTGTTCAGCGTGCGTCCGCGCATGTAAGCCAGCGGTGCCACTTCAATGATTTGGCGTTCGATCAGCTTGGCCACGTATTCAAAGCCCAGCATCTCGTACAGCGCATCGTAGAGCGGTCGCAGGTACGGATCGATTTTTTGCGACAGATCGCCCGGCAGAAAACCCAGTTTCTCGCCGGCTTCGACCGCAGGGCGCACCAACAGAATGCGACGGATTTGCTCGCGCTCTAATGCATCCACCGCGCAGGCCACGGCCAGATAGGTTTTACCCGTGCCGGCTGGGCCAATCCCGAAGTTGATATCGTTGCCCAGAATCTCTTTGACGTAGCGCTGCTGATTGATCCCGCGAGGGCGAATCATGCCCTTTTTGGTGCGCAAAGAGACGCTGGCTTCGGCCACCGGGTTGCTGGCAAGGTCTTGCACAGCAGACTCCTGCAAGAACAAGTGCACCATGTCCGGCGAAAGCTCAGTGGCTTTGGTTTCGCGGTACAGGCGGCGCAGCAGGTTTTCTGCGGAAGAGGTCAGTTTTGGGTCGCCGATCAGCTCGAATTGATTGCCGCGATTGCGGATTTCGATCGTCAGGCGTTGTTCGATCAAGCGCAAATGCTCGTCGAATTGCCCGCACAGATTGGCGAAGCGGCGAGCCTCAAAAGGCTCGAGGAGAAAACGATGTGGTTCGATGGGTGCGTTCAAGGTCGTTTTTAGCCGCCCTAAGGCAATTGAGATGAGCTGAAGGATAACGCTAGCAGGTCATCGGTGAAAGGGCTTACTTAAGCTGCATTAAACCTGTAGTCGCTGCCACAGGCTGCGATCATGCACGAAGTGGGCACAAGCGCAGTCTGGCTGAAGATCTTGCGGATCTCATCACAGCCTTCGGCGGCGACTACAGAGGGGTGCATTTAGCTGAGCAGCGAACCCCGCAACGAGTGCGGCTGGGCAGCGTCGATGTGGACGTCGGCAAACTGACCGATCAACTGAGGGTTATCGCAGCGGAAGTTAACGATGCGGTTGTTCTCGGTACGTCCTTGCAATTCGCCAGGGTCTTTTTTCGAGTAATCAGTGACCAAAATTCGTTGGGTCGAACCCACCATTTGTCGGCTGATCTCAAAGCCTTGCTGATTCAGGCGATGTTGCAGCGCATTAAGACGCTCTTTTTTGCGTTCTTCCGGAGTGTCGTCAGCCAAATCGGCCGCTGGTGTGCCGGGGCGCTGGCTGTACACAAAGGAATACGAAAAATCGAAACCGACGTCTTCGATCAGCTTCATGGTCTGTTCGAAGTCTTTTTCGGTCTCGCCGGGGAAGCCCACAATGAAGTCTGAGCTGATGCAAATACCCGGCACGGCAGCGCGCAACTTACGCAGTTTGGATTTGTACTCCAACGCCGTGTGGTTGCGTTTCATCGCAGACAAAATGCGGTCTGAACCCGATTGCACAGGCAAATGCAGGTGTTTAACCAGCTCCGGGACTTCAGCATGGGCCTGTATCAGGCTGTCAGAAAACTCCAGCGGGTGAGACGTGGTGTAGCGGATACGTTCAATACCGTCGATTGCCGCAACAACTCGAATCAATTCCGCGAGGTCAGCCAAACGACCACCTTCGGTCAAACCGCGATAGCCGTTAACGTTCTGACCGAGCAAAGTGACTTCTCGTACGCCGTTTTCAGCGAGGTGAATAACCTCGGCCAGCACGTCATCGAACGGGCGACTGACTTCTTCACCACGGGTGTAAGGCACTACGCAGAACGTGCAGTACTTGCTGCACCCTTCCATCACCGACACATACGCACTTGGGCCATCAATACGAGGCTCTGGCAAGTGGTCGAACTTTTCAATTTCAGGGAAAGAAACATCCACCTGCGGCAGCTTGGTAATGCGGGCTGCATCAATCATTTCAGGCAGGCGGTGCAGGGTTTGCGGGCCAAACACGACGTCCACATAGGGCGCGCGATCACGAATTGCTGCGCCTTCCTGGCTGGCGACACAGCCGCCCACAGCAATCACCATATCGGGGTTGGCCAATTTCAATTCACGCCAGCGACCCAACTGCGAATACACGCGGTCTTGCGCGCGTTCGCGGATCGAGCAGGTATTTAGCAGGATGACATCAGCGTCTTCAGCGCGAGCTGTGACTTCCAGGGCCTGATGTTCACCCAGCAGATCGACCATGCGCGAGCTGTCGTACTCATTCATCTGGCAACCGTGGGTTTCGATGTAAAGCTTCTTGGCCATGGGTGTTCATCAAGTGGTTCAAAGAACCGCGCATTATAGGGGGCATAGCCGTTGCTTCCTAGCGCTGTGCGTCTGGCAGCTATGCTATAGTTCGCGCCCTCTTTTATATCCTCAGATGTTTACCCGCCCACCATGACCAAACGTGAAGCTCCAATCTACAAGGTGATTTTCCTCAACCAGGGCCAGGTGTTCGAAATGTACGCCAAGCAGATCTATCAAAGTGATCTGTGGGGGTTTCTGGAAGTCGAGGAATTCGTCTTTGGCGAGCGCACGCAAATGGTCGTCGACCCGAGCGAAGAAAAGCTCAAGGCTCAGTTTGAAGGCGTGGTTCGCAGCTTTGTGCCCATGCACTCGATTGTGCGCATCGACGAGGTAGAGCGTTTGGGCACCCCTAAGATCAGCGAAGCCCGCGGCGTCAGCAACGTGATGCCGTTTCCGTTTCCAATGCCTGAGAAGTAACTCCAGGTCTCTGTCGTCTCACTGCTAGCGCTGTTTTATTGTCTGTTTAGGCAAGCGGCGTTGTATGCCCTCGATTTTAATAATGACGCTTAAAAGGCCGGTTGTTCTTACGTCGGCGCAGGTTCAATCTTTTATATCTTAAGTGCTCGAAGTTAAATGCAGGTTGTCATCTGTAAAAAAACGTATGGCGCACAACTATGTTATAGGTAATTTCTTACCATTATTTCGCTTGTTTCCTTATTGTATTTGTCGGAGTAGAGGCGCTTAGTGTTATTTATCTTGGTGCGCTTAAGTGGTTGGTTGGTTTCTTTACGTTTGTTCCAAATTCTTACTTGATTCATAACACTTCCTGAAGTGCGTGCTTATCACGTTTGCTTGTTTGGTGCTGTTTTTTCAAGCTGTCTACTGTTGGAGGGACAAATAATATGCCAGTTCAATGGTTTGGCGTGTTTTTGGCGTTGTCCGCGGCAGCGTTGAATGCAAGCATTGGCATACTAAGCAAGATATTGATTGGACAGGGCTTCAGTCCGGCAGCTATAGCATTTTATAAAACGCTGTTGGCGGTTGTTTTGTTGAGCGTAGTGTTACTTGCAGTGAGAAAGCGACAGGCGCTAAAAGCAAGCGGAGCAAGATGGTGGCAAGCGGCAGTGTGTGCCATGCTCGGGATATTCACGTTATTTTTCTTCGAGACTCAGGCTTATCATTATGAAAACGCCGCCACAGTAGTTGTTCTATTAATGGCGTCAGCCTCTGTGAGTTCAATTATCTTGGCCCGTATTGTATTGAGAGATCCGATTGATCTGAACATCACCTTAGGGGCTTTGCTGGCTATTTTTGGTGTGTATTTGATTTTTAAGGATTCCATGGGGGAGGGGGTGAACTGGCAAGGTGGGCTTTATGCTGTCGTCGCAGGGTTCGGTTATGGCTCTTTCTCAGTCTGTATGAAGAAAATGAATATTCTTGGCGGATTGATATTTACGCGCATGTTATTGGTTTGGGGGGCTTTCTATCTGTTTATTCCAGCTTCACTTTCTCATGAGCTGAGTGTCAACATCACGCCGCTGACCGCTACCCTGCTGTTGGCCTTAGCCGTACTTCCTACGATTCTCGGTTTTTACTGCACTACCAAGGCCATACAAATACTGAAACCTTCTCAAGTTCAAGTCATTGAGCTAAGTGAACCTATTTTTGCCGCAGTCTTGGCATTGTTAGTGCTCAACGAAATCCCTGGTATTTCAACTTTGTATGGTGGTGCATCCATTTTGCTGGGGCTGCTTTTTGCTAATCGTCTGATGAATATAAGAAAGTGCAGGTGATGATTTTTTGGGCGAGAACCTGCTGTCGCAGAACTCTGATATAGGATCTATAAAATTAATATTAGACATAAGTAGTCGGAATCTGCGGCTGTGTAAAAAATACCTGAGAAAAATTTAGAATTTCCAGGTTTGTCGGATGGCTCTTACGGGTGCTGCGTCATGTAAGTGATTTCTGATAACTATTTCATCTGTTTCCGAATTGCATTTGTCAGTACAAAAGAGCTTAGTGGTCTTGCTGGGTTGAGATATTGAGGCTGTCATAGATGTTTCTGATTTTCTTAGTTGTAGGAGAAGTCATGAAAACTATTTATGTTGTTGGGGCTGGACGTATGGGGTTGGCCATAATGCAAGGCCTGAGGGGGCGAACTTGCGATTTTTTTGTCAAAGCAGTAGAGGTCGATGACAAAAAGATTGAGGTTGTTAAGGGGGAAGGTTTTGTAGCTTTAAGTACTATAGGTGATCTTTGTCAAGATGACTTAATTATTTTGGCAGTACCGCCACAGCAATTAGAGAGTGTGCTAATTGATCATAAAGCACTTGTGTCGCATGTTGGGCTAATTATATCGGTAATGGCAGGGGTTACCTGTACGACCTTGCATAGGTATTTTTGCAGTGCGAGTATTGTACGCTCTATCCCGAACTTAGCATCTGAAGTGGGGCAGGGAGTTACACTTTACTACGCGGGGAATGACATTGATCCTGTCCAGCTAAATATAGCAGATAGTATTTTTGAAATGCTCGGCTTAAGATTTAGAGTTGATGCCGAGGTTCAGCTGGATTCGGGGACTGCGCTGGTCGGGGGCGGACCTGCATTGATTGACTATTTTTGTAATGGTCTCAAGCTTTATGCACTCCGTGAAGGATTTGAAGTAGAGTTTGCGGGGGCTTTGGTACGTCAGCTCTTATATGGTACTGCTATTCTTGTAAACAGAACCTGTAAAGAAACGCTGAAAATATGCAGTGAGGTTCAAACTAAAGGTGGAACCACGGAGTGTGCGATTAGTGTATTTGAAAAGTATGCCTTAAATGATTTGATCACAAAATCATTAACTGCTGCAGCTGCGCGTTCGGTAGAACTTGGGAGTAAAGAGACTGATAGAGGTTTGCGATCGTTAAAATCCTATTACGAGGTTTACTTTGGTCTGGGGCATTTAATTAGGGTTCGAGATAATCCAGAAGTATTTAGAGTGAGTCGAGCAGGTGTTGTGTTCGGTGCGCTATTGCTGCGTCTGTTTTCAGATTGCGCATCAGAGGTTAGATATCTGGATGTAGGTACCGGGAGTGGTATCCATGCCATGCTACTAAGAAGTTTGGGTGCTAAATATATTGTGGCAACCGATATTTCTAGAGTATCCATAGCTACAGCGGTATCCAATGAAATAGATAATTTTGGCTTCTCTGCTATTGAATTCATAGCAGGCTCGCTCTTTGGTTTGAAAGTAGGCTTGTCGAATAAATATGATGTTGTTATATTTAATCCGCCCGGATGGAGGAGTCCCTCTGATGTGTTATTAAGCGAGTTGAAGCGAGTCGGTAAAGGTAAGAAGCTCCCTGTAGAGTCAATGTTTTATGGTGATACTACTCTCAAAGAATTCTTCTTGGATCTTCCCCGATATTTGTTATGTGGTGGTCGTGCTATTGTGGGTTTCAATTCTTTAGTTGGTGTCAAACAAGTCATAGATGATTTTTATGCGGCGCATCAGCGTAATTATGTAATTACACATAAGTTTCTTGAGTCGCATGAATTTCCTTTGATGCTGTATACAGAGGCATGGCTCGAAGTAAAAGACGCCATTCAAAATGAAATTATTGATTGGGTTCACAAGGGTTACAGTAATTGTCGAATATTGGACGATGGTCAAATAATTTGGCTTTATGAAATTGTTGAGTTTACCCTTTGGGAAAAGGGTGATGGACGTCAGCTTTGAATAGCAAAGGTTCAATTGTTGTTGGCGCGATGAGTGCGCTAATAGCTAATGTTTTCTTGGGAGTGTCGTCTGTTTTTTGGAGGAGTATAGGCTCTATAAATATTATTGCTTTAGTTGGTTATAGGGTTTTTTTATCATGTTTAATAGTGTTAATAGTGGTTTTGTTAAGGCGCCGACTTAAAATTTTGGTTGGTTTTTTATCTGTTCGTGTTGTCATTATTCATTGTGTTGCTGCTATTTTGATTGCGATCAATTGGTTGGTTTTTATAGGGGCTTCTGTGAATGGTCAAGTATTGGAAAGTGGTATTGGCTATTTGGTAGCGCCATTAGTTAGTGTGTGTTTTGGTGTTGTTTTTAGCAAGGAGAGTATCTCGTTTGTTGTTGTATTGGCGCTAGGTGTTGTTTCTGCAAGCATCTTAGCGCTTGTGATGTTTACAGAGACGTTGAGCGCTGTTGTTTATTTGAGTATAGGCTTGTCCTGGGGGAGTTATATGTATCTCAAAAATATATCTACATTGGATGCGCTTGATGGGTTGTTGGTAGAGTCAGCAGTGTTGTCGGTGTTATGTATTATATGGCTGTGCCAGGTAAGTGGGGCCATGGAAATACCCCGGGATTTCGATCTGACGCATAGATTATTGTTGCTGTCTTGCGGCTTCGTTTCTTTATTGCCATTGGCATTACTTTCCTTTTCAGCTAAAAGGCTTGATGTAATGACGATGGGGGTCTTTCAATATTTACTGCCACTCACATTGTTTGCTATGTCCGTGGGGTTTTATAAACAGTCATTCTCTGTGTTGTTGGTGATGGTATTGGTGGTTATAAGTGCTGCTGTTTTAGTTGTAAGTATTAATATTCAACTTGCACGATCTGATTAACGAGGATGGCAGATGAAACATGTCTATGATGTGGTTGTGGTCGGGTTAGGTATTATGGGGAGTGCTACAGCATGGAGCCTGTCTAACTCTAATGCCTCTGTGCTGTGTGTTGAGTCTGGGCCGATTATTAATTATTTAGGTTCGTCCTATGGCGCTTCAAGAATATTTCGTCAGGCTTATTGGGAAGGGGATAAGTACCTTCCGTTGTTATCGATATCGAACACCTTGTGGCGAGCCTTGGATGCAAGCTCTGAGATTCCATTGGTGTTTAATACAGGTGCTTTGTTTGTTGGGCCTAAAGTTTTAGGTGTTGTTCCTAAGAGTAAGCTAACTGCGTGTATGGGAAATATTGATCATGCGATCTACTCACCTTCGCAAATAATGGATATGTTTCCAGCTTTTAATGTGCCTGAAAGTATGGAAGCTCTCTATGAAAAGGGTGCCTATGTTATAGCGGCGGATCATTCAAGGCTTCATATGCTCAATAGGGCTGTTGAACAAGGCGTAGAAATCAGCTTTGGTACAGCTGTTTTTGGAATTTCGCGAACGATGAAAGGGCTGCTGGTTAAAATGACATCTGGTGAATCTATAAGGGCTGGTCGAGTTATTGTAACTGCTGGTTATGAATCCTCTAGATTGCTAGTAAGTGAGTTGCATGGTTTGTTGAGACCCCAGTGCGTGCCGGTTTATTGGTTCCGTCCAAAGTTAGGTCGTGAATCGATTTTTTCAGATTCGTTCCCTGCTTTTTTGTATGAGCTTGAGGATGGAAGGATTTTGTATGGTACTCCAGAAGTCAATAGTGTTGAGCCAGGTATGAAAATTGGATTTCATAATGCCCAGCAGGTCGATTATGATCGTAGTTCTCAAAGATGTCCGGTAGATGATAAATATATAACGCAGATGTCTGAATGTATTGAGTCCATATTTCCCGATTTAAATCCATACCCTTATCGGGTGAAGAAGTGTCTTTACACTATGACGCCAGATGAATCATTTATTGTCGGAGAGTCTTTTGCACTCCCTGGCGTTTTTTATGTGGCAGCTTGTTCGGGACATGGCTTCAAATTTGCTACGGGGTTAGGAAAGATTCTTGCAAATGCTGCAACAGGCATGCCTTTTGGTAGTGAAGTATTGCCTTTTGATAGATCTAGATTTAGCTGAAATCTATAAGTTGGGGGGGCAAAAAAAACCAGTCAGGCGTGATGCCTTGCAGTGAGTAATTTTTCCTTAGTTATTATAGTTTTTTGCAGTTGCTGTTTTTAAGGGCATTTTATGATGAGCTTATCTAAGCTCAACGTGTCAATGATTGGCGTATTTATTTTATGTCTGTTTTATGGAGTGGCTAATAGCTTAGAGCCACTGATCGCGATTTTTTAGTGATGTTATTTACGCAATAGTGCTGATATTTTGCTCATGAATCACATAAGCGTTGGTGTGTTATTCGTAGGTGATGTGATAGGTGGTGTTTTGGTACGGTGTTATATTTTTAGGTGTTGCTAAGGTGCAGTCTAAGAATAAAATTATTTACAAATTATGAGTTCCCCTATAAAGAGTCAGATGTATATGGCTGTGTCGGGGTGGCAAGATGGCGCACTAGTTCATAATGTGTGGTTTTGCTATTCAGTATTTTGGTTGGTGTTAGGGCGTTTAAATTTAATGATGTAGCTACCTTATGTTGGTGAGTGTCTGATTTCACCTGTCTTCAATATTTAAATTTTATCGCCGCTGATGATGATAGTCGTATTGCTTTCTTTGACTGTTTGCATTTGTTCAGTAATCTTTGGATCTCTCTGCTATTTGCGAATGTTTGTATTTGTTGGGTTTTTATAGCCTGTGTGTTGTGGTTTTTTTATGCTGGCAAGCGAACTTTTTTTGTTGTGTAAGCGCACCATAAACCCCACATTCAAAGCCGACATCTGATCCCCGATACTGTGCTCCCGATTCCTTTCCGGAGCCCGCCGCTCATGATGCGTCCCGACGCCAAAGTCGAAAAAGTTTATATCTACCCCAAACCCGTCGACTTCCGAAAGTCTATCGACGGCCTCGCAGCTTTGGTTGAACTGGAAGGGAATCGGGTGGCGCGGAGAATCAAATCGATCTGGAGAACATCGCCATCAGGCTTGATCGTGAAGACAGAAAAGCCCTTCCAAAAAGGAAGGAAAGTATTAATAACACGCATAAGAACGCCGGTTTTTTAGATGTGTTTGCTTGCACGAACATCATCAATCAAATCGGCGTTTTTTTTCTGTGTTTCCCGGGATTCCGTGATGAACCTTATTTTATAGGCTGCTTTGTTTTTCACCTGAGTTGGGCCCTTTAAGGTGGTTTGGGCATTGTGTTTGATGGAGGGTGGTCGTTTATAACCCCCCGAACACATACCCAGTCCAAGGTTGCGCTTGGTGATTTGAGCTAAAAATAAAATCGAACAGGCTACTTACTGTCGAGACACGCAATCCCAACTCCCAAGCTCAAGGCAATGGCGAAAACGGTGAGCGTCCGTCTGCGGATTGCAGTTCCAGCAAGTATTTGCGGAAGATTTGCCCCAGCACTTGGGTGGCTGTCTCGAGTTGGTCGCGGGGCATTTGTTCTGCCACAAGGTCTGCGGTGTCTAGTGCGTCTTCGGCGCCATTCACAGCCGCCATTTTGAGCACGATGTACGCTTGAATGTTATTGGCCGGTACACCTTCGCCTTTGAAGAACATGGTGCCGAGCTGGAATTGGGCCATAGCGTGGCCTTTGAGCGATGCTTGCTCAAAGTAGCTCAGGGCTTTATTGAGGTCGCGCGGGGTGTTTTTACCGTCGTAGTAGAATTCGCCTAACTCGTATTCGGCTTCTGCATCCCCTGCTTTGGCGGCGGCTTCGCACGCGGCCAGTGCTTCGGCCAGATCTTCTGGCTGAGTATTCAGGGTGCAGCGACCCATCGCTGGGATCAACAACGAGTTACCGCCTGCCTGGACAAGCAGCGGCTGAAGGAGCAACAGGCAGCCCAGAGCAAGGGCGCGGCCGGTGCGGTTCATGGGAATCGACGTACCTCTAAAAAACGGGGGAGCCCAACCAAGGGATGCGTAGGCGCGCATTATGAAATAAGCAGAGGCAACCTTACAAAGTCTTTACTCGTTTTTCTGCTGCCTAAGCGCGATATCGATTGATTTAAGACGATTTTGGACGGGTGGCGCAAAAGATGGGGCATTTACAAGCATAAAAAACGGCAAGGGCCTGAGCCCTTGCCGTTTTTGTGGATCACTTCAAGGCGGCAAATGCGCGTTCTGCAGCGTCCAGTGTTTGTTTCAGTTCGGCGTCCCCGTGAGCGATGGAGGTAAAGCCTGCTTCAAAGGCACTCGGCGCCAGGTACACACCGCCTTCGAGCATCAAGTGGAAGAAGCGCTTGAACAGGTCGGCATCGCTGGCCATGACGTCGTCAAAGGTCACGATGTCATCCGCACCGCTGAAGTACAGGCCGAACATGCCGCCTGCTTGAGTGGTGACAAATGGGATGCCAGCCGCGTCGGCACGTTTCTGCAAGCCATCGAGCAGGCGAGTGGTGTAATCGGTTAGTTCGGCGTGAAAGCCAGGGCGGCTGATCAGGCGCAAGGTTGTCAGGCCAGCAGCCATTGCCAGTGGGTTGCCCGACAGGGTGCCCGCCTGATACACCGGGCCTAGTGGCGCGATGCACTCCATGATGCTGCGTTTGCCACCAAAGCAGCCAACCGGCATGCCGCCGCCGATGATCTTGCCGAAAGTGCTTAGGTCTGGCGTCACGCCGTAGTGGGCCTGAGCACCGCCGAGTGCCACACGGAACCCCGTCATCACTTCGTCAAAAATCAACACGATGCCGTGTTTGTCACACAGGCTGCGCAAGCCTTGCAGGAACCCCGGTGCTGGCGGTACGCAGTTCATGTTGCCTGCTACAGGTTCCACGATGATGCAGGCCACGGTATCCCCGACGTCACTCAGCAGTTTTTCAACAGCGTCAGTGTCGTTAAAGGTGGTGGTCAGGGTGTGTTTGGCGAAATCAGCCGGAACGCCGCCTGAGCTGGGCACGCCTTGGGTCAGTGCGCCGGAACCGGCTTTGACCAGTAAGCTGTCTGAGTGCCCGTGGTAGCAGCCTTCAAACTTGAGAATGTTGTCGCGACCCGTGAAGCCACGAGCCAGACGAATGGCACTCATGGTGGCTTCGGTGCCGGAGCTGACCATGCGTACCATTTCCATTGAGGGCACGATGGAGCACACCAGATCGGCCATCTCGGTTTCCATGGCAGTCGGGGCGCCATAGGACAAGCCATGTTCTAGCTGAGCACGTACTGCGTCCAAAACCTCTGGGTGGCTGTGGCCCAAAATCATTGGCCCCCAAGAGCCAACGTAGTCCACGTAACGCTTGTCGTCTTCGTCGGTGACGTAGGCGCCTTCAGCGTGTTTGAAGAACAGTGGCGTGCCGCCCACGCTCTTGAATGCACGAACGGGCGAGTTTACGCCGCCGGGGATATGTTTTTGGGCGTTGGCAAACAGGGTTTCGGAACGAGACATGGTGGGCTCTCTCTGAATCAGGATTCGGTATTTAAATAGACAGCAAGGCGTTGAAGGCGCGTGCGCGGCGAGTGACGTCCTGAGTGCTATCAGCACCAAACAGGCCGTGTACCACCGCCAGCAAATCAGCACCGTGGGCCACCAGCGGGGCAGCGTTATCAAGGGTGATACCGCCGATCACGCAGATCGGCAAGCTGAGCCGAGCACGCGCTTGATCGAGTACGTCCAGGGTCGCAGTGGGTGCGCCAGGCTTGGTGCTGGAGTTAAAAAAGCGGCCAAAGGCGACATAACTGGCGCCTTCTTGGGCGGCTTGTTCGGCCAACTCAATCTGGCTGTGGCAGGTGGACCCAATGATGGCCTTGCGCCCCAACACAGCACGGGCGGGTGTCAGCGGGCCATCAGTTTGCCCAAGGTGAACTCCCACTCCCAAGCGTGCTGCCAGTTCGGCATCATCGTTGATGATCAGGTGCGCCTTGTAGCGTTCGCACAAATCGCGCAGGGCTTGGGCTTCACGTAGGCGGCGAGCAGCGTCTTCGCTTTTGTCGCGATATTGCAGCAGCGTTAGGCCACCATCGAGGGCCGCCTCGACATAGGGCAACAGTTTGCCAGCAAGCAAGTGGCTGTCAGTGATTGCGTACAGACCGCGCAGCGTCATAAATCGAGTCTCATGGGTTACGAGCAGAAATCCAGCGGCAAGCGGCGGGGTACAAATTGGCCTTGTCCCAGTTGCTCCGCATCGCGCAACGTGCGCCATGTGTAATTGAGGGCTGTTTGTACCGCACTGACCAGGTTTTCGCCGATAGCCAAACGCCCGGCCAACGTACTGGCCAAGGTGCAACCCGAGCCGTGATAGCTGCCGGGCAGCCGATAACAGGTAAAGGTGTGACGGCTGCCATCGCGGCTGTACAAGCGGTTATGGACTTCGTGTTCGTCGCCGTGCCCGCCGGTGATGAGCAAGTGTTTACAAAAAGGCAGGAGTTTTTCGGCGCATTCATCGGCGCTGCCCTCGGGCAGTTCGGCCAAAATTCGGGCTTCAGGCAGGTTTGGCGTGGCAATGGTAGCCAGAGGCAATAGGCGCTCGCGCATGGCGTAGCCAACTTCGTCCTTGCCCAAGCGTCCGCCGCCGCCAGCGCGCAACACCGGGTCGCAGACCATCGGCAGATGCGGGTTAGCCATGAGCAAATCGACGACGGTGTCGACCATCTCCAGCGAACCGAGCATGCCTAGTTTGACCGCCGCGACCGTTGAGTCGCTGAGTACGGCATCGGCTTGCGCCAGCACCCACTCGCGGTCAAGCACGCGAAAGTCGCGAACATTCACCGTGTTCTGCACAGTCAAGGCAGTCACCACCGGGGCGGCGTGACAGCCTTGAGCCAGCAGGGCTTCGATATCTGCCTGCAAGCCGGCGCCACCACTGGGGTCATGGCCGGAGAGACAGAGGACAACGGGGCGAGAACTGTAGATATTCATGGTGCGCGAGCTTACCATCAAACGGTTTTTGGGGGCGGCTTGGGCTGTGTTCAATTTTGCGTCCTGGATGGATGTTTAATCACCCGAAACTAAGCCATGAAAGGCACCGCGCCTGGGTCTCAAATGCTTGATCTAGAGCCTTTTTGTTGGATTTTAGGTGGTGTGTAATTGCCATCAGCGGCTATGCTAGTGGCACTTTAAATTTAATAACAGGTCATCCGGTCTACGTTGTCTCAAAGGGAAAAGGGGCTTGCGGAAGCTGCCGGGCGCGCCACGCTGGGGCTGTATGCGCTATTTGCTGATCGTTTTTTTGGGCTGGCTACCGATGCTGGCCAGCGCAGTTGCTTTCGACGAAGCCACTCAAAGCCTGCCCTTGGGCAAGGTGATGCAGGTATTTGAGGACGTGGGTGGTCAGGCGACTTTAGCGGATGTCACTTCGCGCGATGATCTGTTTAAGCCACACAATAAGGCCACGCTCAATGCAGGTTATTCACACTCGGCTTTCTGGCTGAAAGTGGATTTGAGCTATCAGCCACAAGATGCGAAGGCGTTTCGCACGTGGCTGTTGGAACTGGCATACCCGCCCCTTGATCACATCGACCTTTATTTGGCGGACAGCACTGGTACGTTCCGCTTGGCCGAGCGCACTGGTGATGCGTTGCCCTTTGACAGTCGGCCCATCAAAGACAACAACTATCTGTTTGAGTTGAACTTCAGTCCGGGGCAACACCAGACTGTCTATTTGCGCTTGGCCAGTCAGGGTTCGATTCAAGCACCGCTTACCCTGTGGTCATCGCAGGCATACCTTGAAGCTCAACCCGTTCGTATTTACATCCTCGGCCTGATTTACGGCGTTCTGCTCGGGATGCTGGTTTACAACCTGTTCATCTATATCAGCGTGCGTGACACCAGTTACCTCTATTACATCCTCTATATCGCCTCGTTTGGGCTGTATCAGCTGTCCGTTAATGGCGCCGCTGTGCAGTACTTTTGGCCCAACAGCCCTTGGTGGGCCAACGCCGCTACGCCGTTCTTGATTGGCTCGGCCGCCTTTTTTGGTTGTCAGTTCGCCCGTACTTTTTTGCACACCGCGAGCCATAGCCGCTGGCTAGACCGCGCCTTGATGGTGTTGATGGCCGTGGGGGCGTTGGTGATGCTGTTGGCGTTGACCACCAGTTACGCCACTTCCTTGCGACTGGCTACGGGGTTGGCGTTAGCGTTTATCGTGACCATCTTTGTTGCAGGGGTTGTAGCTTGGTGGCGTGGGCTGCGGGTGGCGCGCTATTTCGTGATTGCCTGGTCGGCCTTTTTGCTCGGCGGGCTGGTCAATACGCTGATGGTGTTGGGCTACCTGCCCAATGTGTTCCTGACCATGTACGCCAGCCAAATAGGGTCGGCAATCGAGGTTGGGCTGTTGTCGTTGGCGCTGGCAGACCGCATCAACGCCATGCGCGACTTGCAGGCCAGAACGCTTCAAGAGTCAGGCCAAAAGCTGGCGGCCATGAACCAGCAACTGGCTCGCACTAACCAGCTAAAAGACGAATTTTTAGCCACCGTGACCCATGAACTACGCACGCCCATGAACGGGGTGATTGGTTCGCTGGAGTTGATCAAAACCTTAGACATGAGCCCGGAGCTGGAGCAGTACACCCAGACCGCCGAAGGCTCGGCTCGGGAAATGATGGGCATGGTCAATGGCATTTTGACTCTCACCGAACTGCAAGCCCGACGCCTCAGCGTTCGCCGTCAGCCCTTCAGTTTGAGTGAGCTGATGCAAGGCCTGCGTGAGCAATTTGAGCCGAGCGCGCAGAGCAAAGGCCTGAGTTTTGTGTGTGAAACCGCCCGCGGCCTGCCAGATCAGTGGGTGGGCGATGTGGAGAAAATTCGCCAATGTTTGGCGTGCTTATTGGATAACGCCGTCAAATTCACCACGCAAGGCGGTGTGATTCTGCGCGTCACCGGCAAGACTGGCGAGTCGGGGCGTTGGTCGCTGGCGTTCAATGTGATTGATAGCGGCATTGGCTTTGTGCATCAGGAAGAGGGTGAGTTGTACCAGCACTTCTTCCAGGTTGATGGTTCCATGACCCGCAAGTTTGGTGGTCTGGGCATCGGACTTGCCATTTGCCGTCGCTTGGTCGAGTTGCAGGGTGCAAGTCTCACCCATCACTCGCAACCTGGCCAAGGGTCGCAGTTTCAATTGTCCTTGCAGCTTGAGCCTGCTGCGCTGACTGAGCACCCTCAAGAGAGCGCGCTAAACACGCCGCAGGCTCCCGACCAGAACCCGCAAGGGCGGGTGGTGTTGGTGGTTGATGACAGCAGCACTCACCCAGTGGCGCTGCGCGGTATGTTGCTCAAGCTCGGCTATCGCGTGATCAGCGTTGACAGTGGGCAGGCAGCCATTGAAACCTTGCGTCGTGAACGAGTGGATGTCGTGTTGCTTGCCTGCCCGTTGGCCCATGTCACGGGCTCGTCCATGAGCAATCAATTGCTGACACTGGCTGCCTGCGCACGGTTGCCGGTGTTGGCGCTGTTCGAATCCCAAGCTCAGGCCGAGCAGGCGTGTGACAAGGTTGAGGGCGTTACGGGCTACTTGATCAAGCCGTTGCGCTTTGAGGCCTTACAGCAGGCCTTGTCTGCGCATCTGATGGGCGGTTTTGAGGGCAAAAGCGCCGAAGGTTAGGCGTTTATGCCGCTTGTGATGGCGGCAAAGCATGCTTCACTGGCTCCATTGGCATGATCCTCAGGAGCCCGCGCAATGAACCTGCATCAGTACGCTGAAACCCACCAAGTGACCAATCAGCCGCCGTCTTTGGACGGCGCTAACCTGTATCGCATCGACTTGCCGCTCCAGTACTGGAGCCAGCACTTTGGCGCGGGTTGGGCTCAGTCGCGAATTGACCAGTACGGTGCGCTGGCGGGAGGCCCGCTGATGGCGGCGGGTTTTTTGGCCAATGAAAACAAACCTGTGTTCGTCAGTCATGACCGTTTTGGTCATCGGATTGATCTTGTGCAGTTCCATCCGGCTTATCACGAACTGATGCGCACTGCGATTGAGCATGGCTTGCCGTCCTTGCCCTGGACAGCGCCTCAGCCGGGTGCTCATGTTGCCCGTGCGTCCATGACGTATTTGCATACCCAAGCGGAGGCTGGGAGTGGTTGCCCGCTGACCATGACGTTTGCCAGCGTACCGGCCTTGCGGCTGCAACCGGAAATTGCCGGCATTTGGCTGCCCAAAGTGCTTGCCACTGAATACGACCCGCGCAATGTCGACATCAGCCAAAAAAACGGCGTCACCCTCGGCATGGCGATGACTGAAAAGCAGGGCGGCACTGATGTGCGAGCCAATACCACTCGCGCCTTTGCAGTGGGCGCAAGTGGGCCGGGCCAAGCCTACGAGTTGCTTGGGCATAAGTGGTTTTGTTCTGCGCCCATGTGCGATGGCTTTTTGACCCTGGCGCAAACCGACAAAGGCTTGAGCTGCTTTTTACTGCCACGCCATCGCCCGGACGGTAGCCGCAACGAGTTTTATATCCAGCGTCTGAAAAACAAACTGGGCAATTGCTCAAATGCGTCCAGCGAAGTTGAATTTCGTGGGGCTTTGGCATGGATGATCGGCGAAGAAGGGCGCGGAGTCCCGACCATCATTGAGATGGTTGCCATGACGCGCTTTGATTGCATGGTGGGCTCCAGCGCTTTAATGCGACAGGCGCTGACTCAGGCCAGCCACCATTGTGCTCATCGGTTGGTAGGTGGCCGGATGTTGGCCGAGCAACCATTAATGCAAAACGTATTGGCCGATCTGGCACTGGAAAGCGAAGCCGCGCTGGCGTTGAGCTTGCGCATGGGGCGGGCGCTGGATCATTTGGATGATGCGCAAGAGGCCAAGTTTTCACGCTTGGTCACGGCGGTGGGCAAGTATTGGATCTGCAAACGTGCCCCGGCCATGATCAATGAAGCGGCCGAATGTATGGGCGGCGCAGGGTATGTCGAAGACAGCATCCTGCCGCGCTTGTATCGCGAAGCTCCGGTTAACTCAACCTGGGAGGGCTCTGGCAATGTGCAGTGCCTGGATGTGCTGCGCGCCTTGTCCAAAGAGCCGGGTGTGCTGGATGCGTTATTCGCTGAACTGGGGGACGGGCATGGCGATACGCGTTTGGCCAAGCACATTGACCAATTAAAAAATGGGTTCAAAGACACGGATAACATTCAATATCGCGCCCGACAACTGACCGAAGACATTGCCGTCGCGTTACAGGCCAAGTTGTTGTTAGAGGCCGGAAACAGTGCCGTCAGCGATGGATTTACAGTCAGCCGGTTAGGCGGCGCTTCGGGGCGGGTGTACGGCTCAATGCCCCGCGCTGTGGACGTGAAGGCAATCGTGGCTCGTTCCAGCCCGCAGAATTAATAATGCGGCTTGATCGGGTTGGGATCTTGCTCGCACTCACTTTTGAAGTGTGGATTTGGGTGGTTGTGCGTGGGTTTCAGTCACTAAAGTTATATGTCTATGTTGTTTTTATCAGGTGCCTGAGCCGCGTCGAGTTCTGACGCGGGCCCTGAGAATCAGGGTTTAATACCTGCATGCAAAGGTACACTCAAAGTAATTAATAAGTTAGGAGGTTTGAATATTTGAACTCCTTTTGTTTTAAGTGTATTGCTGGTGATTTGGTAAGGGGTGAATGTATTCGAGGGCGATCAGTTGATTGTATTTAATGGGGCTATTTTGTGCAGAGGTTCTAGCCGGACTTGGTTTTTATAATGTGCTTTTTTTAAGAATCCTATGTTTTTATATGTGGCGTTAGTATTTGTGTTGGCGAGTCGTCAAATGTTTTTATTTAAAAAAGACTGTTCCTTGATTAAGTAAGTATTCATCCTAAATATAAGAGTGACTTTTCATTGTGTTATGAGGGTATTTTCCTACGGGCGTAGTTGGTTTTGCTACGCCAGCAAAGGCTTCACCCCAATTCAGTGTTCCCTCTGAGCCTGCGATGCAGGCAAGATAGCCGTCTGCCCGTTCAGAAGACAGGATGCTTATCGTGACCGAAGCTTTTATTGTCGTTTCCACCGCTGAAGAGGCCGTCGACCGGCTTGCTGCTTTGCACGAGCGCGCAACCACGGCCTTGAGTCAGGCCCTCAAGCGTTACTTGAAGGATCGAGTCGAGCCCAGCGCTGAAGAGCGCGCGTTGTTTCGCTACCCGGAACTGCGCCTGACCTACCGCATGAATGGCGAAGTCCCGTCCACGACTCGGGCTTATGCCAAGGTGCAGTTGCCTGGTACTTACAGCGTCACAGTGACCCATCCCGCTGCCTTTCGTAAGTATCTGCTGGAGCAGTTGGTGCCATTGATGCGCGATTTCGCCGTTGAAATTGAAGTCGGCGTCAGTCAGCAGAACATCCCTTACCCGTACGTGGTTGAGCAGGGCGATGAGCTTGCAGGCTCCGGCGTGACAGCCGCCGCCTTGGCCCGCGTGTTTCCAAGCACTGACCTGTCCGCTGCCACCGATGGCATTGCGGATGGTCTGTACGACTGGGAGAACACCGACCCTCTGCCATTGGCTCTGTTTGATGCTGCCCGGGTCGACTTCTCGCTGCGCCGTCTGGTGCATTACACCGGCAGCGATTGGCGTCATGTGCAGCCGTGGATTTTGCTGACGAACTACCACCGTTATGTCGACCAGTTCATCCTTCATGGCCTTGAGCAACTGCGCGACAACCCGCGTTTTGTGCGCATGGTCATGCCGGGCAACGTGATCATCGAAAAGTCGATGGACTATGGCGAGGCTCAGGCCATTGCCGCTGGCGTGGTGTGGCACCGTTATCAAATGCCTGCGTATCACCTGCAAGCCAATGATGGCCACGGCATTACTTTGGTCAACATCGGCGTTGGCCCGTCCAACGCCAAAAACATCACCGACCACTTGGCTGTGTTGCGCCCACATTGCTGGCTGATGATTGGTCACTGCGGCGGGCTACGCCAATCCCAGACCATTGGCGACTATGTGCTAGCACACGCTTACATGCGTCGCGATGGGATTCTCGATCGTGTTGTGCCGCCCAATATTCCGATTCCGGCGCTGGCTGAAGTCCAACTGGCATTGCAGGAGGCCGCAGCTCAAGTCACAGGCGAGCATGGCGACGAACTGAAAAAGCGTCTGCGTACAGGCACTGTTTTGACCTACGACGATCGCAACTGGGAGTTGCGTTGGGCGCAGGAACGCCCGCTGATCAACCTGTCTCGTGCCGTGGCCGTGGACATGGAAAGCGGCACCGTTGCGGCGCAGGGCTATCGTTTGCGGGTGCCTTACGGCACGTTGCTGTGCGTTTCGGACAAACCTCTGCACAGCGAAATCAAACTGCCGGGTTCGGCCAATGCGTTCTATGAGCGCGCCGTAAGTCAGCACTTGAAAATCGGTATTGCTGCCGTGGATTTGATGCGTAACCAGCTCAATTCGTTGCACTCACGCAAGCTGCGCAGCTTCGACGAGCCGCCATTCCGTTGATAGACGAGGGCCATTTAGCGATCAGGCCGAAGGGGCTGTTGCACTCAAACGCCAACAGCCCCTAGCATTGCCAGCCCTGATCGTTAGATGTTCTCTTTGCCATGTCTCGTCCTGCACGTCCCGCCCCACGCCGTCCCGCGCCCAAAAGCAGCGCCCCTCAAGGGGCAAATCGCCGTGTGGCCAAAGCGCCGCCGTCTGAGCCCAAGCTGTTTCTCTTCAATAAGCCTTTTGATGTGCTGACTCAGTTCAGTGATGAAGGGGGGCGAGCGACGCTTAAAGACTTTATCCCCATCCCGGGGATTTATCCGGCAGGGCGGCTGGACCGCGACAGCGAAGGCTTACTGTTGTTAACCAATGACGGCCAGTTACAGGCGCGCATTGCCGACCCCAAACACAAGCTGCCTAAAACCTATTGGGTGCAAGTGGAGGGCGAGCCTACGCCTGAGCAACTGCAACAATTGCGCGACGGTGTGGAACTCAATGATGGCAAGACCCTGCCCGCCGAAGCCAGAGCGCTGGAGGAACCCCAGCTATGGCCGCGCAACCCGCCCGTGCGCTTTCGTAAAAGCGTGCCAACCTCGTGGCTGGAACTGGTGATTCGCGAGGGGCGCAATCGGCAAGTGCGGCGCATGACGGCAGCGGTTGGTTTGCCAACCTTGCGTCTGGTGCGAGTGCGCATTGGTGACTGGACGATTGAAGGGCTTGAGCAGGGGCAATACAAGGAAGTGCCTGCGCGGCTATAGCGCGCCTGACTCGATCAAGCCAATCACCACACTTTTGATGATGAACGCGGCAACACCCAGTCCGAGTACGAAAAATAGAATAAACGAGCCGAAACGCCCGGCTTTGGACTTCTTGGCCAGATCCCAGACGATAAAGCCCATGAAAATGATCAAGATGCTGACCAGGCCAGTCATCATCCACTCTTCAAGTACGGCAGGATCCATCAGTGTTCTCCAGCGTCATCGGGGGGGGGGGGAAGCTGGGGGAGTATACGCCAAGGCATGCGGGGCGAAAATTGATCCAGCCCCGTAGGAGCTGCCGTTTTTTAAGACCCAGCAGTCGACAGCTCGAAGCCTTCGGCAGTTGCCCTTGGTATTAGGTACGCAGATGCGTCAGTGGCAATTCAGTGCTGTTGAGTACTTGGTTAAGTACAAAGCTTGAACGCACGCTGGTGACGCCATCGATACGGGTCAAATGGCCCAGCAGCAGCTTTTGGTAGTGATCCATGTCTGGCACCACCACTTTGAGTTGGTAATCGGCATCCACCCCTGTCACCAAGCTGCATTCCAAAACTTGCGGCAGGCTGCGAATCGCCGCCTCGAAGTTCTCAAAACGCTCTGGTGTATGTCGGTCCATGCCGATCAATACGTAAGCGGTGAGGCTTAAGCCCAGTCGCTTTCGATCCAGCAGTGCGACTTGGCGGGAAATATAGCCGTCATCCTCCAGCTGTTTTACCCGGCGTGAACAAGGCGAAGGTGATAGACCGATGCGCTCGGCCAACTCTTGATTGGAGATGCGTGCGTCACGCTGTAATTCCGCCAAAATGCTCAGGTCATACCGGTCGAGTTTGCTCACGAAGACACCCTTTGTCATAACTATTGCGTGAAAGTATCTACCTTAAGTCAAAAATTGCGCAAGTGATGTTTTATTGAGCAATCTTCGCAATCATCTGCCGCGCTCGCAGGCCTATTCTTATCACCAGAATCACTGCCCGGACATAGAGTCCACTGCGGCCCGCCAAATCAGGCCAGCCGCGGCCGCCAACCCCACAGGGTTGCTCCGGCCCCCGGGCTACGCACTGTCCAGAAGACGGGGCGAGGTGAGCCAACATCACAAGTGTTGAGCCAGGACGAAAAAATTCAAAGGGCGACCGACGGGTCGCCCTTTTTTATTGGCCGAAAATAAGTTGCGCAACTGATAACCTTGCGCAGAACCGGCACCCGGTTTCTCAGTCTGATGTGTACGCCCCGACCTGTAGTGAGGAACACCATGAAATCGCGCCTTTGGCGTTTGACCGCCGTTAGCTTGCTCTGCGTGAGTGTCAGCGGTCAGTTGTTGGCCGATGAGCGAGGTGAAGGCAACCCTCAGCAAGCCCGACCTAATGGCGGGCAGCATGGGCAGGGCGGTAACAACCAGCCTCGCCCTGAGCATAATCAGAGCCGCCCGCAAGGCAATCAGCCACGTCCCGATAACGGCAGGCCCAATGATGGGCATGGGCAGCCTCAAGGTGGGCAGTGGCAAAACCGGCCACAGCAAGAGCCTAATGGTCAGGGCCGGCCTTCTCAGCCGAGCAATAATTTACCGATTCGGCCCCGTCCTGACGCGGTGCAGCAAACTCAGCCGCCGCGCCCTGGTCATTATCAGGACATTCCTCGCCGCCCCGGCGATAACGCGCATTGGCAAGGTAATGGATCGAGGCCGGGTTATGGCAGCGGCCCTAACCCCGGTTTTAATAACGGGCGACCCAATGACAGGCCTTGGCCGGGGCGTCCTGATGGGCATGGCAATGGTTGGGGCCCTGGGCCGCAGTATCGGCCGGGTTATGTCGTTGATCGATTCCCGGGCAAACATTGGCAAGTGCCTTATCGCGGGCAGAGTTACTACTTTTCTGGCGGCTACTGGTATCGCTCGCAAGGCCCGCGTTACATCGTCGTACAGCCGCCTTACGGGATTCGTGTAGGGTATTTGCCTGATTATGCGCGGCAGGTTTGGATCGGCAGCTCATTGTTGTTTCTGGCTGCGGGAGCGTATTACGCATATCAGCCCGCCACACAGGACTACATCGTGGTTCAGCCGCCGCCCTCCATCCCGCAACCGATGCCCCAGCCTGTGAGCAACGGCTATGACGTGGTGGCTTACCCCGCCAATGGCCAAAGCGCGTCACAAATTGATCAAGACCGCTACGACTGCTACCGCTGGGCGGTCGATCAAAGTGGTTTTGACCCTGCCACAGTGACCTACGCACCATCACCTGCGGTGGTTCAAACTTACCGCCAAGCGCAAGGCAACTGCCTGAGCAGTCGCGGTTATCAGGTTAATTACTGAGGCGTCGCGCGCGGTTTGACCACTTCATGCGGGTCGGCGTGCACCAGCACCTCGGCCCGCGGATAGGCCTCTTTAATCGCTGCCGCGGCAAGATCGCTGATGGTGTGGGCTTGCGACAGGCTGAGCTCACCCGGCAGCTCCAGGTGCAACTGCACAAACCAGACGTTGCCCGAAATACGTGTCCGTAAGTCATGGGCGCCGAGTACGCCGGGCACTGCACACGCCAGTGTCAGCATGTTTTCGCTGACATCGCTTGGTAACTCTTGATCCATCAAGACCGCAAAACTCTCACGAGCGATCTTGATGGCGCTCCAGAGGATGTAACACGCGATACCCAGACCAAACCATGCGTCCAATTGTGGAAAGCCCACACTGGCCAATACCAGCGCCAACAAAATGCTGCCATTGAGCAGCAAGTCAGAGCGGTAGTGCAGTGAGTCAGCACGCACTGCGTTTGAGCCAGTGGCTTTGATCACGCGATGTTGCAGCACCAGCAGCGCCACAGTCATCAGCAGCGAAAAAATGATCACTGCAATCCCGATCCAAGGCGCGCCCACGGGTTCGGGGTTTTTCAGTCGTTCGAATGCCTGAAAGGCAATCAGCACGGCACTGACCCCGATAAACAATGCCTGTGCCATCCCCGCCAGCGACTCGGCTTTGCCATGCCCGTAACGGTGATCATCATCGGCGGGGCGCAAGGCGTAATGCACGGCCAGCAGATTAAGAAACGAGGTCACGCCGTCGAGTAAAGAATCAGTCAGCCCGGCCAGCATGCTGATGGAGCCACTGAGCCACCAAGCGACAGCTTTGGTCACGATTAAAAGACTCGCAACTGCCACTGAGGCACGCGTGGCCAAACGTAACAGGCGAGCATGTTCCGGGCTGCTGGTCATAAACCTTCCTTGTTTCAGGCGGCGGGCTTGAGCCCGTACATCGCCAATTGCTGAACACTGCCTTTGTGTTGGATCAGGCGAGGGTCATTTAGTGGAAAGCTGCCCCCCAGCTCACTCTCAAGAATCGCCTGCAGTTTGCTGTTGTCCACTTTGCCGTCAGTGCCAATGGCTTCACGCAGTTTTTCTGGTGCGATTTGCGCTGTTTTGCCCGGCGGGAAATAAATCGCGCCGGTGGCAAAATCGACCCCAAAGGCGATCAGTCCCGGAATCACATAAAACAGCAGGCCTACCGCATCCAGCACCGCAATCATGGGATCGATCTTGCCGTCGATCTGACCACGACGATCGGGGAAGAAAATACTGCCACAGGCGCTGAGTTGAGTGAGCAGGGCTGCCACCACGACACCGCCAATCACGCGAGATGAAATACGCATACCAAAAACCTCGAAGACGCTTGAAGGGTCAAACCAAACATTAAGACCACGCTTAATGCCGAACTGTTCGCCGTTATACTCGCCGCACTGTTTTGGAGCCACCATGATTTCTTTGCCGATTGATGAAGTTTTACCCGCGCTGCGCCAAGCCTTGCGTGAACGCCACGAAGCAGTGCTTGAAGCGCCGCCCGGTGCGGGTAAAACCACCCGAGTGCCGCTGGCCTTATTAAACGAGCCGTGGCTTGCCGGCCAGCGCATTGTCATGCTCGAACCTCGACGCTTGGCCGCCCGTGCGGCGGCTGAGCGTTTGGCCAGTGAACTGGGTGAAAAGGTCGGTGAAACCGTCGGCTATCGGATTCGACTCGACAGCAAAGTTGGCCCCAACACCCGCATCGAAGTGGTAACCGAAGGCATCCTGACTCGCCGCTTGCAAGACGACCCGGCGCTTGAGGGCGTAGGGCTTCTGATTTTCGATGAGTTCCATGAGCGTAGTTTGGATGCAGACTTGGCGCTGGCCTTGAGCCTCAATGGCCGCGAACTATTTCGTGATGAACAACCGCTAAAAATTTTGCTGATGTCCGCCACCCTTGAAGGCGAGCGCTTGGCCGGCTTGCTCAATGATGCTCCGGTGTTGCGCAGCGAAGGGCGGATGTTCCCTGTGGCGATGCGTTGGGGGCGGCCGTTTGTGCCGGGCGAGTTTATTGAGCCCCGCGTGGTGCAAACCGTCCTTGATGCAATCCACGATGAAAGTGGCAGCTTGCTGGTGTTTTTACCCGGTCAGGCCGAAATTCGCCGGGTTAACCAGCAATTGGCAGACGCGCTAGGGCTGCGCAGTGACATCTTGCTGTGCCCCCTGCATGGCGAGCTGGATTTAAACGCCCAGCGTGCCGCCATCGAACCTGCCCCCAGCGGCACCCGTAAAGTGGTATTGGCCACCAACCTCGCAGAAACCAGTCTGACCATTGATGGCGTGCGCGTGGTGATTGATGCCGGGTTGGCGCGGGTGCCGCGTTTTGATCCCGGCAGCGGCATGACCCGTCTTGATACCCAGCGTATTTCACGGGCCAGTGCCACCCAGCGTGCGGGCCGGGCCGGGCGGCTGGAGCCCGGCGTGTGTTATCGCTTGTGGTCAGAAGACCAGCATGCGCAGTTAGCAGCGTATGGCAGTGCAGAGATTTTGCAGGCCGATTTGGCCGGGCTGGCGCTGCAACTGGCTCGCTGGGGCGTGACCCCGGAGCAACTGATTTGGCTCGACGTGCCTCCCGCGGCAAGTTATGCACAGGCGCAGCAATTGCTTGAGCGCTTGGGTGCTTTGCGTAATCAGCAAGGCCACGACTGGCAACTCACCGCCCACGGTGAAGCAATGGCTCAGTTACCGGCCCATCCCCGGATTGCCCACTTGTTGTTGCGCGGTCAAGCGTTGGGTTTAGCCGAGATGGCTTGTGATGTTGCTGCCCTATTGGGTGAACGCGATATTTTGCGCGGCGTGGGTGCAGACCTGCACAGCCGGCTGGCGTTGTTATCAGGCGAAAGCCGTGCCGCGCGCGGCGGACAAGGCGGTGTGCAGCGCGCCAAACAACTGGCTCGGCAATACCGGGGGTATTTGCGCGGCAAGGCTGCCACACCAGTGGCCGACCCCGATCACCCGCGTTGGTTGGGCGCTTTGCTGGCGCTGGCGTACCCCGATCGAGTGGCTCAGCAACGCAAGCCCGGCGGCGCTGAATATCGCTTGGCTAATGGCCGTGCGGCATTGTTTAGCGAGGTCGATGGCTTGATGAAGCAGCCTTGGCTGGTGGTTGCAGATCTGGGCAGCCGTCAGGGCCAGCGTGAAGAGCGCATCTATCTGGCGGCGGAGTTTGATCCGGCATTGCTGGACACCGTGTTAAGTGAGCAAGTGCGCTGCGTTGATCAGCTTGATTGGGATGAGCGCGAAGGGGTGTTGCGGGCTGAACGTCAGCGCAAGGTCGGTGAACTGATACTGAGCCGCGAACCTTTAACCGGGCTGGACGAAACGGCGCGCACGCAAGCGTTGGTCAATTTGGTGCGTCGCAAAGGCCTTGAATTACTGCCCTGGACCCCGGAGCTGCGTCAATGGCAGGCTCGAGTGATGTTGTTGCGCCAGCTTGATCAGGACGCCCAAGGCCAAAGCGAATGGCCTGACGTTAGCGATAGCGCCTTGGTGCTGGGGCTTGAAGACTGGCTGGGGCCGTACTTGGGCCGAGTTTCGCGGCTGAGTCATTTTGCCAGCCTCGACCTGTCGAGCATTGTGCATAACGTACTCAAATGGCCGCTGCCTCAGCGTCTGGACGAACTGGCGCCGCATCACATCAAAGTCCCGTCAGGTTCATCGGTGCGGCTGGACTACAGCGAACAACCGCCGGTTTTGGCGGTGCGTTTGCAAGAGCTGTTCGGATTGGCTGACACCCCGCGCATTGCCGCAGGGCGGCAAGTGGTCAAGTTGCACCTGTTATCGCCCGCCCGGCGCCCGGTGCAGGTCACTCAGGATTTGGCCAACTTTTGGCGCAGCACCTATGCCGAGGTGAAGAAGGACCTGAAAGGACGCTACCCAAAACATTACTGGCCTGACGATCCTTTGGTGGCGGAAGCGACCGCGCGAATCAAGCCGCGCAAAACGTGAAGGAATGCGCGTGCAAACGATCTGATCGTTTGCGAGGGGCTTATGAGTATTTGTTGGGATGAGAAGGGTGATCAGTCAGGTAGATGACTGATCCAGATCCTTGGCTTGGTTCAGTCTCTGATTTTTCGATTCGGCGTGAGTCTGGCGTCTTAGTAGCACGCTCAAAACGCCATAGATCAAGACTTCCTTCGTCAGAATAATTACGAAAAACCAATCATGGCGTTGCTGAGTCAAGGCTACATAACAGCTTGGAATAATGATTAGCCAGACAATGGTAATCTCGGTGCGAGTAACGGTCTGATAGTCCTCCTTGAGGTGATATAAGCCACGCATCAAGTAGCCTAGTGTGTAAAGGGGCAACAAAACTGCGATCGCGGCGCCATATATCCACCAACTCTGCAGGCGTTCATCGCTCAGGTGGTAAACATGTTTACCCAATGTATTCAGCGAGATGAAAAATGCTGCCGCCGCCACGACGGAAAAAGACAACGCGTAGAGGTACACCGGCATAAAAAGCCGACCTATCTGTTTGCAAGTGTATGACGCGTAATAAGGCGCGGCTTGGACGGTGAATGTACGCATTAATGCAATGAGTGGCATAACAAGGAATGCAGACACTTCCGAGGTAACGCCGTACAGGCTTAAAACACCAGCCCATTGAGTTTGAGAGGCCAATATGAAGATGATTACGAGGCCTTCAAGTTGCCATGAGCACAGCCTGAGCCATTCAGACTTTATTTTACTTAAGATTTTTCGGAGCCATTCAATGTTGAATTTTGCAAACGGTAAGTTGCCGAAAATTCTGTAAGCGAACCCCAGCAGCCAGATCAGCTCAAACAGTAATACAACAAATGTGGCGGCATACGCCCCAACAAACCCCCAACCAAACCCATACATAAATAACCAATTAAAACCTGCATTCAGTATGAGAGTGGCAACATACATCAAGCTTACCCAGCGTCCTTGACCACATGCAAACAAACACATGGAGGCAACAAAGCACAATAGACGCAGAGGGATGGCGTAGGTGAGCCAGCGCGTAGCGTCAGTTGACATCTGAAAAATCGAAGGTGCGTGTACTAAATACTCAATCAATCTTGGATAGGTAATCAGCCCCATGACTACCAAAAGTGAGGACATAATTAATGCAAAGGACATGGCTTTGCTCATCACCTGGAACTTGTCAGCCAGGGTTTTTTCTTTGCCGATAGCCACCAGCACAATTGGGCCAAGCGCCATTGCAAAAATAATGTCAATAAACATCACGCGCACAGGAATAGCAAACGCTGCGGTTGCGTCAGGCCCCAGCGCAGAGAGCATGAACAAGTCAGTTTGAAGTAAGAGTCTGCTGGCGATAAAAGAAAATAGCATGACGCCGTAAGCGCTGGCGAATACCTTTAAATTGACCGGTTCAGAGGCAGGCATTAAATGATGACCCAATCACGGATTGACCAAGTGTGTGAAGTGTCGCAGAGACCAAATTGAATAGTGTCTTCACCTTCTTCAGGCGATTGAGCAGATGTTCCCAGCATAACGACCTTGTTGAGCTCAGTGAAATTGCGCCCGCGTATGGCGCCCATCGCACAGCCGGTTTTTTTATTCATGATGACGGCGCGGTATGAACCCGTATGGGCGTAGTTGTCATTGCTCCAAAGTAATGCAGTGACGGCTAGCGTTTCTTGCTCAATGGATTCGTCAAACAAAGTAGAGTAACCGCTTTCTTTTTTTAGCCACATTAAAAAATGAACATGACGTTGCCAATCAAACTTGATGTGGTGACTAAAGCTGTACTCAAGGTACTCATCCAACGCACGGCTTTTAAGCGAGCCTAAACGGGCATCTAAGAGGGGAGTGAAATCATAAATGCCATGCCACATGGTTCGAATGGCGAATAGCGCCAACGCTTTTTTTTGCGGTGGGAGTTTTTTTTGAGGCAGAAGTAAATACCGCAGGTCATCGCTCATTGCAGAATCTCACGTGTTTTAATAAGCGTTTTTCTCCAAAGTGAATAGTCGATGGCATGGTCATATTCGAGTGTTAACGTGTTGCCTTGTTGTAATAGGTTGAGTGTTTTTAGGGTGTTTAATAAGGCAAATGTCTCGCTGTCCAACATACAGTCATGACTGTCAATCCAATAGGTATCGGAGTCTTGAGATTGAGAATACCCGCCCACATGGAAGTGGTGGGTGTTTTTTATAATGCCGTACCACGCTGCAATATCGACGCCAATATTTTTTTTGGCCACGAGGGCATTGGAGATGTCGAAGAGGATGCCGCACGCCGTGCGGGTGGTCAGTAAGTGATAAAACTCCGGTTGATAAAGGCCAAGCGCTGTGCTGGATGCAACATTTTCAAAGTGTACTGTGGTGTTGAGTAGTGTTTGCCAAGCGTCAATTCTTTCGATGATATGACTCGATGACTTGTGATAATCCAATTCATGAGTAATCGGAGTGGGAAGCCCGAACAGAGTGAAATTGAGGAGGTGGTCTGAGATGTAAAGTGGCTTGAGTTCATAGGCGAAGTTATTGATTATTTTTGCGACGCGGGCCAACTCAGTGGGGTCACGCTCAAGAAAGCGAGAGTTCATAATGTGAAATGCAACAGGCCTATTACCCAGGCCCGCCAGAATCGAGGCAGGGTCGCAGTGGAGAAAGTTGTCGATGAGTAACTCAACATGCCCCGCGCCTTGTTCATTAAGCACGTTTAAAACCGAACTTATTTGGCTGGGGTCCGAAATATTCATACCAATACTACGCATGGCAGGGCACCTGGTGCTTCTGTGCGGTTAACTCTTTTTTTGCGAAACTTAGGAAGTCTGAGACCAGTTCGCAATGGTGTTGTATTTCATGAGGGGGGATGTCGGCGTAATTAAAGGTAATGCGTTTATTTGCGAGTTTGTTATGTTCTAACCATTGCGAAAACAGGGTGTTAAAGTCAAAGCCGCGTTGAGTGCATGCCGTTTCCAGTAGGGGGACTTCGCCCCGAATTATTTTTTTTAGATAGCTCTCCATGTAGCGTTTTTTCTGCGTGTGGTAGTTTTCTAAAGGTGTGGCTTGATACACCAACTGTTTTGCTTTTTCAAAGTCGGCGTAATAGTTGTCTTGGTGTTCATTCCACGTAGGTGAGGTATGTTCTACGGTATAGAATACATCGTGCTCGCGGTTGAGACTGCTCAGAATTCGGGTCAGGCATATGAATTGCTTCCAAACAGAATCAGGAATAGGCTGGTTGTGCCCATCGTGCATGCTGCCGTCTGGGGAGTGATTAATACCGGATAAGTGTATCTCGATGACTTTTTCCCATGGTACGAGGCCGAGAACACAGTCTTCAGAGAGTTGATTATTATTGGCTTCTACTACGGCATGCGCCACATCGTAAATAAGGGAGCAATAGTTATGCTTGGACAATTCGTGTGCGTGTTCCCAACTGTGCCTGATGTCCGAAATACCCTCGCTGTATAAACCCGCATTTTCGATCCATATAGGCAGCCCCGTTTCGTTGTGAAGCTGATGTATAAAATGCTGTGCTAGCTTCAAATTATGGGCCGTGGGGAAATACGCTTCTGTGCCGCCCAGTAATCCATTTCCTTCAAAGCGAGACCCTGTCAAATGTAAGCCAATGGAAATCAAGTTGTCCTGTACATATTTGGGTAATTTATTAATAAGGCAGCTGATGTAGTTTATATACAGTGTTTGATTGGTTTTATTTTCGGTCATGGCCGTATTAGCCAAATGCAGCGACCACCGTACCGTTGGGTAAAGGCCCGATTGTGAAAAAGCAATAACGTCAGATATCCCCATCTCTATAAATGTGACATTGACGGGTAGATCTAAAGGGTTTTTTTTTATTAAGGCATGATTGAAGCCGGCTCCGAAGTTCATGGCTATGTTTCCTTTAGGGCTAAGTTTAGTGTGGCGCTGAAAAGGCAGTAAGTGGCAGAGCGTTATGCGCCAGCCGTTGGCGCATAACGCAGAGTGTGAAGTGCTTAGTTAAATGTGGTGTTGTATTCGCCGCAAGTAGCACGAGTGGAGGTGATGATGATGTCTTTAAGTTCGATGAATTGCATAGTAATTTCCTTTTTTTTGTAGTGCGGGTTAGTCCGCGAACAAAGAATAGGATTATTGGTTTTTTGGGTCAAGTTGATTAGTTTAACTTTGTGTGTACTTGAAAAGTTAAAGTTTGGTAGTGGGGAAAGTTTGAGTAGTGTATGAGGTTTATTGGTTGTGTGAATTGTGATTAATGGTCGGGGTTGCCGGGGTTTGTAACTTACAAGTCCCTCTGAAATTTCCTTCGTTCATGTTTTGCTGTGTGTGATGAATATAACTCATATTAGTTTTATATTCTAAGTTGGCGGGTATATATGTAAGTAATTAAACATTTCCCTGTCATCCCCTGCGTCCTATTTCCTCAATCCGCTGGCAGCAAAAAGCGCCCCAGCACGGGCAAGTGATCAGAAATGGTTAGCGTGTCTTCCTGACGCACGTAGCCTTCGATGCGTTTGAGTTTTGGGCTGTAGAACACGTAGTCCAGCGTGCGATCAGGGCCTTCGACGTTGGGGTTGTTCGGAAAGTGGGTCAGCCACAGTTCGCGGTCAATGCCCGTAGCTTGCGGGTTGCTGGGGATCATCGGGTATTTTTCCCACAGTATGTGCAGCTCGCTGTCTGGCGAGTAGCCCAGACGCAGTTCTGCGGGCAGGCGCAAATATTGACCGATGGGCAGCAGGTTGAAATTGCCGCCGATCAACCACGGCGTGCCTTGGCTTTCGAACTTGTCGGCCAATGCCGCTGTGACCTGCATTTGTTGGCGCAGGTTGCTGTTGTTCAGGCTTGGAGCGTCGAGTTGGGTGTTGATCGCGACCAGTTGGCCGCCATCGTTAAGCGGTAAGTAGCTGACTAAAAGCGCGGGTTTTGGTTGGAACTGGCGGTTGATCAGGTTGGCTTCAGCCACTGGCAATTGCAGGCGCTCGGCATGCTCAATCTGAAACCGGCTAAGGGTGACCATTTTGCGGCCCACGCTGCCAAAAATATGCAGATCAGGAACGAAGTCGGCCTTCCAGGTGAACGCTTGGGTGCTGCAGGGATATAGATCAACCAAGCGTTCTTGCAATAGCGCGAGTTGGTCTTGGTAGCCCGTGGCCTTGGCTTCTTCGTCTAGATCCTGGAGCAACACCACGTCAGGTTGCTCATCACGGATGACCCGTGCGACTTCGTCAAGGCTGAAGGCCATGTCTTCACGCGTCGGGCGCTCATCCGGGCCGCTGCCATCGGCCAGGTTATACCAAAACACATAGCGCTTGCCGGCCAGATATTGCACGTTCCAGGTCATGACCTTGATGGCTTGCCCGGCCACTAGTGTAGGGGCGCTCACGGGGCACATGATGGCCTGCACCTCTTTGGGTTCAGGTCGCCACGTCATGCTGTAAATCAGGCTCGCCAATAGCGCTGAAATCAGCAGCAAACCTAAAACGCAGTGGCGCAAAAAACGTGGCATAGGCTCGACTTATGAGGTTGCGAGGAATGCCCGAGCATACTCGACGGCAGTGGGCATCCCAAGGTTCTACTTGTGGGTGGCGTGGCTTTTATTTGTCGGACGGTTCGCTAATTAGCATGAATAAGCGGAATAGAACGACAGAGAGAAACAGCTGCAGAAAGCTGTTGGCGCTCTCAAGGGCTAACGAGAGCACGGGGTTATCGGCTTTTGGGGACAGCGAATAGCTGAACTCTTTGAGCAGCATCAAAGGGCCCAGCACCACCAGGATGCAGACGAAAATCCGCCAGAAGTGACCGCGAGTCAGCAGCAGGCTCGACTTCATGGCTGCCAGTGGCGGCTCGCCGCGCAATACCAACTGGTACTCGGCAAACGCCAATACCACTGTCAGGTAAATCCCCGGAACAAAGAACATCGACAGGCCGAGCACAATCAGCAGGGTGCTGACTGCCGACAACAAGGCGAACTTTGGCCACAGACTGAGGGCGCGGGTCAGTAGCTCGCGATTACCTGGGCTTTCGCCCCGGCTGCGGGCATCGAGAAACAAAATCAGCGCGCCGGTGTACAGCGGGTACACCAACAGACCGACGATCAAGCCATACCCTGGCGAAGCATCGGGGCCTGCTGCGTTTTCAACAAATTGTTGAATGATGGCCTCAAGAATGACCAGCGGCAGGCACAGTGCCACGATCTGCCCAAGGTTGCGCTGAACGAAGTACAGGGAGTCGCGAATAACGGTAAGCGGATTCATTGATCAGTATCAGCAGTAAAAAGCGGTGTGCCACTTTAACCGATCAAACACTAAACAGAGCACATGTAAACGCACGCTGAAGACGCTGGGCGGTTTATCCGCGCAAATCGGTGGCAGGCTGGCATACTGCTGGCTTGTTTTTAGTCGCGCGCCCACTTGCTTGGGCACCATGAGGTTTGCCGGTGAAAAAAATTGCGGTCTTCGCGGATGTGCAGAACCTCTATTACACGGTTCGTCAGGCCTATGGCTGCCATTTCAATTACGCAGCGCTCTGGGCAGACATCAGCCAGCGTGGCGAAATCGTTGAGGCGTATGCCTATGCGATTGATCGCGGCGACAGCAAACAACAGCAGTTTCAGCAGATCCTGCGCAATCTCGGTTTTATCGTAAAACTCAAACCCTACATTCAGCGCAGCGACGGCTCAGCCAAAGGCGATTGGGATGTGGGTATCACCATCGACATCATGGACGCCGCCGCTAATGCAGACGAAGTGGTGCTGGCCTCGGGCGATGGCGATTTTGATTTGCTGCTTGAGCGTATCGCCAGCAAGCACGGGGTTGAAACCGTGGCGTACGGCGTGCCGGGTTTGACGGCCAATTCATTGATTCGCGCGGCCACGCGCTACGTGCCGATTGAAGGCGCTTTGCTGCTTAAGTAACCCCTCACTTTTTACAGGATTGATCAGGTTTGGAACGCATCGCAGTGATTGACTTTGAAACCACCGGAATCTCCCCGAGCAGCAGTTGCCGGGCCACGGAAATCGCCGTGGTGATTCTTGAGCAGGGGCGCATTGTCGAGCGTTACCAAAGCCTGATGAACGCCGGGGTTCGAGTGCCGGGCTTTATTGAGCAATTGACTGGCATCAGCAACGCCATGTTGCGCACGGCACCGTCCGCAGAACAGGTGATGAACGAGGTCAATGAGTTCGTTGGCATCACACCACTGCTGGCGCACAACGCCGCCTTTGACCAAAAGTTTTGGGATTTTGAGATGGGTCGCATCAAGCGCACCCGCTTGCAGAACTTTGCGTGCTCGTTGCTGCTGGCGCGGCGTTTGATGCCCGCCGCACCAAACCACAAGCTGGGCACGTTGACCACGTTCGCCGACCTGCCTCACACAGGTCAGGCTCACCGAGCGATGGCCGATGCTGAAATGGCGGCCAACCTGACTGCGCATTTGGCCCAGCAACTGCGGCAAAAGCACGGCCTGCGTGAGCTGAACCACGACCTGCTGTGCAGCTTGCAAAAGGTTCCAGCGGCCAAAATCAACGAGCATCTGAAGCGCTATCGCGGCTTTTGATCACGGATGACTAACCGTGTGGGAGCTGGCACAGGCGGCGATCTGTTGATCTGAAAAGATCGCCGCCGTCGGCAGCGATAACGGCCTTCAGGAAAGTGTACGGTCGCTTTTGGTGCGTTCTGTTACTTAATTTTTCGGGGGGCTTTGTCTAGAATCCGGGGTCTTCTTGCCTCTGCCTTTGAGCCGCCCCATGCCTGCCGCACGTCGTTTTCCGCTACAACTGATTGGTGCTTTTTTTGCGTTGTACGTGATTTGGGGCTCGACCTATCTGGTGATCCGCATTGGTATCGAGTCTTGGCCGCCGTTGATGATGGCCGGGGTGCGATTTTTGGTGGCGGGCAGTTTGATGTACGCCTTTATGCGCTGGCGCGGGGCGCCGACGCCCACTTTGGTGCAGTGGCGTTCAGCAGCCATGATTGGCTTTTTGTTGTTGGCCTGCGGCAACGGCGGCGTGACCCTGGCAGAACACTCGGGCGTGTCCTCTGGTGTCGCTGCGCTGGCGGTGGCCACCGTGCCACTGTTTACCCTGTTGTTTGGTTACGTGTGGGGCGCACGAAACACACGGCTTGAATGGGCCGGGATTATTCTCGGGCTGATCGGTATCGCCATGCTCAACCTTGGCTCAAACCTGCAATCAAGCCCATTGGGCGCAGCGCTGCTGTTGTTCGCGGCGGCGGCCTGGGCGTTTGGTTCAGTATGGAGTCGCCACCTGCCGTTGCCAGCCGGGCCAATGGCCAGTGCTGCTGAAATGCTCGTAGCGGGTGCTGTGTTGCTGTTGGGCAGCCTGCTCAGTGGCGAACGCTTGACGCAAATGCCAACAGCCGCAGGCTGGGGGGCGCTGCTGTATCTGGTGTTCTTCGGCTCGATCATCGCTTTTAGTGCCTATATGTACCTGCTCAAAAACGTTCGCCCGGCAGCGGCCACCAGTTATGCCTACGTCAACCCGGCTGTGGCGGTGATGCTGGGCATCGCGTTTGCGGGCGAGAGCATCGGCGTTGAAGAGTGCTTGGCGATGGCGGTGATCATCAGCGCCGTGGTGTTGATCGGGTTGCCGCAGTGGCGCAAGCAGAAACCGGTCTGAATTAGGGTAAACTGCGCGCCATTGCAACTTATGCACCCCTGCGCTGACCTTTTTCGACGGTATCCCCATGACATTCGCCACCCTTGGCCTGATCGAGCCCTTGCTGCGCGCCCTTGAGACGCTCGGCTACAAGACCCCAACCCCGGTTCAGGCCCAAGCGATTCCCGCAGTGCTGGCTGGCCGCGACCTGATGGCCGCCGCTCAGACCGGCACCGGCAAAACTGGCGGTTTCGCTCTGCCGTTGCTGCAATCGCTGACTATGGAAGGCCCGAAAGTTGCCAGCAACTCGGTGCGCGCACTGGTGCTGGTGCCGACCCGCGAACTGGCCGAACAGGTTCACGAGAGCATTCGCCAGTACGCTGAGCACTTGCCGTTGAGCACTTACGCGGTGTACGGCGGCGTCAGCATCAACCCGCAAATGATGAAAATGCGCAAAGGCGTTGATGTGCTGGTCGCAACGCCGGGGCGTTTGCTCGATCTTTATCGTCAAAAGGCGATCAAGTTCAACCAGCTGCAAACCCTGATTCTTGACGAAGCCGATCGCATGCTTGATCTGGGCTTTAGCGAAGAGCTGCGTGATATCTATCGCGCCCTGCCTAAAAAGCGCCAAACCTTACTGTTCTCGGCCACTTTCTCTGACGCGATTCGGTTGTTGGCTGAGCAAATGCTCGATAACCCGCTGAGCATCGAAGTCAGCCCGCGTAACGTGGCTGCCAGCAGCGTTAAGCAATGGGTTATCCCGGTCGACAAAAAACGTAAGCCAGAACTGTTTCTGCACTTGCTGCGCACCCAGCACTGGAAGCAGGTGCTGGTGTTCGCCAAAACCCGTAACGGTGTGGATGAACTGGTGGGCAAGCTGCAAGGCTTGGGCATCAACGCTGACGGCATTCATGGCGACAAACCTCAAGCCACGCGTCAACGTGCTTTGGATCGCTTCAAGGCCAGCGAAGTACAGATTTTGGTAGCCACTGATGTGGCGGCTCGTGGTCTGGACATCGAAGACCTGCCATTGGTGGTCAATTTTGACCTGCCGATTGTGGCGGAAGACTACATTCACCGCATTGGTCGTACTGGTCGTGCCGGCCAGAAAGGCGAAGCGATTTCGCTGGTGTGTGCGGATGAAGTGAACATGCTGTCGGCGATTGAAATGCTCACGCGCCAGACCTTGCCGCGTCATGAGGAGCAAGACTTCGAGCCTGAGCACCGCGTGCCCGAGACCGATGCTTCGGGTCAGGTGGTCAAAAAGCCGAAGAAGCCGAAAAAGCCAAAAACCTCTGGCGGTGGCGGCAAGCGCAATTTGGGCAAGTGGGTGGACAGCGGTGACGCGGCCCCGGCCGAGCCATCGGTCAAACCGGTGCGTAAAGTGCCTGTATTCAACACCGGCCCACGCAAGCGCAAGCCGTAAGTTAGTGGGAGCTGCTGCAGGCTGCGAGTTTTTGATATTTAAAGCGAAAGATCGCAGCTTGCAGCAGCTCCAACAAAAACAGGCCGTTCAAGATTTTGCGTTAAGCCAGCTCAAAACCCCCAGCCCTGCGGCTCGACCACTGGCAAAACAGCCTGTAAGCAAGTAGCCGCCGGTGGGGGCTTCCCAATCGAGCATTTCGCCCGCGCAGAACACGCCCGGCAGTTGCTTGAGCATCAGATGTTCATCCAGCGCTTCAAACCGCACCCCACCAGCACTGCTGATGGCTTCGTCTAAGGGGCGGGCCTTGATCAGCTTGAGTGGCAGCGCTTTGATCGCTTTGGCCAATTGCGCCGGATCGGCAAAGCACTCGGCCGGGGCCAGCTCGCGCAGCAATGCAGCTTTTACGCCGTCCAAACCCAATTGGCTGTGTAAATGTTTGCTCATCGAGCGTGAGCCGCGAGGTTTGGCCAGCGCGCTTTCAATGTTATCCACAGCCTTGCCCGGCAACAGGTCGATCAAGAGAGTGGCTGCGCCCTGTTGATTGATCGCCTCCCGAATTGGCGCCGACCACGCGTAAATCAAACTGCCTTCAATGCCACTGGCCGTGATGACACATTCACCCAAGCGTGGCGTGCTGTGTTCCAGCGCGATGGCGATGTTTTTCAGTGGTGCGCCTGCGAACTTGTTGCGCAGCAATTCACTCCAGCCCGCTACATCAAACCCGCAGTTGCTCGGCTGCAACGGTGCCAACTCAACACCGCGCTCTGCCAGCAGCCGCATCCATGCGCCATCTGAACCCAGCCGTGCCCAACTGCCGCCTCCCAGCGCAAGCAAAACGGCATCGGGGTTGAGCTGCTTCTCGCCCTCGGGGCTGTGGATGCGCAACTGGCCATCGGCTTGCCAGCCCAACCAGCGATGGCGGGTGTGGATAACTACGCCGGACTCGCGCAAACGCTTGAGCCAAGCCCGCAGTAACGGCGCGGCTTTCATGTCCGTCGGAAAAACTCGGCCTGAACTGCCGACAAAGGTTTCGATACCTAGCTCGTGAATCCATTGGCACAAGCTGTCGGCATCAAAAGCGCGCAGCAGTGGCGCCATGTGTGGCGCTCGCTCAGCGTAGCGGGACAAGAATGCCGGGTAGGCTTCGGAATGGGTAATGTTCATGCCGCCGACCCCGGCCAGCAGGAATTTGCGCCCCACCGAAGGCATGCCGTCATACAGATCAACCTTCACGCCCGCCTGACTCAGCACTTCGGCGGCCATCAAACCGGCCGGGCCACCGCCAATAATGGCGACGTGAGGGGGAAGAGGGCGGTTGAAGTCAGTCATGGCAGGGCTGCAAATCGGCGAAATAGGCCGCGCATTCTACCTGAGTGCTCAACCCGGTAGCAGCTGCCCAAGGCTGTGCCCGATCGTGTAGCGGTCGTAAAAGCTGAATCAGCGCTTTAACCAGATAACCCCGCGCACTGAATTTGGTATAGCTTGGTCGTCAGATGCAGCCTGTGGCAGCCGCGATGGGGTCAGGCCTGTACGAAAAACATACAGCACTCTGCAGGCCTTGCTTAGCGTGGCCTGCAAGGGCTTTCACTCAGGTTATCCACAGGCAGTTCCACAGGCATTGTGGGTAAAAAATCACATGTTAATAACAGCCTGATGACAGCCACACCTTCTGCGCGCTGTGGTGCAGAATCCCGTGACGCCGCGCCAGTGCTTGGCGGTCTTTGCTGTAACCGCCGCCAATCACCCCGACCACTGGAATGTCGCGGCCCAGACAATGGCGCATCACGCGCTCGTCACGCTCAGCCACACCGGCATCGGTCAGCTTCAAATAGCCCAGCGCATCGTCCTTGTGTACATCAACCCCGGCGTCATACAGCACCAGATCGGGCTGATACAGCGGTAACAGGTAATTGAGCGCATCGTCGACCACTTGCAAATACTCGGTATCGCCCATCCCCATTGGCAATCCGATGTCCCAGTCGCTTTGGGCTTTACGCGCTGGAAAGTTCTTCTCGCAGTGCAACGAAACAGTAATGGCGTCAGGCGTATGTTCGAGAATCCGCGCGGTGCCATCGCCTTGATGCACGTCGCAGTCGAAAATCAACACCCGGTTGACCCGGCCGCTTTCCAGCAGGTAATGGCTGATGACGGCCAGATCATTGAAGATGCAAAACCCGGCCGGGTGATCGTAGTGCGCATGATGGGTGCCGCCCGCGAGGTGACAGGCCAGTCCATGTTCCAGCGCCTGCTCGGCGGCCAGTAACGAGCCGCCCACCGCACGAATGGTTCTGCGCGCCAAGGCTTCGCTCCACGGCAAGCCCAAACGGCGTTGGTCTTCGCGAGCCAACTCACCGGCCATGTAACGCTCGATATAGCTGCGGTCATGGGCCAGCGCGAGGATATCCACAGGGCACAGTTGCGCACGCAACAAGTCGGCATCGCGGGTCAGGCCAACCTCGACCAAGTGATCACGCAGCAAACGAAACTTGTCCATCGGGAAGCGATGCTCCGCCGGAAACTCAGGGCTGTAGTCATCGTGATAAATCAGTGGCACAGGCATAGGGATTTCACGTTGCAGTGAGCGCGCGATATTAACAGCGCTGTACACTGCTCGACATATGAAAAGCCCGGTAACAAATCGGAGGGGCCTGATGGAACAGATTTCCGTACTCGAAAGTGCCCGTTTGCGCCTGCGCCCTTGGCGAGACACGGATTTGGCCGAATTCGCGCTGATGTGTACCGACCCGCAGGTCATGCGCTATTTTCCTGCGCCCTTGAGTCGCCTTGAAAGTGCTGCGTTTATTGGCCGCGTTCGCGGTCACTTTGCCGAATATGGCTATGGCTTGTGGGCGCTGGAACGCAAGGACACGGGTGCTTTTATCGGCTTTACAGGCTTGATGAATGTGGGCTTTGATGCGCCCTTTGCCCCTGCCGTGGAGATTGGCTGGCGCTTGGCGCCCGAGCATTGGGGCTTGGGTTACGCCAGCGAGGCGGCGTGGGCTGTGTTGCGCTGCGCCTTTGATCGCTTGGCGTTGGACCAAGTGGTGTCGTTCACCGCTGAGTCGAACCTGGCGTCGCAAAAGGTGATGCAGGCCATTGGCATGCAGCGCGATCTGGAGGGCGACTTTGAACACCCCAAGCTGGCGAAAGGACACCCATTAAAGTCGCATGTGCTCTATCGCATTTCGCGAGCACAATGGCTGGAAACGCTGCACGGATAGGCAGGCAATTAACGTTCACGTTGTAGGTTTAAGCGGCAAACGCCGAATTTTTGTTAACCGCCGCAGCGAAGATTGCGTCGGCATTGCTCTGTGTGAGGAAAATCTGAATGAGCCAAGTGTTGGATGATCTGGTCGATTTGCTGACCCTGGAACCGATCGAAGAGAACCTCTTTCGCGGGCGCAGTCAGGACTTGGGCTTTCGCCAGTTGTTCGGCGGTCAGGTGCTCGGTCAATCGGTGTCCGCCATGAGCCAAACCGTTGAAGACGCTCGCCATGTGCATTCGATGCACGGTTATTTCTTGCGCCCGGGGGATGCCGGGTTGCCAGTGGTGTACCAGGTTGATCGGGTGCGTGATGGTGGCAGTTTCAGCACGCGCCGGGTAACGGCCATCCAGAAAGGCCAGCCGATTTTCACCGCGAGTGCTTCGTTTCAATACGACGAGGGCGGCTTTGAGCACCAAATTGCCATGCCCGATGTGGTGGGGCCTGAGAACTTGCCTTCTGAGCTTGAGATCACGCGCCAGCGCGCGCACTTGATCCCCGAGCAGATGCGCGAAAAATTGCTGTGCGCCAAGCCCATCGAGTTTCGTCCAGTGGTGGGCGAAGACCCGTTTAATCCCAAGGTGTGCGACCCGATCAAGTACGTGTGGTTCCGGGCTGATGGCGCTTTGGCGGACACCCCGGCCCTGCACAAGTACCTGCTGGCTTACGCCTCGGACTTCGGTTTGCTGACTACCTCGTTGCTGCCTCACGGCAAAGGGGTTTGGCAAAAAGACATGCAAGTGGCCAGCCTTGATCACGCGCTGTGGTTCCATGCAGACCTGCGCGCTGACGACTGGTTGCTCTATGCGATGGACAGCCCTTGGGCCGGTAATTCCCGTGGTTTTTCGCGGGGCAGCGTTTTTAATCGCGCGGGCAAATTGGTCGCGTCGGTGACACAGGAAGGTTTAATCCGCCATCGTAAGGACTGGGCATGACACTCAAGGATGTAAAGCACTGGGTTTTTGACATGGACGGCACGTTGACTGTTGCTGTGCATGACTTCAAGGCCATTCACCGGGCGTTGAATATCCCGGGCGATGAAGACATTTTGACCCACCTCGACGGGCTGCCTGCTGCCGAATCGCAGGCCAAGCATGCGTGGTTGCTGGAGCATGAGCGCGAGTTGGCGCTGGCTTCAACCCCTGCACCGGGTGCTGTCGAGTTGGTGAAGGCGCTCGCGGCACGCGGTTATCGCTTGGGCGTGCTGACCCGTAATGCGCAAGAGCTGGCGCACATCACGCTCAAGGCGATTGGTCTGGCTGAGTGTTTTGCGCCACAAGACGTGCTGGGGCGTGACAACGCCGCGCACAAGCCTGATCCGGACGGCCTGCTGCAACTGGCCAACGCGTGGGATGTTGACCCGGCGAAGATGGTGATGGTGGGCGATTTTCGCTTTGATCTGGAATGTGGTCGGGCTGCCGGTAGCAAAACGGTGTTGGTCAATGTGCCGCAAAACCCGTGGCCAGAGCTGACTGATTGGCATGCCCAAGACTGTTTTGAGCTGCATCGCCTCATTGTTTAGGCGCGGCCAAAGGCTGCCCTGGGTTTGCTGCCTCATTGCGGCGCAGCAAACCTGAGCGTTTTCGTCGCCTGTGGCAGCGACTACAAGGGCTTCAAGCGTGTGTCATTTAAAGCTGGGCAGCAGAAAAGGTATCGCACTGGTTGATGTTGCCGCTGGCAAAGCCGGTCTTGAACCATTTCACCCGCTGCGCTGAGGTGCCGTGGGTAAAGGAGTCGGGCACCACGCGGCCTTGACCTTGTTGCTGCAAGCGATCATCGCCAATGGCATTGGCTGCATTCAGCGCGTCGTCAATGTCACCCGGCTCCAGCCAGTTCAAACGCTTTTGCGCCAAGTTGGCCCATACACCGGCCAAGCAGTCCGCTTGTAACTCCTGACGTACCAACAAACCGCCATCACCTTCCATGCGCTTGCCTTGCTGGCGGGCCATCTGCATTTTTGACGACACGCCCAACAGGGTTTGCACGTGATGGCCGACTTCGTGGGCAATTACGTAGGCTTGGGCGAAATCACCGGCAGCTTTGAAGCGCTGAGCCATTTCTTGAAAGAAGCTCATGTCCAGATAGACTTTTTGATCGGCCGGGCAATAAAACGGCCCGCTGGCCGATGATGCGAAACCGCAGGCTGAATTAATCTGGCCGCGAAACAGCACCAGCGTCGGGTCTTTATAGGAGCGGCCGGCTTGCTGGAACACCTGGCGCCACGTGTCTTCGGTGTCGCCCAAAACGGCCCGCACAAAGTCAGCTTGCTGATCGTTGGCCGGGGGCGCGTGTCCGGCTTGTTGCGTGACCTGAGGAGCGGACTGGTCAGTGAGCTGGCCGCTCAACTGCCCAAGAATCTGCATCGGGTCCTGACCGGTCAGCAAGCCGATGCCCACAATGACCACCACAGCCATCAGGCTTAAGCCTTTGCCACCGCCGATACGCATTCCGCCACCGCCTCCGGTGCTTTGATCGCGTACGTCTTCAACGTTGTCGCTACGTCGTCCTTTTTTCCAAAGCATGGAGGATTCCTCTGATAAATCTTGTTTATAAGTGTTGCTGCTGAGTAAGTAGTACGCCAGCCCGGCTGTCAGACGTTTACTCCGTGGCGAAAGAGTATGGCAGCTAGCGGTGTAATACAGTGCCTGCCGCAAGGCTGAAGTGGTTGAATAGGCCTGTTTTTATTTGCCGCATAACCTACGCCCCGGAGTTGTTAACCCTGTGAACATTGATACCCGCATCAAATACCGTCACCTCGTGTGCTTTCTGGAAATGGCACGTCAGGGCAGTTTGGCGCGGGCAGCAGATGTATTGGCCGTGAGCCAGCCTGCTATGTCCAAGACCCTGAAGGAGCTTGAGTCGCTGCTGACCGTGAGTTTATTTGTGCGCAGCAAAAGCGGGGTGAGCCTGACCGAGGCCGGAGTGGCGTTTCTGCGCTATGCAACGCCTTCAGTTCAGGCGCTGCGCGAAGGGGTGAACGCCTTGCGCGGTGGCGAATATGCAGGCGGTACGGTGCGTTTAGGGGTGTTGTCCACCGTCGAAAGCTTGCTGGTGCCTGAACTGGTGAGGCGTCTGCATGCGCGCCATAGCGCATTGGTTGTGAGCGTCGTCACGGGGCCAAGTGCGTATCTGTTGTCGCAGTTGCGTGTAGGCGATGTTGATTTGGTCGTAGGGCGCATGACTGATAGCCCGGAAATTCAGGGTATGAACTTTGAGCATCTTTACAGCGAATCCATGACGCTGGTGGTGCGCCCGGATCATCCATTGCTGCAAGGCCCGCTGGATCGCACCCAGTTAGAGAACTACCCGCTGGTGTTACCGCTGGCCAATACCACGATCCGCACATTTGCCGACAGCCTGTTTGTGCAGTGTGCGATCAACCAGTCGCGCCAACGGCTGGAAACCTTGTCTGTAACCCTTAGTCGGCGTTATGTCTTGCGCAACAACGCTGTCTGGATCGCGCCGCTGGACGCTGTGCGTCTGGATCTGCAAAGCGGCGAATTGCAGGAGCTGGATCTGGGGCAGCGCGAGCCCGGTGGCTCAATTGGCATTTGCAGCAACGCCCATGTGCCGATGTCTGTTGCCGCGCAAGGCTGTGTTGAGGTGTTGCGTGAGCTGGGCAGAGCTTATGGCGAAGGTGTTTATCCATAACTATTTGGTTATGTGTGTGGGCTGCCTTTTCAATAGACCTTGCCCACCTGTTGTTTGAAACTGGCTGCTCGCCTGATCGTTGGATCGTGCAATCTTTTTAGCCTTTATAAAAACAACAGGAGATCGACATGTCTGATGCAGACAGCCGGCGCTTCGTCATCCGTGACCGCAATTGGCACCCTAAAGCCCTGACGCCTGATTACAAAACATCCATTGCCCGTTCCCCGCGCCAAGCGCTGGTGAGCATTCCACAGTCGGTCAGCGAGGTCAGCGGCCCTGACTTTTCCCACCTGAAATTCGGCAAGTTCGATAACGATCTGTTGTTGAACTTCAACAATGGCGGCCTGCCGGTGGGCGAGCGGATTGTGCTGTCGGGTCGCGTTTGCGATCAGTACGGTAAGCCGATTCCTCATACATTGGTCGAAATGTGGCAAGCCAATGCCGGTGGCCGCTATCGCCACAAGAATGACCGCTACTTGGCACCTCTGGACCCAAACTTTGGGGGCGTCGGCCGCACATTGACCGACAGCCAGGGTTACTACAGTTTTCGCACCATTAAGCCGGGGCCTTACCCTTGGCGTAATGGCCCCAATGACTGGCGCCCGGCACACATTCACGTGTCCATCAGTGGCCCGTCGATTGCCACGCGTTTGATCACCCAGCTGTATTTTGAAGGCGACCCGCTGATTCCGATGTGCCCCATCGTCAAGTCGATTGCCAACCCTGACGCGGTGCAAAGCTTGATCGCCCGATTGGACATGAGCGCAGCCAACCCGATGGATTGTCTGGCGTATCGTTTTGACATCGTGCTGCGCGGCCAGCGCAAGACTCACTTCGAAAACTGCTGAGGAGCCTCGTCATGCCTATCGAACTGCTACCTGAAACGCCATCGCAAACGGCTGGCCCTTATGTGCACATCGGCTTGGCGCTGGCGGCGGCCGGTAACCCGTCGCGCCCTGAAGAAATCTGGAGCGAGATGGCCAAGCCTGACGCGCCCGGCGAGCACATTGTGCTGATCGGCAACGTGTACGACGGCAATGGGCACTTGGTGCGCGACTCGTTTTTGGAGTTGTGGCAAGCCAATCACCAAGGGGTTTACGACGAAGACTTTAACAGCGAAAAAGCCTTCAACAGCTTTGGCCGAACAGCGACCACTTTTGATGCCGGCGAGTGGACGCTCAACACCATCAAGCCGGGGGTGGTGAACAACGCTGCGGGTGTCGCGATGGCACCGCATATCAACGTTTCGCTGTTTGCCCGTGGTATCAACATCCACTTGCAAACCCGGCTGTATTTCAGCGACGAGCCTGAGGCTAACGCCAAGTGCCCGGTGCTCAACCTGATCGAACAGCCGCAACGCCGTGAAACCTTGATCGCCCAGCGTTGTGAAGTGAATGGCAAAACGGCCTATCGCTTTGACATTCGTATTCAGGGTGAAGGCGAAACGGTGTTCTTCGATTTCTAACGTTGTCGGGGGTAGTACCGGTGTAGGAGCGAGCACGCTCGCTTCTACCGTTGTCCTTAAAGGCGCTCCCGTAGGGTTTTGATTATTCGTACGCTGTAACACCCGCGATATGCCTGCCTGCGATGTAGCCAAACGTCAGGGCTGGCCCCAGATTGATTCCACCTGCGGGGTAGTACCCGCCCATGATGCTCGCCATGTCCGTGCCTACGGCATACAAGCCGTTAATCGCTTCGCCGCCTTCACTCATCACTTGCGCATGCTCATTGACCTTGAGCCCGGCAAACGTACCGAAGCACCCCGGCTCGACTTTGACGGCATAGAACGGGCCTTTTTCGAGGGGTGCCACGCACGGGTTGGGTTGATGCAACGGGTCGCCTTGTTTGCGGTTGTAGGGGGTTGAGCCTCGCCCAAATGCCGGGTCCTGGCCTGCATGGGCATGAAGGTTGTACGTGTCTACTGTCGCTCGCAAACCCTTGGTATCGATGCCACAGGCGTGTGCCAGCCCTTCAAGCGTGTCAGCGCTTTTCAGGTAGCCCGATTTGATAAACGGCGACACAGGAATAGGGAAGGGCCGTGATATGCCCAGTCCATAACGCCGTTGAAAGCCACGGCTACAAATCAGCCACGAGGCAACCGGTTCATCAGTAGGGGTCTTCTCGACCATAGCGGTGACGTAGTCGTAGTAGCCATTGGCTTCGTTGACGAAGCGTTGACCATTGCTCAGTACGCCGATAATGCCCGGCTTTGCTCGTTCGATGATGTGTGGGAAGTGCCCCACGCTGCCATCGCTGTGCGGCACGCGAGACACTGGAGCCCAAGCCACTGGCGACTGCATATTGCTATTGACCCAGCCCCCGGCACTTTCACCCAACCTTAAGCCATCGCCGCTGGCGCCCAAGGGTGGCAAGGCCAAGTGCTCATGACCGGTGGGTGTACGCGGGAAGAGTGCCTTGCGTCGCTCGATGTCATTGGCAAAACCCCCGGCGGCCAATACCACGGCTTTGCGCGCGTGAATACGAATCTTGCCGCGTGCGGTGTTGACCACGGCCCCCGTGACGCCTTGATCGCTTTGAATCAGTTCGGTGACGGGGGCCGATTCCCACAACAATACGCCTAAGTCTTCAGCCGACTTGGCAAGGCGTGCCACCAACGCGACGCCATTCACCAGCTGCAGGGCGCGCCTGCGCAGAGCGAGATCCAGCAGGTGGCGGCTGAAACGCTTGGTCACGTGCCAAGCTGCGGGGGCAGAACGGGTGAGATTAAGAAACGCCGAAAGGTCAGGCCCCGCCATGATGGGCATGCCCATAAAAGACGTTTCGCGCATGGTTTTGCGCAGGCGCTTAAGAAGCTTTCCGACGTTTCGTCCGTCATAAGGGGCGGCAATCACCGAGCGTCCGCCCGTTCCAGCGCCGGGTGTATCGCCGTGTATATCGGCAATGGCATTGCCATCGGCAAACTGTAAGGCCGTGTGCCGCTCAAAGAAGCTCACCATGTGTGGCCCGGCCTTGAGGAAGGCATCAATCATTGCCGGTTCATAGCGTTCGCCGAGTTCGTGCTGCAAGTACGTGCGCGGTAACGCTACGTCTTCAATGATCCCGGCACGTTTAGCCAGCGGGTTGCAAGGCACCCATGCCCAGCCGCCGGACCAAGCCGTTGCGCCGCCGAATACGGGGTCTTTCTCTACCACAATGACGCTTTGCCCGTGCCAGGCCGCCGTGACAGCTGCCGCCAGCCCGGAAGCACCAGAGCCGACAATCAGCACATCACAATCGATAGAAGAGGGTTCGGGTGCGACAGTCATCAAGAGGCTCCGGTGCTGGGATTATTATATTTTGGAACTTGGTTCCAAAATATATGCGTATCCTTTGCAAACGACAACCCCAGGATTCTTTTGCTGTTCCAGCTTTTGTGTTTTGGCAGTTACCTTTTAGAATCAGTCAAATTTTGTGAGGGCCGTGTATGGCTGGCAGTCAGATCGAACGAGTCTTCAGTGTGCTTGAAAGCCTCACCCGCGAGCCTCGTGGCGTACCGATGCAAGCTCTGGCGGACCAACTGGGCATCCCCAAAAGTGCCACCCACCGGCTTCTCAGCGAGTTAGTGCGGTTGGGCTATGTGCGCCAAAACAGCGAAAACAGCCGTTATCACTTGTCTACCAAGTTAGTTGCGATGGGGTTTCAGTACTTGGCCAGCAGCGGCGCTGATATCGTGCAGCCAATTTTGGATCGACTGGCGCAGGAGACTGGCGAACTGGTGCGTCTGGGCGTTGTTGATGGTGAGCGTCTGACCTGGATCGCTAAGTCTCAGGGCGCACGCTCGGGCTTGCGCTATGACCCAGAGATGGGCCGCGATGCGCCGTTGTTTTACACCGCGTCCGGCCATGCTTGGCTGGCCAGTATGAGTGATGCGCAAGCGTTGGCGCTGGTGGAGCAGCAAGGTCTGGAAACCCAGGAAGACCTTGGTCCTAACGCGCCAACCTCCAATGTCCAATTGTTGGAGCGTCTACGTTTCGCCCGTGAGCTGGGGTATGCCTGGGTTGAAGAAAGTTCGGCGGTGGGCACCTCCGCCATTGCCGCCGTAGTACGTAGCCCGCTGGATAAACACGTGGTGGGCGTGCTCAGTGTTGCGGGGCCCAGCGCACGGTTGCCACAAACCCGCCTGCATGAACTCAGTGGCGTGCTGCTGCACTTTGCCGATGAGTTGTCGGTGGCGTGCCAAGCATCTGAGCTGTTTAACACCTAAGGTTCGGGCGTGGTTTGAACCGTATGGTTAATTTCTCTTGCAAGATTATGGAGCTGAGTTCTAAATTATTTGAATTCTGCGAATCCATAACACTTACAAGAGGATCAGCGCTGTGTTGAATGTTCCACTGCGAATTGCCCTGATTGGCGCCGGCGTGATGGGTCGCCAGCATTACCAACACCTTAAAACGCTAGGTAACGCGGTGTTATGTGCCGTTGTCGACCCCGCTGAGCAGGCCGCTGACTTTGCCGCCGAATGCGGGGTTGAGTGGTTTGCGCAGCCCCAGCAAATGCTTGAGCAGGCGCGTCCGGACGGGGTGATTATCGCCAACCCCAACACACTGCATGTGAGCACCGCGCTCATATGTTTGGCGGCGGGTGTGCCGGTGTTGCTGGAAAAACCAGTCGGTGTCGATCTAAATGAAGTGCGCGAGTTGGTGGCGGCGTCCAAGGCCAGCGGCATTCCCGTGCTGGTGGGCCATCATCGGCGGCATAACCCGCTGATCGTTCACGCCCATCAACTTATCCACAGCGGTGAGCTGGGTCGATTGACGACGGTGACTGCCCTTTGGCAACTGCAAAAACCTGAGCGTTACTTCGACATTCCCTGGCGGCGTGAAGCCGGTGCCGGGATGTTGCTGACCAATCTGATTCATGACCTCGATCTGTTGCGTCACCTGTGTGGCGAAGTGCGACAGGTGCAGGCCATCACCAGCCATGCGGTACGCGGTTATGCCAACGAAGATTGCGCAGCCGTGTTGCTGCAATTTGACAGTGGCGCATTAGGCACGTTGATGGGGTCCGATGCGGTGGCGGCACCCTGGAGTTGGGAGATGAGCTCGGGTGAAAACCCGGTGTATCCGCGTCAGGCCGATCAGCCGTGCTACCTACTGGCCGGTACTGGTGGCGCACTGAGCATTCCGCAACTCACGCGCTGGCACTACGCCGAAGACGGCGCGGGCTGGCACGAACCTTTGCAGGTTGAGCACCACTGCTTTAGCCCGGATGAAGCTTTGCGTCTGCAACTGCAACATTTTGTGCAGGTGATTCGACGTGAAGTTGAGCCGTTGGTAAGTGCCGCAGATGCTGCCCGTACCCTGGCTTTGATCGAAGCCATACGTGAAGCCGCGGCTACAGGCCGGGCCTGTGCTCCGGCGCAGATTGAAGGATGAAAATGCCCGCCATGAACTCACCCATTGTGTCCCTTGCCGCCTTGACGGTACTTGAAGTGTCTCCGGTCGAGATGGTCGAAATCGCTGCCCGCACCGGGTACAGCCATGTAGGTTTACGTCTTGAGCCTGCAACCCCCGAGGAGCATCACTTTGCTCTGGTGCATGACGCTAATTTACGTAAGCAAACCCTGAACCGTTTGCGTGACACAGGTATCAAAGTGCTAGATGTCGAGATTCTTCGTCTCAAACCTGAGACGTGTGTGGCTGATTTCGCGACGATTCTGGCTGTCGGCGCAGAGTTCGGTGCCTCGGAGCTACTGGTGGCGGGCAATGACCCGGACGAGCAGCGACTGGCCGATAACTTTGCCGCCTTGTGTGACCTGTGCCGTCCCTACGGCATTTACCCACACCTTGAATTTATGCCCTGGACCGATGCGCGGGATTTGAAACAAGCCCTGCGGGTCGTCGAGAATGCCGGGCGCGACAATGGGTGTGTGCTGGTGGATGCGTTTCACTTTAATCGTTCGGGCTCACAGCTTGATGATTTGGCGCTCGTAGCGCCCGCTCGCGTGCGTTATATGCAGCTGTGCGACGTTGCAGGCCCAAGACCTGATGACATGCAGGAAATTTTGCGTCAGGCGCGTAATGAACGGCGTTTTCCGGGGGATGGAGACAGTGATTTGCTCGGGTTGTTGCGCTGTTTGCCGGCGAATTTACCGTTAAGCCTGGAGATCCCCTGTGTGCAGTTGCAGGCCCAGGGCGTTAGCGCTGAACAACGGGCGCAATGGGCGATTGATAAAACTCGAGCGCTTTTACGCCAGTTGTAGAGTAAGAACCGCCACGGGTCGTGGGCAGATACGTGCTTTGAGTCCAATGCTGCACAGTGAGGTGTTCGATGACATTGCCCACGCCACTCTCCGGCGTTAATCACCCGGTCAAAGGTATTTTGCTGATTGTGGCGGCCACTGCGCTGTTCTCCAGTCACGACGCGCTGTCCAAATACTTGAGCGGTTTCTACCCTGTGGTGATGGTGGTGTGGGCGCGTTATCTGGTGCACACCATCCTGATGGCCGGGATATTTTTGCCGCAATCCGGGCTTCGTGTCCTGCGTAGCAAGCGGCCTTTGCTCCAAGGTTTGAGGGCAATATGCCTGCTGGGCTCCGGGCTGTTTTTTACGTATGGGTTGTTGTTTATCCCACTGGCTGAAAACACGGCTGTTAACTTTTTGGCGCCTTTGCTGGTGGCCGCTTTGTCGGGGCCATTGTTGGGCGAAAAAGTCTCGCGTGGGCAATGGCTAGCAGTGGTTTGCGGGTTTGTCGGCGTGGTGATCATCATCCATCCGGGCGGGGAGTTATTCACCCCGGCGGTATTGCTGCCGATGGCTGCCGCGACGTGCTTCAGTTGCTATCAAATCCTCACCCGTAAACTCAGTGCCTTTGACAGCCCGACCACCAGTAATTTTTTTGCCGGGCTGTTTAATGCGCTGGTGATGAGTGCTTTGGTGCCGTTCTTCTGGCAAACGCCGACCCTGATGCACGGCCTGCAAATGCTGGCGCTTGGTGCTTTAGGCATGACAGCGCATCTGTTACTGACGCAGTCGTTTCGGGTCGCAGCTCCGGCCCTGCTGGCCCCGTTCAGTTATTGCCAGATCGTGTTTTCAGGAGTTTTAGGCTGGCTGTTGTTCAACCACACCCCCGATCTGGCCAGTCGCATTGGTATTGCGATTATCTGTGTCAGTGGGTTGGCGGCGGCTTGGCAGCAACGTCGGCGTACTTAATCCATCTTGCTGAACCCACAAAAAAGGGCCTAACATCAGGCCCTTTTTTGATTGTTTATTGCGTTAAACCTGCGGGATTTTTCGCGGTGCCATGAAGTACATCCATGTCAGCGCAATGAAGTACATCCCCGGAATGATGGTAAACAGCACGGTGTAATTGTTATTGGTGACAGTCAGTACATAGCCCACAAATTGGGTCATGAACATCCCGCCAATGGCTGCGCACATGCCGCCAAAGCCAAACACTGTGCCCATCATGTGTTTAGGGGTGTAGTCCATCACCATGCTCCACACGTTTGCCGTCCAGGCTTGGTGCGCACCGAGTGCCAAGGAAATCGCGGCCACGGCAACCCAAAGCTGACTAGAGCCGGCAGCAAAGACCACACCGATAATGCTGATGGCGCACAACAACATCGACACCAAACGAGCTTTGACTGCGGCCATCCCGCGGCGGATCAGTACCGACGATAGAATGCCACCGCCGACGCTGCCGAAGTCTGCGGTCAGGTAGATGATGATCAGCGGGATGCCCATTTGGGTAACGCTGATGCCCAAGTTGTATTGTTGGTTCAGGAACGGCGGCAGCCAGTACAGGTAAAACCAAAATACGGGGGCCGTCATGGCGTAAGACAACGCAAAGGCCCAAGTACCGCGCATTTTGAGGATGGTGCCGAACGAAACGGGTTTTTGCTCAGGTTCCTGTTCTTGCTGGATGTACGCCAATTCTTCTTTGCTTACAGTCGGATGCTCTTCAGGGTTGTAGTACTTCAAACCCCAGAAAATCAGCCAAATGCCGCCTAAGGCCGCCATGCACAAAAACGCGGCTTGCCAGCCCCAAACGTGCAGCACCAGTGGCAGCAACATTGGAGTAAACATGGCGCCCACGTTGGTGCCAGCGTTGAAGATCCCGCTGGCCACGGCGCGTTCGCTGGCCGGAAACCACAAGCGCGTGGTTTTCACACAGGCTGGATAGTTGGCGGCTTCGGTCAGGCCAAGAATAAAGCGGCACATCATAAAGCCGACCGCTGAAGTCGCTAGACCGTGGGCGCCCGTGGCCAGGCTCCACAACAGCACGGCGCAGAAGAACACGCGTTTTACGCCAATGCGGTCGATCAGGCGGCCTTGCAGCACGAAGCCAATGGCGTAGCCGACTTGAAACCAAAAGTTGATGTTGGCGTAGTCCATCGCCGTCCAGCTCATTTCTTTGGCCAGAATCGGTTGCATGACGCCTAAGGCTGCGCGGTCGATGTAGTTCAGTGTGGTGGCAAAAAATACCAGAGCGAGCATGCCCCAGCGGGTTTTACCCATCGCCATCGCGCCACGAAATTTACCGCCGACACCTGCGCTGGGAGTGCTTTGAGCAGGTGCAATGCGTGCAGATTGAGTCGGGACCATGATTATTTCCCCGTCCAGTGAAAGGTCGGGAACCGCACGAGCGGTGGAGGCAAGCAGGGCGTCATATCAGAAAGTGCGAGCATGAGCGATTACCCGTTTTTTGGAATTCTTATGTGGTGTTCTGGGTCTTTTGAAGCCAGTAGTTCGGGCTTGATGGTGGCGATTGTACAAAAAGTCGTCAATTCACCTAAGGCCATAGTGTTCGATAATCGCCCTGAAAACTAACTGGTTGGTACACAAAGATTGCCCAATGGTAGTGCGGCCTTAATAATCAGGCTATCTACAACTGCCGTCGCAATCGGGCTACGCCAATTCTGGGAGTTATAAATGAAGCGCTCAATCGCCACTGTTTCCTTGAGTGGAACCCTGCCAGAAAAGCTTGATGCCATTGCGGCGGCGGGTTTTGACGGGGTTGAGATCTTTGAAAATGACCTGCTTTATTACGACGGCAGCCCGCGTGAAGTGCGCCAAATGTGTGCAGATTTGGGATTAGCCATCAGCTTGTTCCAGCCCTTCCGTGATTTTGAAGGCTGCCGTCGTGATCGTTTGGCGCGCAACCTGGATCGAGCCGAGCGCAAGTTTGATTTGATGCAAGAGTTGGGCACCGATCTGGTGCTGGTGTGCAGCAATGCGTCGCCAGACGCAGTGGGCGAGCGCAGCATTTTGCTCGATGACCTGAGCCTGCTCGCTGAGCGCGCAGGCGCCAGGGATCTGCGCATTGGTTACGAAGCGCTGGCGTGGGGCCGCCATGTGAACACTTGGCAGCAGGTTTGGGACTTGGTTCGCCAGATCGACCACCCGAATTTGGGGGTGTTGCTCGACAGCTTTCACACGCTGTCGCTCAAGGGTGACCCGAGCGCAATTGCGCAGATCCCGGGCGATAAAATCTTCTTTGTGCAGATGGCCGATGCGCCCATTTTGGCGATGGATGTGTTGGAGTGGAGCCGCCATTTTCGCTGCTTCCCAGGGCAGGGCGAATTTGATTTGCCAGGCTTTTTGGCGCCGATCATTGAAAGTGGCTACACCGGGCCGTTGTCACTGGAAATTTTCAACGACGGTTTTCGTGCCGCCCCGACGCGGGCCAATGCGGCCGACGGCTTGCGTTCGCTGCTGTACCTCGAAGAAAAAACCCGCGAACGTCTGTTGCAACAGGCAGCGCCTGCTGCGCCACTTGAGCCGTTGTTCGCGCCACCTGCGGCGTCTCAATACGACGGCATCGAATTTTTAGAGTTTGCCGTTGATGAAAACCTCGGCGCTCAACTGACACATTGGTTGGAACGCCTTGGGTTCACTAAGGCCGGGCAACATCGTTCAAAGAACGTTAGCTTGCTGCGTCAGGGTGATATCAACCTGATTCTTAACTCAGAGCCTTACTCCTTCGCGCATAATTTTTTTGAGGCGCACGGGCCTTCACTGTGTGCCACGGCCATTCGGGTGCAAGACAGCACCAGCGCGCTAGCTCGCGCTGTAGCGTTCAAAGGCCAGCCCTACCGAGGTTTGGTTGGTCCCAATGAGTTGGAGTTGGCCGCAGTTCGGGCACCAGATGGCAGTTTGATTTATTTGGTGGATGAAGATGCTGCGGGCAAACCGCTGTACGAGTCGGACTTCAATTTGAGTCCTGCTCAGGCGCCGTCTGGCGGGCTCAAGCGTATCGATCACATGGCGATGGCGTTACCTGCCGACAGTCTCGACAGTTGGGTGTTGTTCTATAAGAGCTTGCTGGACTTTGAAGCTGATGACGAAGTGGTGCTGCCCGACCCCTATGGGCTGGTAAAAAGCCGAGCGCTGCGCAGCCGATGCAGCTCAATCCGTTTGCCGCTGAATATTTCTGAGAACAGAAACACGGCAATCTCACACGCCTTGTCGAGTTATCGCGGCTCTGGTGTGCATCACATTGCCTTTGAGTGTGAAGATTTGTTCGCGCAAGTCAGCCGGGCTAAAGATGCAGGTGTGCCGTTATTGGACATCCCGCTCAATTACTACGATGACCTGGCCGCACGTTTTGATTTCGATGATGAGTTTTTAAGCGAGCTGGCGTACTTCAACGTGTTGTACGACCGTGATGCGCAGGGCGGTGAGCTGTTTCACGTGTACACCGAACCCTTTGAAGGGCGTTTTTTCTTCGAAATTTTGCAGCGTAAAAACGGCTATGCCGGATACGGCGCAGCCAACGTAGCTGTGCGGCTGGCGGCAATGGCCAAATCACGCAGTGGTGCCATTCGACAAGCCAAGCTGTGAGGCACGTTTGGCGGCTTCCTTCCCGGTGCCGGGCGGCTCATAATTGCGTGCATTCCAAGATGGCTGTGAGTCTTTAATGACCAATACCCCAGAACTCGACACCGGCGCCGTAACGTCGGCTGTCGAGCCACGCAAAAGCCGCAAGAACAACCCTGAAAAAACACGCGAGAACATCCTTCAAGCCGCGATTGCAGAATTCGTGGAGCAAGGGTTGTCGGGCGCCCGAGTGGATGCAATTGCCGAGCGCACGCATACCTCAAAACGCATGATCTATTACTACTTCACCAGTAAAGAGCAGCTGTATGTTGAGGTGCTGGAGAAGCTTTACGGTGAGATTCGCAGCACTGAAAACCGGCTGCACCTCAATGAGCTTGAGCCAGTTGAGGCGATTCGGCGATTGGTGGAGTTCACCTTCGATCACCACGATCAAAACGTGGATTTCGTGCGCATTATCAGCATCGAAAATATCCACAAGGGCGAATACATCCAGCGTTCGCAAGGGATTAAAGCCATGAACGACACCATCGTTCATGCGCTGGAAGACATCTTGCGCCGAGGCGTTGAACAGCAGGTGTTCCGTACCGGAATCAACGCGCTGGATGTACACCTGTTGGTCAGCTCATTCTGTTTTTACCGGGTATCGAATCGCTACACAGTGGGTGAGATATTTGAAGTCGACTTATCGGACGCAGATATAAAACAGCGTCAGCGCAAGATGATTTGTGATTCGGTTTTGCGCTATTTACAAGTGTGATGCCCTGGATTTTATGGCGTTCACTTAAGGACAAATGTTGGAGCGAGCAAGCTCGCTCCAACATTTGGTTTGGTTGACTTAAGTGAATAGCATTGCGCTCCTGTCGGTTTTGCTGCTTCAGCCGTTCATTTCTTGAAAATGCGCCAGCATCCGCGACGCATCCGGGGTAACGCCGCTGAAGAGTTCAAACGCTTTTACGGCCTGAAACACTGCCATGTTGCCGCCATCCAGCGTGCGACAACCCAGCGCCCGAGCCGCTCGCAGCAGTTCGGTTTGCAGCGGAAAGTACACAATCTCAGCCACCCACAACTCGGCGCGCAGTAAATATGCGGGTACTGGCATGCCGGGCAGTTTGGCCATGCCCATAGGCGTGGTGTTGACCAGCCCGCTTGCCGTGCTCATGGCCGCGGGTAAGTCTTTGCCAGCGTGGGCGCGGTACCCGGAGAAGTGCTGATTGAGGTTGTCGGCCAAGGATTGAGCGCGCTCGCTATCGACGTCAAAAATCTCCAGATGCTGTACGCCTTCACTGAGCAAAGCGTGAGCCACCGCCGAGCCTGCGCCACCAGCGCCCATTTGGACGACACGTTGTAGCGCCACGTCGCTCAAGCCTCGTCGAAAACCTTCGGCAAACCCCAGACAATCCGTGTTGTGCCCGACGCGCTTGCCGTCCTTGAACACTACGGTGTTTACCGCGCCGATGCCCCGAGCCTCGGGTGACAACTCATCGAGCAAGGGCAAGATGGTTTGCTTGCACGGGAAGGTAATGTTCAGACCCGTGAAACCCATACGTTCTGCTGCGTTGAGCAGATCGGGCAGGGCGTTGTTGTCCAGTTGCAACGCGTCCAGGTCAATCAGTCGGTACAGGTAACGAAGCCCTTGCGCCTGACCTTCGCGCTCATGCAGCGCCGGGGTGCGCGAAGCTTGAATGCCTGCGCCAATCAGCCCGACCAATACTGCCGTTGAAGGAACACTCGACATTCTGCTCACCCCTTTAATTGCAGGCTGAGGTGTTGCAGTGCCAGGCGATAGCCATTACTGCCAAAACCGCACAGCACTGCTTGGGCGATGCCCGACACAAAAGAGTGGTGGCGAAAGGGTTCGCGGGTATGCACGTTGGACAGATGAACCTCGATCACGGGCAGCTCACTGGCCACCAACGCATCGCGAATGGCAACCGAGGTGTGCGTCCAGGCGGCAGGGTTAATCACGATGGCCGCGCAACGCTGGCGGGCGCCGTGAATCCAATCGAGCAGTTCACCTTCATGGTTGGTTTGGCGAAATTCGACATTCAGGTCTAACGCTTTGGCCGTTCGGCCACATAAATCAGCGATATCAGCCAAGGTTTCGTGGCCGTAAACATTCGGCTCTCGGCTGCCGAGCAGGTTCAGATTGGGGCCGTTAAGCACCAGAACGATAGGAGACATATGCACAACTCTGGATTGTTATTGTGGGCGCCTGAGCTGGGCTCAAGCCGTCTAATTAAATTGTACCAACCAGTTAATAAGGTCAATTGCAGGTGCGATTTCCCGAGTGTTCCTACTTAAGAAGTGGGCGTTAATCGAACACGTTACGGCTGAGAGCTAATATCAATTGAAAATCATTCTCGACAAAAAGTAAGATGGCGCCCCCTTTCCTACATGCTCAGGGAGTCGGTTTGTCGGATATGGATCTCAAGGGCTTGTTCCTCAAGCATGCCAGTACCCTGCGCGGGTATTTGGCGCGCAAGGTGCAAGACCCTCAGTTGGCAGCCGATCTGGTGCAGGAAAGTTTCCTGCGCATGGCTGAGCATGGGCATAAAGAACAGATCGACAACTCACCGGGCTATCTCTATCGCACCGCCCGCAACTTGCTGGTCGACCACATTCGGCAAGAAACCCGGCGCAAGACTGACTCGGTTACACACGAGGTGTTGGCTCAAATCGAGGATGAACTGGCAGGGCTGGAGGCTCAGGCGATGGCTGAACAACAGCGTATGGCGCTAAAACAAGCATTGGCCGAATTGCCCGAACGCACTCAAGAGATATTTCGACTGAACCGGATTGAGGGCATGACCCATGCACAAGTGGCTCACCATCTTGGAATTTCAGACAGCTCCGTTCAGAAGCACCTGTCCAAAGCGCTGGCGTATGTCATGCAGCGACTGCAGGCGTCTGAGCAATAATCGGCGCAGCACTCGACGAGTGGTTTACTGAAAATCGGCCAGTGAGACGTCACTGCTTATACATAACGAGAAATTGAGATTCACACGTGAATAGCCAAGGCCCCGAACAGCAGATCATTACTGAGGCGGCCGCCGAGTGGGCGGTGCGCTTGCACGCGGGTCAATTGGATACGCACGCACAGGCGCAATTGACGCAGTGGCTGGCTGACGATGAACGCCATGCGCCAGCCTTGCGCTTTGCCGAGCAGACGTGGGCGGCATTAGGGGCGCTGGCCCTGCAAGAGGATGCGCTCAAACCTGCACCTCATCGCTTGCGCCCAGAAGTTGCTCGCGCGCCAGTGGTTCGACGTCGACGCCCCGTGCGTTGGGTTGCCCGCGCCGCTGTGTTATCGCTGGTACTGGCGGTGGGCTGGGTCAGCGGGCCGACGATGTGGGTGCAGATGCAGGCCGATTACCGAACAGGCGCGGGCGAAATTCGTACTGTTCAACTGGCCGATGGCAGTTCGGTGGAGTTGGACGCCGAGAGTGCAATCGGTATCGACTACGACACCAACGAGCGCCGTATCAACTTGCTGGCAGGCTCGGCCGTGTTTGATGTGGCGCCGATGAGCGAGGCCGAAACCCGGCCATTTGTCGTACAAAGTGCGGGCGGGCAAACCAAGGCTTTGGGCACACAGTTTGTGGTCGGTCGTCAGAGCCGCGATCAGGCTTGGGTTGGCGTGTTGCAACACAGTGTTGCGGTCAGCTTGCAAGCCACGCCTGCTCAAGGTTTGGCGCAACAAACCCTTGAACAAGGCCAAAGTGCCCGATACAGCCTGGAGCACGGTGTACAAGCGCTACCGGACTTTGACTTGAACGCCTCCACTGGTTGGCGCCGAGGCGTGTTGGTGTTTGATCGCCAGCCACTGGCGCAGGTGATTGAGCAGCTCAATCGTTATCGCACGGGGCAAATCATACTGGCCAACCCGGCACTGGCGAGTCGTCAGGTCAGTGGGGTGTTTCGCCTTGAAATGCTCGACAGCGCGCTGCAAACCCTCACTCAAGAACTGCACATTCAGCAGGCAGAGCTTGCAGGCATAAGCCTGATTTACTAACCCCAGTTCGCCTCATTCCCCCTGTTGGAGCTGCGAAGGCTGCGATCTTTTGATCTGGCGAACGAAAGGTCGGCCCCAGAAAACAAAGCCTCTGGCAACGCCAACAAACGCTCCCAAAAAATAATCGCAAAAACCTTTACTGACTTTCCTGTCGCTATACGTCTTGCTATTGAGATTCATTCGCAAAGCAAGTCGTGTCGCTAGGGGATAACAATAATGGTGGTCAGTCAGCGCAAAGGAGGTCGGTCAGCAAGCCGTTTAGCCTTTGCAGTTCATGTCGGAATTTTCGGGTTGTTGGCGGCGCAAATGCCATTGCATGCCGCTGAAAAAGTCAGCGGCGCAGTTCAGCAAGCCTTTATCGCCTTTCACATTCCGGCACAGCCGCTGGACAAAGCGGTGCTGCAATTTGCTGAGCAGGCTGGTTTGCAGGTGCTGTTTGATGGCCAGATGCTGCAAGGTTTGCACGCCTCGGCATTGCAGGGCGATTTTGGGGTACAGGAAGGTTTGGCTCGTTTACTGGGCAACAACCCAGTGGAGTACCGCTTTTCGGGAGAGCGCCAAGTCACTTTGACCCGCGTCAGCGGCGAACACAAAGGGGCGCTGGCACTGGCCACAACGTCGGTATCGGCCGGCGAAGGCAGCAGCGCCGATTGGGTGTACCAAACGCCTTCTTCTGTAGCGGTGATTACCCGCGAACAGATCAACAAGCGCCCACCGCGCCACGCCGCCGACATGCTGGAAGAAACCTCGGGCGTGTACACGGCTGTCAATCAGCGCGACCCTGGTCTGTCCGTCAATATTCGCGGCGTCCAGGACTATGGCCGGGTCAACATGAACGTTGATGGCATGCGCCAGAATTTCAACGTCAACGGGCACCAGCAACGCAACGGCGTGATGCTGGTTGACCCTGAAATGCTGTCTGGCATCGAAATCGACAAAGGCACTCAATCGGGCATGGGCGGGGCTGCAGTGTTGGGCGGTATCGCGACATTCAAGACTTTGGAAGCCAGCGACTTTCTGAAAGACGGTAAAGAGTACGGCGGTCGCATTCGCGCAGGCAGTGGTATCGGCGAGCTGGCCAACGGCACTTACTTCAATGGCAGTGGCGTATTTGCTTTTGGCAATGAAGTGGGAGATGCCTTGGTCGCTTACAGTGAGCGGCATTTTGGCGACTACCGCACCGGTCGGCAAAACGCCGATAACCTCGGCACCCAAATCCGCAATAAAGAGAAATACCCCGAGGCGTGGAAAAACTGGCTGACCAATGAAGTGGGGGATGCAGGGAGCGTGACGCGCTCGCAGATGGTCAAGTTGGGGCTCAATTTGCCCAACGACCAACGCGCTCAGTTCACTTATCTGCAAACCGACAGCGACAGCAATGACGCCTGGACTTACCTCAATGCCCAAGGCGATGGCTACGACTACATTCGTCACAGCAAAAGCAATATCAACACTGGCAACTTGGCGCTGGATTACAGCTACAACCCGGACAGCGAGCTGATCGACTTCAAGAGCAAGCTCTATTACGTCAATACCCAACTTGATCGGCGTAATGCTCCCCATAACGCATCGGCAGACAGTGATAACGCCTTTGATGCTTATGAAGATCGTTTTCGCACCAGTACCTGGGGTTTTCAGGCAGAAAACACGGCGCGTTTTGACTTCAACAATTATGGTCTGCTGAGCTGGAACTATGGCTTGGAGGCTTATCAGGACAGCTTGAAGTCAACGAACAACCTGGTGCCCTCGGAGAATGAAAAGGACTTGGCTTGGGTTGAGGGTGCAGACCCCGAAGGCAAGCGCACGATGGCCAGCCTGTTCAATAACCTGCATTACCAATACAGCGACTGGCTGACCCTGGATGCCGGCTTGCGTTATGACCGTTATCGGCTGGATGGCAAGACAGGCATGAGCCTGTGGGAACTCCCGGTCAATCAGGTTGTGAACGGCGTACCAACCGTTGTGAGCGGCACGGTGCAACGTATTGACTATCTCTACGATACCGAGCGGGAAGAGGGTAAGTTTTCGCCAACTTTTGGCATCGGGGTTAAGCCTGGAGTGGACTGGTTGCAACTGTATGCGCGCTGGGGCAAGGGCTGGCGCCCACCGGCGGTGACGGAAGTGTATATGACAGGGCGGCCCCATGGCGGCAACGCTCCAGAGCGTGTTTTTCCCAACCCATATTTGAAACCTGAAGAGTCTAAAGAGTGGGAATTCGGCTTCAACATATTTAAAGAGTCTTTGTTTTTCAATAATGACCGACTGGGAATGAAAGTCGCTTATTTTGATAACAACATTAAAAATTTCTCATTTATGCACTACGGTATTGCGTTGCCCGAGTCATCCAGTGGGGGCAGTTTTGGGCGCTCAGCGTATGTGAATAACTTAGCGGACACTCGCTTTCGTGGTGTCGAATACCAGTTGAACTACGACATGGGGCGGATGTACACCAACTTTAATTACACCCACATGATTGGCAGTAATGAGTTTTGCTCAAAAGACTATTACATGGGCGGGGCGAAGATAAGGGGTAAAACAATACGCACCTGGCGTGAACCTTATACCCGTCCTAATGGCTCCATTGGTTACATCACCAAACGAGAATATGAGTGGCTTGATGACCCGGCTGCCAGTAACAAAGTGTCATGCGGGCCAACAATGGGGAATGCGGCGTATATGCCTGCTGATCGCGGCTCTTTAACGGTAGGCGCACGCTTCCTTGAACGACGTCTGGACACAGGGGTGCGCTTGCGCTACAGCCCCGGTAATGGCGAGAACCTCAATGAATGGAATTACAGCGGTGTTGAACAAGCCGCATGGCCTAAATACAGCGTGTATGACCTGTATGCCAGTTATTGGCCCACCGATACGCTGAGTATTACGCTCGCTTTAGAGAACGCCACGGATGAGGCGTACTTTGTAGCGATGGGCGATGGTAATAACTTGAGCATGGCGCGAGGGCGTACATTAAGCGGCATGCTGGAATATAAGTTCTAAATAACAAGCATCTGCTTCGTTATATAAACCGATTGCTCACTGTTTGGGCAAAGGCGTGTAGCGCTGCGCGCCACTTTACTAAAACTGTCTATGGAAGAGGTTAAGGCATGACTATTTCGATTAATTACAATTCGTCTGTGGGTTCTATGTCTGTTAGCGACGTGCTCAGCGATTGGTCCACGGGTTTTAAAACAGCGGGTCATGGTTTGAGCAATACCGGTGGTTTTAATGGCGGTGTTCGTGAGTTAAGTGGTGAGCAATATGCGACGCATGGCACCAATAACTCGGACTACGCCTTTATTGCTGAAAGCGATACGAGCAAAGGCCTGAACTATGTGTTCAACCCGAAACTGCCCGCCAGTGACAACATGAACCATTATCTGTGGGGCGAGTTGGACAACGTGAAGTTGGGCGAAGTCTTGGGTGGCGGCAATGGCAACGCCTTTACGCTGGACGATTACACCGTTTCCTTCAACGGTCTGGACCTGTCTGCTGCAAGCAGCGAAGGCCGTGCTGGCAACGCCGTACAGGACGTGATCTATGGCCTGATGAAAGGCGATGTGTCGGGTCTGGAAGGCGCACTCAACAACTTGCTGAGCGCGTTCGGCTTAAGCACCGAATCGACCTTCGACGATCTGGCCGCTGCTGGCCTGGCTCATGCCGATGCACCGCTGGCGGCTGATATTGGCCTGATCGGCGTGCAAGACGTGGCGCAAGACTGGGCAATGGCGGCGTAACACACGCCAACGCCCGTAGTCGCTGCCGCAGCCTGCGGAAGCGACTACGGGTTTTCGTTTTTCTACTGCGCGGAATTCCTCCATGACCCGGCCCAAAGCCCACGTCGCCAACGAGATGCTGGCTGCCTTGACGGCCTACAAACGTGCTTTTTTTAACATTGGCCTGTTTTCGGCCGTGATCAATTTACTGATGCTGGCCCCGGCGCTGTACATGTTGCAGGTGTACGACCGAGTGCTGGCATCGGGCAATCAAATGACCCTGTTGATGCTGACGCTGATGATCCTCGGCCTATTTGGCTTGATGGGCGCGTTGGAGTGGGTGCGCAGCCAGGTGGTGATCCGCCTCGGCACGCAAATGGATATGCGCCTGAATCAACGGGTGTATGACGCCGCTTTTGAGGCGCAGTTGCGTACCGGCAACCCGGCCGCCGGGCAGGCACTGAACGACCTGACCAGCCTGCGTCAGTTCGCTACCGGCAATGCGCTGTTCGCGTTTTTCGATGCGCCGTGGTTTCCGGTGTATTTGTGTGTGATCTTTATGTTTAGCCCTTGGCTGGGGTTGTTGGCGCTTGGCGGCGCGGTGTTGTTGATGGTCTTGGCATGGGTCAATCAACGGGTGTCTCAAGGCCCACTTAAAGCGGCCAGTGAGCTGTCAGTCGAAGCCACTCAACAGGCCAGCGCGCATTTGCGCAACGCCGAAGCCATTGAAGCGATGGGGATGCTCGACACCCTGCGCGGGCGCTGGCTGGCGCAGCACACCGCTTTTTTGGCGCAGCAAAATCTGGCCAGTGAAAAGACCGCCACTGTTAGCGCGTGGTCCAAGGGCGTACGTCTGGCCCTTCAATCGCTGGTACTGGGGCTGGGCGCGCTGCTGGCGGTACAAGGGCAAATCACGGCCGGGATGATGATCGCGGGTTCCATTTTGATGGGGCGGGTGCTGAGCCCTATCGACCAGTTGATTGGCGTGTGGAAGCAGTGGACGTCGGCCCGTCTGGCTTATCAGCGCCTGGAGGCTTTGCTGCACGCTCATCCTGCGCGAGCGCCGCGCATGGCCTTGCCTGTGCCACGGGGTGAGTTGGCAGTCGAGCAATTGGGCGCCAGCGCCCCCGGCACACGCCGTGCAACCTTGGCCAACCTGAGTTTTGTCCTGCCCGCTGGGCAAGTGCTCGGGGTTATTGGACCGTCTGGTTGTGGCAAGTCGACCTTGGCGCGTTTGCTGGTGGGCGTCTGGCAACCGTTGACCGGTAAGGTACGGCTAGACGGCGCGGACTTGGCGCAGTGGGATAAACATCAGTTAGGCCCGCATCTGGGCTATTTGCCTCAGGACATTCAGCTGTTTGCCGGCACCATTGCGCAAAACATCGCACGCTTTGCGCAGGTGGACGCCCACAAGGTGCTGGCTGCCGCGCAACTGGCGGGTGTGCACGAGCTGATTTTGCAATTGCCTGAAGGCTATGAAACCCAGCTCGGCGAAGGCGGCGCCGGATTGTCTGGCGGGCAGAAGCAGCGCATCGGTCTGGCGCGTGCGTTATATGGTCTGCCCGCCGTCATTGTGCTCGATGAGCCTAATTCCAACCTTGATGAAGCCGGGGAGCACGCGTTGTTGCAGGCCATCACCCAACTCAAAAACCTCAAGCGCACGCTGATTTTGATCACCCACAAACCCAATGTGCTGACCCTCACCGACCAATTGCTTATTTTGCGCGGCGGGCTGTTGCAAGCCTTTGGCCCGACCGCCCAAGTCCTCAGCGCCCCAGTGCCTGCCAAGCCGGCGGCGCCCAAGCCTGCGATGAATGTGAGCTATCGGTTGGGCGTGGCAGAGGCGAACAAGGCATGAGCCACCTTCACGCGAGTATTAAAGCGCCCGGCAACGCCAATGCCTCGGCAAGCAACGTATTGCAACTGGATGACACCCGCTATTCGCGCCTTGGCTGGTGGCTGATGCTCGGCGGTTTTCTCGGTTTTTTGGTGTGGGCCGCGCTGGCCCCGCTGGACAAAGGCGTGGCGGTGTCGGGCAAAGTGATGGTATCGGGCCATCGCAAAGTGGTGCAGCACCCCAGTGGTGGGATTGTTGAGCGCATTGACGTGCGTGATGGCGACAAGGTTCAGGCGGGCCAAGTGTTAATCCGTCTCAAAGAAACGCCGCTGTTGGGGCAGGCGCAATCATTGCGCAGCCAGTTTTATGGCTCGCTGGCCAGTGAGGCGAGGCTCAATGCCGAAGCTGACGGGGCGGCGCGTGTGAGTTTTTCACCTGAGCTGATGGCGCGGGAGGCTGAGCCCGAAGTCGCGTCCAACTTCGCGTTGCAACGTCAGTTGTTTAGCAGTCGGCGTCAGGCATTGCTGCTCGATCAGCAGGGCATTGGTGAAAGCATTGCCGGCGCTGAGGCGCAATTGCGTGGGGTGCGGGACTCTCAAGCCAACAAGATCTTGCAACGCACGGCTTTGACCGAGCAGTTGGAGGGGCTGCGAGACTTGGCCCGCGATGGCTACATCCCGCGTAATCGACTGTTGGACAGCGAGCGTGTGTATGCCCAGGTGCTGGGGTCCATCAGCGAAGACTATGGCCGCATAGGGCAGTTACAACGTCAGGTGCAGGAAATGCGTCTGAAAATTCGTCAATTGGCTGAGGAATACCAGAAAGAGGTGAACACCCAACTAGCCGAGACCCGCGTCCGTACCGAGGATCTGCGCAATCGGCTGGCGTCTGCCGAGTTTGAGCTGGCCAACAGCCAGTTGCGTGCGCCGGTCGCGGGGGTTGTTGTTGGGTTGGACGTGTTCACAGAGGGCGGGGTCATCAAGCCCGGTCAGGCTCTGATGGAAATCGTGCCTCAGGGCGAGCCGTTATGGGTTGAGGCGCGGGTGCCGGTTGAGCTGGCGGATAAAGTACACGTCGGGTTGCCGGTCGAGCTGATGTTCTCGGCGTTTAGCCAGAGCACCACGCCCCGCGTGGCGGGCGAAGTAACGCTGGTGTCGGCAGACCGTCAGGTCGATGAGCGAACAGACGAGCCGTATTACACCTTGCGCGCCCAAGTCAGCGAAGCGGGCATGGCCACACTCAAAGGCTTGCAGATTCGCCCCGGCATGCCGGTTGAGGCCTTCGTGCGTACCGGCGAGCGTTCAATGCTCAACTATTTGTTTAAGCCGTTGCTGGATCGCACGCACATGGCCTTGGTGGAGGAATGAGCGTGGGTCGATTGTGTTGTGCGTTATTGATCGCTTGTGCCGTGTCGGCAGGGCCGGCTCAAGCACTGGGTTTGCTTGACGCCTACGATTTGGCCGTTCGCAACGATCCGACCTTTCAGGCCGCTATCGAGCAAAGAGCTGCTGGTGAAGAGAACCGCGCCTTGGGCCGCTCCGCGTTGCTGCCGACGTTGTCGTGGAACTACAACAACTCGCGTAATGAGTCTGAGGTGACACAGGCTGACACGCGTACCAACCGTGATTACCGCAGCTACGCGTCGACATTGACCTTGCAACAACCACTTTTGGACTACGAGGCATACGCCCGTTTTCGCCAAGGTACGGCCCAAGCGTTGTTGGCCGATGAGCGCTTTCGCAGTCAAAGCCAATACTTAGCCGTGCGGGTGCTGAGCGCTTACAGCCAGGCCTTGCTGGCGCAGGAGCGTATTGAGCTGAGTCGGGCGCAAAAACGAGCTTTTGCCGAGCGCTTGCAACTCAACCAGCGGTTGCTAAAAGGCGGCGAGGGCACACGTACTGATGTGCTGGAGACCCAAGCGCGCCTGAGTATGGCGGTGGCTGAAGAAATAGAAGCCCAAGACGATCAGGATGCAGCGCTGCACGAGCTGGAAGCGATGCTGGGTGAGCCGTTGCAGGTTGAACAACTGGCCCCGCTCGTCACACGTTTTGCGATTCAGCCATTGGAGCCGCAGCGTTTTGAAAGCTGGCGTGAGCTGGCGCTGGCCAATAACCCGGAGCTGGCGTCGGGGCATCACGCGCTGACATCCGCCGAATATGAAGTCGAGCGCAAACGGGCAGGGCATTTACCCAAGCTCAGTTTGTACGCCAGCAGCCGCCAAACCAGCTCTGATTCTGAAAGCACTTATAACCAGAAGTACGACACCAACAGTGTGGGCATTCAGCTCAGCGTGCCGTTATTTGCTGGGGGTTCGGTGTCGGCGTCGACCCGTCAGGCCGCACGGCAGTTGTCACAGGCGCAATTTGAGCTGGACGCGCAAACGGCAACCACGCTGTTGGACTTACGTAAACAGTTCAACCTCAACAGCAGCGCTGGCGCCAAGGTGCGGGCGTATGAAATGGCCGTCGAATCTGCGAGTGCGTTGGTGCAGGCGACGCGAAGAAGTGTGCGGGGAGGCGAGCGGGTGAATCTGGATGTGCTAGATGCGCAGCAGCAATTGTTCAGCGCCAAGCGCGATTTGGCCGAGGCGCGTTACACATATTTACTGGCGCGGGTGCAGCTTAAGTATTACGCGGGCTTGTTGAATGAAAGCGACTTGCAGCAGGTGGCGGGGTATTTTCGACCCCAGTCATAAACGGGGAGCTGGCGCTGGCTGCGATCTTTTGATCCTCAAAAAATCGCAGCCAGCTCTAACCGAGCAGTGCTTACCGGCGAACCAGCAATACGCCCGATTCCATGTGGTGCGTCCACGGGAATTGGTCAAACACCGCGCAACGCTCAATGCGGTGAGTGTCGTGCAGTTGGGCGATGTTTTCGGCCAAGGTCACAGGGTTGCACGAGATGTAGAGGATGTTGTCGAAGCGACGGGTCAGCTCGCAGGTGTCTGGGTCCATGCCCGCACGCGGCGGATCAACAAAGACACTGCCGAACGTGTAGCTTTTAAGGTCAATACCTTGCAAGCGACGGAACGGACGCACTTCATTCAAGGCTTCGGTCAACTCTTCGGCAGATAAGCGCACCAGCGTGACGTTATCCACAGCGTTATCGCGCAGGTTGTTCAGCGCTGCGTAAACCGAGGTTTTGCTGATTTCAGTGGCCAGCACTTTACGCACGCGAGTGGCCAGCGGCAGGGTGAAGTTGCCGTTGCCGCAATACAGCTCCAGCAAATCATCCGAACGCTCGCCCAATGCGTCGTATGCCCAATTGAGCATCTTCTGGTTCACCGTGCCATTTGGCTGGGTGAAGGCGCCTTCAGGTTGTTGGTAGGTGAAGGTGCGGCCAGCCACTTCGAGCTTTTCGACCACGTGATCGCGACCAATGACGACGCGCTTGCCTTTTGAGCGACCAATCACGCTGATGTCGAGGTCTTTGGCCAACTGCTCGGCAGCCGTTTGCCAGTGCTCGTCCAGTGGGCGGTGATAGCACAAAGTGACCATCGCATCGCCTGACAAGGTGGTTTGAAACTCCACCTGGAACAGCTTGTGGCTCAGGGCGTGACTGGCTTTCCAGGCGGCCTTGAGCTGCGGCATCAGTTGATTGATGCGCAGGCTGGCAATCGGAAACGCTTCGATCAGGATCGGTGTGCGTTTGTCTTCCGGGGAAAACATTGCGTAGTGACGCTCGCCCGCTTCGCGCCACAGGCGGAACTCAGCGCGCAGGCGAAAGTTTTTCAGGGGCGAGTCGAACACCTGAGGCTCAGGTGCATCGAACGGCGCCAGCAACTCGCGCAGGCGATTGGCCTTGGCCTCTAACTCGATAGCGTAAGTCGCAGAATCAAACGGCAATGCACTCATGCAGGGAACCAACCTAGTTTGACCACAAACAGAACCGACAGAATGATCAGCGGCGCGTTCAGCTCGCGTGCGCGCCCCGACAGCAGCTTGATCACGGTCCAAGAAATAAAGCCGAAGGCGATGCCGCTGGCAATGGAGTAGGTGAACGGCATCGCTAGCGCGGTGATGACCACTGGAGCGGCAACGGTCACGTCGTCCCATTCGATTTCGGCCAGGCCGCTCATCATCAGCACGGCCACGAACATCAGCGCAGGCGCAGTGGCGAAAGCCGGAACGCTGGCTGCCAATGGCGAGAAGAACAACGCCAGCAAGAACATAATGCCGACCACAATAGCGGTCAAACCGGTACGGCCACCGGCGCTCACGCCTGCTGCCGACTCGATGTAGCTGGTGGTGGTCGAGGTACCCAGCAGCGAACCTGCCATAGCGGCAGTACTGTCGGCGATCAGGGCGCGGCCCATTTTTGGCATGTGGCCGTCTTTGCCCATCAGGCCGGCACGCTTGGCAACGCCGATCAGGGTGCCGGAGTTGTCGAACAGGTCAACAAACAAGAAGGCGAAGATCACGCTGATCAGGCCGATATCCAGTGCACCTTTGATGTCCAGTTGCAGGAACGTCGGGGCCAGCGAAGGCGGCATCGACATTACGCCACCGAACTCGGTCACGCCCATGACGATGGAGGCAATGGTCACGGCCAGAATGCCGATCAGTACTGCGCCGCGAACTTTCAGTGCTTCAAGGGCGACGATCAAGGCGAAACCCAGCGAGGCCAGCACGACTTTGGGTTGGGCCAAATCGCCCATGCCGACCAGCGTGGCTTTGTTAGCGACTACGATCCCGGCGTTACCCAAGGCAATCAGTGCCAGGAACAGGCCGATACCGGCTGCAATGGCCGAGCGCAGCGGCAGTGGGATGCTGTTGATGATCCACTCGCGAATGCGAAAGATCGACAGTATGAAAAACAACACCGCCGAAATGAATACCGCCCCCAGCGCTACTTGCCAGGTGTGGCCCATGTGCAGCACCACGGTGTAGGTGAAGAAGGCGTTCAAGCCCATGCCCGGTGCCAATGCAATCGGGTAGTTGGCGATGATGCCCATGATCGCCGAACCAATGGCGGCCGCCAGACAGGTCGCGACAAACACGGCGCCTTTGTCCATGCCGGTTTCGCCGAGGATGCTCGGGTTCACAAACAGGATGTAGGCCATCGCCAGAAAAGTCGTAATGCCCGCAAGAATCTCGGTACGCACGTTTGTGTTGTGTGCTTTGAGTTGAAACAGCCTTTCCAGCATGCCAGTCCCCGTGGCGCCACAGCGCCGTAATTAAATCGTTTTCAACAGCAAAGCACAGACTTGTAGCGCCTGAGGTTTTTCTGTCCGTCGGAAAAAGCCGCGCATCATACCAGCAGCTCGTACAGATGGCTGCTTGTGGTTACCGTACGACGCATTGTTTTGTAACGCGCTGACCACAGGCATACTGCGTGCCAGTGTTGAGGGGGATTTATGACGCGCACGATCAAATGTTTTTTAACAGGCCTCACTGTGCTGACGGGCCTGTGTCTCAGTGCTGGGCTTAACGCTGCGCCTGCGATGCCGTTGAGTCAGATTGAGATCCTCAAAGTGGTGTCTAGCACGGGGGCTGTGGAGGATGTGTCGGATGGACGTGAACAGACCCGACAGCCGCATCGTGGCCCGAATATCAAAGTGTTTGTGCTGGAACGCGGCTACGGGAAGCAGCCAAATGTGACCCTGGACGGCCAAGAAGTTGACGGCGTGCGTACGCCCGTTTGCAATCAGGGTGAAGGCTTGGTGACCTGCAACGGTGCAGGCACCACCGTGGGTTACCTGTACACCTTTGATCTGGGTAACAAGGACGGCGGCTGGTTTGAGTTCAGCAATTCATCCCTCGTACCGCCCCATAACCGCCTTGGTGTGAAGCTCTATATAAAGTAGTCGCTGGCGCAGGCTGCGAAGGGGGCCACAGCCTCCGTATTCTTGAGTCATTCTCGTCCCTTCACAGCCTTGGGCCGCGACAGGTTCAAGGCGCCTGCTCCACCATCCGATCGCGATTGGCCAAGCTGGGGAACAGTTTTATCCATACCCCGGTGACGATTAACGTCCCCACTCCGCCTAACACCACGGCAGGCACAGTGCCCAGCCAGTGAGCTGTTGCCCCGGACTCAAATTCGCCCAGTTGATTGGATGCGCCGATAAACAGGCCATTAACCGCACTCACACGGCCTCGCATTTCATCGGGGGTTTCGAGCTGCACAAACGACGCGCGGATCACCATGCTGATCATGTCTGCCGCGCCGAGCACCACCAGCACTGCCATCGAAAACCAGAACGAGGTCGACAGGCCAAAGGCGATGGTTGCGACGCCAAACACGCCCACTGCGGTAAACATGATGCGGCCTACTTTGCGCTCCACCGCAAACCTCGCTAGCCAGAGCGACATCAATAGCGCCCCGACCGCGGGCGCTGAGCGCAGCATGCCCAAGCCCCAGGGGCCTGTGAGCAGGATGTCTTTGGCGAATACCGGCAACAACGCTGTAGCGCCGCCGAGTAACACGGCAAACAGGTCTAGAGAGATCGCGCCCAGAATGTCCGGGCGGCTGCGAATAAAGCGGATGCCCGCCAACAGTGAGTCCAGCGTTGCCTTGCCTTTATTGAGCGGAGTCTGGCGGGCGGGCAGGGTGCTCATCAATAGGGCGGCAATCAGGTACAGCGCCACGGTTGGGCCGTAGACCCAAACGCTGCCGAACGCATACAGCAAGCCGCCGAGGGCGGGGGCGATGATGGTGGCCGATTGCTGCGCGGCTTGCGCGGCGGCAACTGCGCGGGGGAATAACGCCGCGGGCACGATGGAAGGCAACAGCGCTTGCGTGGTGGGCACTTCAAATGAACGAGCGCTGCCCAGCAGGAACGCCAGCACGAAGATCATCTCGCGGTTGATGTGACCAGTTGCGCTGCTGATAGCGAGGGTCAGGGCGATTAACGCTTGCAGTGTCTGGCACATGGCCGCGACTCGGCGCCGGTCATAGCGATCGGCCACATGACCGGTGTGGAGCATAAACAGCAAGCGCGGTGCGAACTCGATCAGCCCCACCCAGCCCAAGTCCATCACGTTGCCAGTGAGTTGGTAAATGTTCCAGCCAATGGCCACCGTCAGCATCTGAAAACCGCTGGCAGTAAAAATTCGGGCAAACCAGAACGCGATAAAAGGCCGGTGATGGCGTAGCAGCATCGTTGACTGAGTGGGCATCAAAGAGGTCATGGCTGTGCGGAGGGAGGCGGCAGGTTATCATTTTTCTGTAACAAATGATGACTCAGAGCGCTGCAACTCAACGGTCCATCGGTCGGTCAAAGGTGGCGTTTTTACGATTCCATGCTGTTCGTGCAACGGTCTATTTCAAGGCCTGGGACAACCTGTCACGCGACAACAAACCACATTAGCCGTGTCGCAGGAATCGACTACTCTTTGACCATTGCTTGATCCAGATCAAAACCTTTGCCGGTTTGTCTGGATGGCCAGACGGCCAGACCCCTTGCGTTGTGGTTACAAAAGCGAACAGCGATTCGCGAGGCCATTGCCTGCGGGGCAGTTGGACACCGGCGTCCTGCCCATGTCCTGAACGACCTGATACCTGATAGAGGAAGGCTTATGTTCGGTTTGGAGGCTCTAGATCTCGCCCGAATTCAGTTCGCGTTTACCGTGTCGTTTCACATTATTTTCCCCGCCATTACCATCGGTCTCGCCAGTTATCTCATGGTGCTCGAAGGGCTGTGGCTGAGAACCCGTGACGACACCTATCGCGATCTGTATCACTTTTGGTCGAAGATTTTCGCAGTCAACTTTGGGATGGGCGTCGTTTCCGGTCTGGTGATGGCGTATCAATTTGGCACCAACTGGTCGCGCTTCTCGGATTTTGCGGGGGCGGTGACTGGGCCGCTGTTGACCTATGAAGTCCTCACCGCGTTCTTCCTTGAAGCGGGCTTCTTGGGCGTGATGCTGTTCGGCTGGAACCGCGTGGGGCGAGGGATGCACTTCTTCTCCACGGCGATGGTGGCCCTTGGCACGCTGGTTTCGACCTTCTGGATCTTGGCTTCCAACAGCTGGATGCAAACCCCGCAGGGCTTCGAAATCATTGATGGCCGGGTGATCCCCGTCGATTGGCTGGCGGTTATTTTTAACCCGTCGTTCCCTTACCGTCTGGCGCACATGGCAACGGCCGCGTTTGTGGCGACTGCGTTCTTTGTGGGTGCTTCGGCGGCTTGGCATTTATTACGCGGTCGCAACACGCCGGCCATTCGCCGGATGCTCTCGATGGCCATGTGGATGGCCTTGGTGGTTGCACCGCTCCAGGCGTTTATCGGTGACCTTCATGGTCTGAACACCCTTAAGTATCAGCCGGTAAAAATCGCGGCCATTGAGGGGCACTGGGAAAACAAACCCGGTGAGCCAACGCCTTTGATTCTGTTCGGCATCCCGAACATGAAAACCGAGACCACCGATTACAAGATTGAAGTGCCGTATCTGGGCAGCTTGATCCTGACCCATAGCTTGGACAAGCAAGTTCCGGCGATGAAGGATTACCCGGCAGCTGATCGTCCCAACTCCACGATTGTGTTCTTCAGCTTCCGCATCATGGTGGCGCTGGGCATGCTGATGATCTTCATTGGCCTGTGGAGCGTGTGGCTGCGTAAACGCGGCACGTTGTACGAGAACCGTTGGTTCCTGCGACTGGTGCTGTGGATGGGGCCATCAGGGCTGATCGCCATTCTGGCAGGTTGGTTCACCACTGAAATTGGCCGTCAGCCGTGGGTGGTTTACGGGTTGATGCGCACTGCAGATGCCTCGTCGAACCATAGCGTTACGCAAATGAGCATCACGCTGGTCATGTTTGTGTTGGTGTACTTCGCGCTGTTTGGTGTCGGTATCGGTTACATGATGCGACTGGTGCGCAAAGGGCCGATTACTCACGAGGGTGATTCACACACCACCGGTGGTCCAGGTCAGCAACGCACGCCTGCCCGTCCACTGTCTGCTGCCGATGAAGGCATCGACGACGGCCACAGTGACAGCCTGAACAAGGGGAATTGAGTCATGGGTATTGATCTGCCACTTATCTGGGCAATCATCATCATCTTCGGGATCATGATGTACGTGGTCATGGATGGTTTCGATCTTGGGATCGGCATCCTGTTCCCCTTCATCAAGGGCGAGAAAGACCGTGATGTGATGATGAACACGGTCGCACCGGTCTGGGACGGCAACGAAACCTGGTTGGTATTGGGCGGCGCTGCGTTGTTCGGTGCTTTCCCGCTGGCGTATTCGGTGGTGTTGTCCGCCCTGTATTTACCGCTGATATTGATGCTGGTCGGTTTGATCTTTCGGGGTGTGGCTTTCGAGTTTCGCTTCAAGGCCCGGGCGAACAAACGCCACATTTGGGACAAGGCGTTCATCGGCGGTTCGATTGCCGCGACCTTCTTTCAGGGCGTGGCATTGGGGGCCTTTATTGATGGCATTCCAGTGGTTGACCGCCAGTACGCGGGAGGCGGTCTGGACTGGTTGTCGCCGTTTACCGTGTTCTGCGGCATAGCACTGATCGTGGCGTATGCCTTGCTGGGCTGTACTTGGTTGATCATGAAAACCGAAGGCCATTTGCAAGAGCGTATGCACAAACTGGGTCGGCCATTGGCACTGGGCGTGTTGGTGCTGATGGGGGTTGTAAGCCTGTGGACGCCGCTGGCGCACTCAGAGATTGCGGCTCGTTGGTTCACCTTGCCGAACCTGTTTTGGTTCTTGCCGGTGCCGATTCTAGTGTTGGTCACGATGTACGGGCTGCTTAAGGCCATTGCACGAAACGCGCATTACACGCCGTTTCTGCTGACGTTGGTGCTGATTTTTCTGGGCTACAGCGGCTTGGGTATCAGCCTGTGGCCGAACATCATTCCGCCCTCGATTTCGATCTGGGACGCTGCCGCACCACCGCAAAGCCAAGGTTTTATGCTGGTCGGCACCCTGTTCATCATTCCGTTCATTCTGGGCTACACCTTCTGGAGCTATTACGTTTTCCGCGGCAAGGTGACCCACGAAGACGGCTATCACTAGTCAAATGTGCCGCTGCGGCCTTGAAGGTCGCAGCCTTTTCCTTAAGAGGAGCGCTTGAACATGGCTGGCAAGGATTATCTACACGACGTGCAAGAGTGCGAGAAAAAGCCGCTGTGGCAACGCATTGGCTGGTTGCTGGTGATCTGGACTGGTAGCGTCGTCACGCTGGCGGCGTTTGCCTGGCTGATTCGCTTGTTCATGACCGCAGCAGGCATGAAGAGCCATTGAATACGCTGCAACTGACTTCCCATCCCGTTGCCTTGCAGCACGGATTTATAACCCTCCTCGGAGGGTTTTTTTTGGGAGGTACGTTTGGGGTTGTGGCGTCTCAGTGGCTAGCTTGCTTGTGAGCAATGAAATGATCGCAAGCAAGCGGGTTCCTACAGAGGTAAACATCCAGGCGCGTTACTTGCGTGCTTTAAGAATCACAAACTTGGGTGTAGCGGCCACTTGCTCAACGCCGCGGAACAGCTTGGCGAGTTTGCTGTGGTAGCCCAAATGACGATTGCCAACGATGTACAGCGCGCCACCGACTACGAGCGCATCCCGTGCTTGCTGGAACATGCGCCAGGCCAGAAAGTCGCCTACCACTTGTTGTTGGTGGAAGGGCGGGTTGCACAGCACCACATCCAGCGAGTCTTGGGGCTGGCCTGCCAAACCGTCATCAGCACGTACGCTTACGTCGCGATCGCCCAGCGCCGCGCGCCAGTTTTCACGGGCTGATTGCACCGCCATAAACGACTCATCTACCAGCGTGTAGTGGGCATCCGGGTTGCTCAGGGCGCTCGCGATGGCCAATACGCCATTACCGCAGCCCAGATCCGCCACTCGGGCATGGCCGAGATTTTTTGGCAAGTGAGGCAGGAAGGCGCGCGTGCCAATGTCCAGCCCTTCGCGGCAGAACACATTGGCGTGGTTGAGCAATTCAATGCGCGGCTCATCCAGCAGGTAACGCGAAGGGTAAGGGGATGTAAAAGGCGCTTTAGCTTCAGGTGTGGCGCTCAGCAAACGCGCCTTTTTAACCGCCAGAGATGCTTGTACAGGGCCGACATAACGCTCCAGCAAATCGCCAGCCGCACGCGGTAAATGTTTAACCATTGCGCCAGCGATGATTTTTGCGCCCGGCGCCAGTTGGCCCTGTAGACGAATCAGTTGTTCTTCAAGCAGCGCCAGTGTTTTGGGGACGCGTATCAGCACACAGTCAAAAGGGCCAATCAGTGGTTGATTGGCGGGGATGATGGTTGCGGCATCAAACCCCAAGCCGTTGCGCACAAGGTTTTTTTGCAATGCCTGAGTGGCCAGGAACGAGTCGCTGCTACTGCTGACTTGCATTGTTTTGACGAGGCTGATTGCCAGTGCGCCAAAACTGTCGTTGAGCACCAATACGCGGCTGTTCGCGGGCAGGGCCTGTTCGGCCAAGTGATTGAGTAAATACTCATCGGCAGCGTCAAAAGCCTGTAGTGGCTCATTTTGCTGTTCAGGTTGGCGGATCAAGTCAAGTTGGGCGAACGGGCTTTCGAGCAAGGGCATTGATACAAACTCTGGGGATTCGATTGCTGGACAGACACGCAGAAGCGGTCTGTCAGCCAATGGAGTCCGGTGGGTTTTACAGGTGCTGCGGATTTTACGTTTTTTTGTAGCGGATTGCCTGATTGCTTATCAACAGGCCTATAGCAGGCCTGATTTGCTGGCAATGACAACGGCGGAGGTTTTGTTGCTGGCGCCCATTTTTCGGATAACGCTGCTGATGTGGAAGTTCACTGTGCGAGGGGTGAGGCTCAAGATCATGCCAATGTCTGAGGCGGTCTTGCCTTGGGCCGTCCACTTGAGCACTTCTGACTCGCGGACGGACAAGCGGGCAATGGGCTCGGTCATTCTCGGCTGATTAAAAAGTTTCACGGCCATCGCACTGTGAAGCTGATTGCACAGCCACAGTATGTCGCCGGCTTTTTCATTGAACTCCTCGGGGCTGACAGGTGTGCTACGTCTGATCAAGGTCAGGATACTGACAGCGCCTTTTGCGTCGTGAACCGCTTGCGACCATCCATAGTTCACGCCATAGGCGTGTGCCCCTTTCGAAAAATGAGGGGTGTCGATAAAGGCCGCTTCGTCCCAAATAATTGGATCTATAGATGTTTGGCAGTGAGCAATGATCGCGTTTTTATGTAGCAGCACATTTGATGAGTAGCACTTTACAAACTCAATTGGATAGCTTGTTGTTATTTTGCTATCCGTATAGATGTTTCCGAAGTTGGGTGTAATGCTGAAGAAGAAGTGGTCGAAGCCATAAAGAATTGTCTGCTTTAACGTATGGTTAAACAGCTCGCACTCGTCTGCGGGGTTAGTGAATTGATTTTTATGGATTTTGTGTAGGGTGCCCATAAGTCGTCCTTGTTCTCTAGAGCTGCGAGCGTTGGTTGGATTTATATTAGTTGATATTTTTTTAATGATAATCTTTTTCTGATAAGGGGCATGTTAGTTGTCATTGTGTTGTATTTTTGATTGTGTTCGATAGAGGCGGTTAAGTGTCAGGAGTATGAGGGCTTATTAATTGGCGTCAATATGTGGTTATGTGTTTTATATAAAATAAATAGTGTTCTTTAAGCTTTTTAAATCAAAACGACATAGATGTGGGGGTGGCTGTATGGATGTCATCACAAACCATCGGTGTTTCTGCGCCGGTGTTTGCGCGACACTAGGGGCATTCGCCAATGGAGTGCACCATGACTGCCAGCGCAGAAAAATTCACCCGCCAGACGCTTCTCGACGTTACGTCTCTGACCCCCAGTTTGTTTACGCTGCGGACAACACGCGACCCCGGCTTTCGGTTTCGGGCAGGGCAGTTCGCCCGGTTGGGCGTGACCAAGGCTGATGGCAGCACTGTGTGGCGGGCTTACTCGATGGTGTCCTCGCCCTATGATGAGTTCCTCGAATTTTTTTCGATTGTGGTACCTGGCGGGGAGTTCACCAGCGAGCTGAGCCGCTTGCAGGTGGGCGACACATTGATGGTTGATCGTCAGGCTTTTGGTTATTTGACCCTGGATCGCTTCGTTGATGGTCGTGATTTGTGGTTGCTGGCAACTGGCACAGGCATCGCGCCTTTTGTGTCGATCCTGCAAGATTTTGAAGTCTGGGAGAAGTTTGAGCGCATTGTGCTGGTTTACAGCGCCCGTGAAGCACGAGAGCTGGCTTATCAAGAGTTGATCTGCGAGCTGGGTGAGCGTGACTACCTTGCAGAACATGCGCACAAGTTGATCTACATTCCAATCGTGACGCGCGAGCAAATACCGGGTGCTTTGAATGGGCGCATTACAACGTTAATTGAAAACGGTGAGTTGGAACGAGCCGCAGGGGTTGAGCTGAGCCCTGAGCATTCTCGCGTTATGTTATGTGGCAACCCGCAGATGATTGATGACACGCGCAAGTTACTTAAGGATCGAGATATGCAGTTGAGTTTGACGCGCAGGCCGGGGCAGGTTGCTGTCGAGAACTATTGGTAGTTTGCGCTAGTTGCTCGCGTGATTAAAACAACGGCGCCAGCTCAGGCGCCCTTGTTTTAATTGTGCCGTTTAGGGCCGATTGTTTTGCACTTTAAGCAAGTCACGAATCTCGCCCAGCAACTCTTCTTCTTTAGAGGGAAGCGGTGGTGCGCTAGGCGCAACTGCTTCTTCACGTTTCAGACGGTTGATGGCCTTCACACCCATAAAGATGGCAAACGCCACGATGATGAAGTCAATCACGCTCTGGATGAATTTGCCGTAAGCCACGACCACGGCAGGTGCATCGCCTGCGGCGGCTTTGAGAGTGATCGCTAAATCACTGAAATCCACACCACCAATCAACAAGCCCAGTGGCGGCATAACCACATCACCTACAAAGGATGAAACGATTTTGCCAAATGCTGCGCCGATGATGATACCGACGGCCATATCGACCACGTTCCCTTTGACCGCGAAGGCCTTAAACTCACTTATCACGCCCATAGGTTATTCCTTGTTACAGATGAGGTTGGTGGGTGCAGTGTAAATCAGCCTCGCAGATCTTGCCTGCCATCTACGTGTTTAAGGGCGCTATTACCAGCCTTATTTATTAATGGCTCACTTCAGACCTTTCTATTTAGAGTTTCGGGCTTTGACCTCTAGCCTTTGGCAAGCGCACTTCACTGTGCCCCCAATAAAGAGAGGATTTACCCATGAGCACCCCCTTTGGTTTCGGAACACTTTCACAGCGGCGCTTGCTGTGTGTTTTGAGTGCCAGCCTGTTGTCGGTTTCAGTCCATGCTGCGACGTTAACCCGCGATAACGGCGCAGCCGTCGGCGACAACCAAAACTCTCAAACGGCGGGAGCCAACGGCCCCGTAATGCTGCAAGACGTGCAGTTGCTGCAAAAACTTCAGCGTTTTGATCGTGAGCGCATCCCGGAGCGTGTGGTGCATGCCCGTGGTGCAGGCGCACACGGCACGTTCACCGTGACCAATGACTTAAGCGATTTGACCAAAGCCAAGGTTTTTGCTGCTGGGCAAACCACACCGGTGTTTGTGCGCTTCTCGGCCGTGGTGCATGGCAACCACTCGCCAGAAACCCTGCGCGACCCACGAGGGTTTGCCACCAAGTTTTACACCGCTGACGGTAACTGGGACTTGGTCGGCAACAACTTCCCGACGTTCTTCATTCGCGATGCCATCAAGTTCCCGGACATGGTTCACGCGTTCAAACCTGACCCGCGTACCAATCTTGATGACGACTCGCGTCGCTTCGATTTCTTCTCTCACGTTCCGGAAGCCACGCGCACCTTGACCGAGCTGTACTCCAACTCGGGCACCCCGGCCAGCTACCGTGAGATGGACGGCAATGGTGTACACGCTTACAAACTGGTGAACGCCAAAGGCGATGTGCGTTATGTGAAGTTCCACTGGAAAAGCCTGCAAGGCCTGAACAACCTTGATCCTAAGCAGGTGACTCAGGTTCAGGGCAATGATTACAGCCACATGAGCAACGACCTGGTTACCCACATCAACAAGGGCGACTTCCCGAAGTGGGATTTGTATGTGCAGGTGCTCAAACCTGAGGACTTGAAATCGTTCGACTTCGACCCGTTGGATGCGACCAAAATCTGGCCAAATGTGCCTGAGCGCAAAGTGGGTCAGATGGTGTTGAACCGTAACCCGGCCAACGTGTTCCAGGAAACAGAGCAGGTCGCGATGGCTCCGGCCAATCTGGTGCCGGGTATCGAGCCTTCCGAAGACCGTTTGCTGCAAGGTCGCGTGTTCTCCTACGCCGATACGCAGATGTACCGTTTGGGCGCAAACGCCCTGCAATTGCCGATCAACGCACCGCGTATTGCTGTGAACAATGGCAATCAAGACGGCGCCATGAACATCGGCCACACCACCACGGGTGTGAACTATCAGCCAAGCCGTCTGATGCCGCGTGATGAGCCGCAAGCGGCGCGCTACAGCGAAATGCCGTTGTCGGGTAACACTCAGCAAGCGAAGATTCAGCGTGAGCAAAACTTCAAGCAAGCAGGCGACTTGTACCGTTCGTTCAGCAACAAAGAACGTCAGGATTTGATCGCTAGCTTTGGTGGTTCGTTAGCGACCACTGATGATGAAAGCAAGCACATCATCCTGTCGTTCCTCTATAAGGCTGACCCTGAGTACGGCACTGGCGTCACCAAAGTGGCCAAAGGTGATCTGAGCCGCGTGAAGGCACTGGCTGCCAAGCTGGCAGATTAACCCCTGATCCACGCACGCTGCGGTTGTTAAACGACCGCCGCGTGCGTGGGACCTTTGAGTGTTTATAAGGAGGGACAACCATGCGTGCTTTTATGGCTTTAGGGCTGTTGCTGGTCAGTGGGTTGACGTTTGCTGAACAGCCCGACACCCAAGCCCAACTCCAGAGCTACTACTTCGATGCTGCCCGCCGAGGCGATGTCGCCATGCTCGATACCTTCATCGAGTCGCACTACACACTCGACGTTCAAGACAACAAAGGCTACACCGCGTTGATTCTCGCGGCCTATAACGGTCAGGGGGAGGCGGTAGAGCATTTACTGGGCGCTGGCGCCAATGCGTGTGTGCAAGACAAACGCGGTAACACAGCCTTGATGGGCGCTATTTTCAAAGGTGAGCTTACAATTGCTCGCCGCTTGCTGGCGGCTGACTGTAACCCCGACCAACGCAATGGCGCTGGGCAGACTGCCGCGATGTACGCCGGCCTGTTTAAGCGGGTTGAAATTCTCAAGGATTTGTCCCGTAAAGGGGCGGATCTGACGGCTGAAGACCCACTGGGCAACAGTGCCGCTCGGCTGGCCAATGGTGAAATTCGCATGCCGGTATCACGCTGATCCCTGCCGGGTGGGCTATCATCGCGTTTTTTTCGCGGAGTTCAGATGGCCAAGCCTAAGCGCATATTCGGCTGCACCGAGTGCGGTGCAACGTTTCCCAAGTGGGCCGGGCAGTGCGCTGAGTGCGGGGTCTGGAACACATTGGTTGAAACCATTGTAGAAAGCGGCTCGGCAGCTCCCCCCAGCGGCAGAACAGGCTGGACCGGGCAACAAGCGCAGATCAAAACCCTGGCTGAAGTCAGCATTGCAGAAATCCCGCGCTTCTCGACCGCCTCCGGTGAGCTGGATCGAGTGCTCGGTGGCGGGCTGGTTGATGGCTCGGTGGTGCTGATTGGCGGCGATCCGGGGATCGGTAAGTCCACCATTCTGCTGCAAACCTTGTGTCACATGGCCACGCGCATGCCTGCGTTGTATGTGACTGGCGAGGAGTCCCAACAGCAAGTGGCCATGCGTGCCCGGCGTTTGGGGTTGCCGCAGGATCAGCTCAAGGTCATGACCGAAACCTGCATCGAAAGCATTATCGCCACGGCCAAGCTGGAAAAGCCCAAGGTGATGGTGATCGACTCCATTCAGACCATCTTCACGGAACAGCTGCAATCAGCGCCGGGCGGCGTGTCGCAAGTGCGTGAAAGTGCCGCCTTGCTGGTGCGTTATGCCAAGTCGAGCGGCACGGCAATTTTTTTGGTCGGCCACGTGACCAAAGAAGGCGCATTGGCGGGCCCTCGCGTGTTGGAGCATATGGTCGACACCGTGCTGTATTTCGAAGGCGAGTCTGACGGGCGTCTGCGTTTGCTGCGTGCGGTAAAAAACCGTTTTGGCGCGGTCAACGAACTGGGCGTGTTCGGCATGACGGACAAAGGCCTGAAAGAAGTCTCTAACCCGTCTGCGATTTTCCTCACTCGGGCGCAGGAAGAAGTGCCGGGCAGCGTAGTTATGGCTACTTGGGAGGGCACACGGCCCATGTTGGTCGAAGTTCAAGCGCTGGTGGATGACAGCCATATGTCCAACCCGCGGCGTGTGACCTTGGGGTTGGATCAAAACCGTTTGGCCATGTTGCTGGCAGTCTTGCACCGACATGGCGGTATTCCGACTCACGACCAGGACGTTTTCCTCAACGTGGTGGGTGGGGTCAAAGTGCTTGAGACAGCGTCTGACTTGGCCTTGATGGCCGCCGTGATGTCCAGCCTGCGCAACCGACCGTTACCTCACGACTTGCTGGTGTTTGGTGAGGTCGGCTTGTCCGGCGAAGTGCGCCCAGTGCCCAGTGGTCAGGAGCGTTTGAAAGAGGCGGCCAAACATGGTTTTAAACGCGCCATCGTGCCCAAGGGCAACGCCCCAAAAGAGTCGCCACCCGGTTTGCAAATCATAGGTGTGACCCGTTTGGAACAAGCGCTGGATGCGCTGTTTGAGTAAGCCGAGCTGAATGGTTTAGCTGCAATTAATGCGTCTAAAAGGATGTAGATGTGACACGGATAGTTTATGGATTTGCCTTGGGCGTTAGCCTGTTTCTAAGTGGCTGTGTGTCTTACTCACTGCATGAATCGGCGCCGGTCGAGGCGTGGCCGCCCTTAGCTGGCAGCAGCAAGACCAAGCCTGTGATGACTGTGCGGTTTAGCCCAACCCCGGGCTTTAATGATCAACAGCGAGCGCGGCTCGGCGCAACAGAGCAATTTCACGGCATCATCCTCAACACCTTTGCCCAATCCGGGCGTTTTGAGCGTGTTACCACACAACCTCAAGGGTCGGATCTGTACGTCAACGCGATCTTGGGTTCATACGAAACGGGCAGTAAGCTCAGCGCGGTTATCACCGGAGCAACTCTGTTACTTGTTCCGATGACCTTTCGCACAAGTTACACCCTGGAAATGATCTACAGAAACGGCGATGGCAAAGTGATTGGCCGAACAGAACAAACGGAATCGATCCAAACTTGGGTTCAACTGTTTCTGGTGGTTGCGGCGCCGTTTAACACTGTGCCCGATAAAGTCGTCCAGCGACTGACCCAACGCTCAGTTGAAGAAGCGATCAGGCTTAAGTTGATTTAAGGCAGGTGGCCTACAGGTGTGGGTCAGGGGGTTAACAGGCCATCAACGCTCCCAACTCTCGATCAAGTTGCGCCGGGTCCCCCATATTCAACTCGATCAGGCGCCGCAGGTGGCTGATCGAGTCGAGGTCGATGTGCTCGCAGGCAAAACCCAGTTGTTCATCAGCGTCATGGGCCAAGCGCACATCCATGTAGACCTGCGTGTGCGGGTCAAGCTGGATCTGGGCCGTGAAAGGCTGATTAGCGTCGGCTTGCCAGTTCTGCGGACGCTCAATCAGCAAGCCTTTTAGCGACAGATCAATCAACGTGACCGACCAACGGTGCGGCCCTTGCTGAAGTTCTGTGCGGGCATCAAACCCGATACGCGTAAAACGTCGACGTTCTGCGAAATGGTCGTGCATGGCAGAGCCCTCTGGGTGTGCCTTGAACTATAGCCCTCACGGGCCAAAAGCCAGCATTGCAAAAAACCATAAAAGAAGGCTCTAGACCGACCTTGGGGGCTGGTCTTTAGTGCTGAGGGCGCTAAACTCCGGGGGCAGTCCTTCTTGTCCAACTGGCCGGAATATAAAAATGAATAATAAAAATAGCCTGCTACGCCACATCCCGTGGCTGGTGCTGGCAATTGTAGGAGCCTGCGCCCTTGGCGTGGTGGCATTGCGTAGGGGTGAGGCGATTAACGCGCTGTGGATTGTAGTGGCTGCGGTCGCTATCTATCTGGTCGCTTATCGTTACTACAGTCTGTTTATTGCTAATCATGTAATGCAGCTGGACCCGCGCCGGGCAACGCCGGCGGTGCTCAACAACGATGGTCTGGACTACGTGCCGACCAACAAACACATTCTTTTTGGTCACCACTTTGCAGCTATTGCTGGCGCCGGACCTTTGGTCGGCCCCGTATTGGCCGCGCAAATGGGCTATCTGCCGGGCACGCTTTGGCTGATCGCCGGTGTGGTGCTGGCCGGTGCTGTGCAGGACTTCATGGTTCTGTTCATGTCCACTCGTCGTAACGGTCGTTCGCTGGGCGACATGGTGCGCGAAGAAATGGGCAAGGTGCCAGGCACCATTGCGCTATTTGGCTGCTTCCTGATCATGATCATCATCCTCGCGGTGCTGGCACTGATCGTGGTCAAAGCCTTGGCCGAGAGCCCGTGGGGCATGTTCACCGTGATGGCCACCATCCCGATTGCGATGTTCATGGGCATTTACATGCGCTACATCCGTCCGGGTCGCATCGGGGAAATCTCGATTGTTGGTGTGCTGCTGTTGCTCGGCTCGATCTGGCTGGGGGGCCAAATCGCAGCTGATCCTGAGTGGGCTCACGTGTTTACCTTCACCGGTACGCAAATCACCTGGATGTTGATCGGTTATGGCTTTGTTGCGGCAGTCCTGCCGGTGTGGCTGGTACTGGCACCACGTGACTATCTGTCGACCTTCCTCAAAATCGGCACCATTGTTGCGCTGGCGATCGGCATTCTGGTCACCATGCCAGAACTGAAAATGCCCGCACTGACACAGTTCACTGACGGCACTGGCCCAGTCTGGAAAGGCGGCCTGTTCCCGTTCCTGTTCATCACCATTGCGTGTGGTGCGGTGTCGGGTTTCCACGCGCTGATCTCCTCGGGTACCACACCCAAACTGCTGGATAACGAAAGCAACGCCCGTTACATCGGTTACGGCGGCATGCTGATGGAGTCCTTCGTGGCCATCATGGCAATGGTGGCTGCTTCGGTGATTGAGCCGGGCGTGTACTTCGCCATGAACAGCCCTGCGGCTATCGTTGGCGGCGACGTGGTGACCGTGGCGCAAACGGTGAGCAGTTGGGGCTTTGCAATCACCCCGGATGCCCTGAGTGCGTTGGCCAAAGACATCGGTGAAACCACCGTTCTGGCCCGTGCAGGTGGTGCGCCAACCCTGGCAGTGGGGATCGCACAGATCCTGCATAACGTGTTGCCGGGCGAAAACACTATGGCGTTCTGGTACCACTTCGCCATTCTGTTTGAAGCCCTGTTCATTCTGACTGCCGTTGATGCGGGTACGCGTGCCGGTCGATTCATGCTGCAAGACCTGTTGGGCAGCTTTGTTCCTGCCCTTAAACGCACCGAGTCCTGGGGCGCCAACTTGTTGGCAACCGGTCTGTGTGTGGCGATGTGGGGTTACTTGCTGTACCAAGGCGTGATCGACCCTCTGGGCGGGATCAACACCTTGTGGCCTCTGTTCGGTATCTCTAACCAGATGCTGGCAGGTATTGCGTTAATGCTGGCCACGGTTGTGCTGATCAAAATGAAGCGTCAGCGCTACATCTGGGTCACCATGCTGCCAGCGGTTTGGCTGCTGATCTGCACCACGACCGCAGGCTTTATCAAGCTGTTCGATGCCAATCCGGCGGTAGGCTTCCTGGCGCTGGCGAACAAATACAGCACCGCACTGGACGCAGGCCAAGTAATTGCACCGGCCAAAAGCATTGATCAGATGCAACACGTCATCATCAACGCGTACACCAACGCCGGGCTGACAGTGCTGTTCCTGTTCGTGGTGTTCAGCATCCTGTTCTATGCGATCAAAGTAGGTGTGGCTGCGTGGGGTACCAAAGAACGTACGGATAAAGAGTCGCCGTACCAAGCCATGCCGGATGCTTAACAGAGGGTTGCAACCATGTTCAATGACCTGAGTCGCCTCGGTAAATACCTCGGTCAGGCAGCGCGCCTGATGGTCGGCATGCCCGACTACGACAACTACGTCGAGCATATGCAAACCAAACATCCCGATAAGCCGGTGATGAGCTACGAGGCGTTCTTTCGGGAACGCCAAGAAGCACGTTACGGCGGCAAGGGTGGCCCTAAGTGCTGTTAACCCGCTAATACGCGGGCTTGTGTAGGAGCGAGCGTGCTCGCGATGGCGGCTTGGCATTCAACCTCATGGTTGATTGGCAGCCCGTTATTGCGAGCAACTCGTTCCTACAGTTGTTTTAGCACCCCCATTTTTTAAGGAGACACTGCATGTCATCTCCCATCCCCGTCACCATTCTCAGTGGCTTTCTCGGTGCTGGTAAAACCACCTTGCTGCGTTACCTGCTTAAGGCCGAACACGGGCTTAAAATCGCCGTTATCGAAAACGAATTCAGCGACGCCGGGATCGATACTCAACTGCTGGGCGACGAGCCCGTACAAGTGATGACCCTGGCCAACGGCTGCGTGTGCTGCACCATCCACACCGACCTGACCAAGGCGCTGTACCTGTTGCTTGAGCGTTTGGACAGCGGCGAAATTGCTTTTGATCGCTTGGTGATCGAATGCACGGGCCTGGCTGACCCGGCCCCCGTCGCACAAACTTTTTTCATCGATGAAGAGTTACGCGAACGCTACCTGCTAGACGGCATCATCACCTTGGTCGATGCGGCCCACGCGGATGTCCATCTGACTCAAACCATCGCTCAAGCGCAGATTGGCTTTGCAGATCGATTGCTAGTGAGTAAGCGCGACTTGGTGGATGACGCTACGTTTGATGCGTTGAGCGAGCGTTTGACCCGCATCAACCGCCGGGCTCCGATCCGAGTGGTCGAGCACGGCAAAATAGACCTGGCGCAACTGCTGGATGTGCGCGGGTTTAACCTCAATGCAGATTTGGGTGGCGGGCTAAGCTTGCGTCCGGTGCAGCCTGCAACCTCCATTGATCGCATTTCAAGCGTAGTGCTGCGCACCGAAAAAGCGCTGGATATCGACAGCCTCAGCGCATTCATGAACGAACTGCTCGAAGACCACGGCAAACAGCTGCTGCGCTACAAAGGCGTACTGAATATTGCGGGTGAGGATCGTCGATTAGTGTTTCAGGGCGTACTCAAACTCTATGGTTTTGATTGGGACACCGAATGGCGCGACGGCGAAACGCGTGAAAGTGTGATGGTATTCATTGCCGATGATTTGCCCGAGGCCAAGATTCGCGAGGGTTTTGCACAGTTGTAAAATAATATTTTAAATGCCGTAAGAATGTTTTTATTGATGATGGTAGGGCCAGTAGTTGCGGAGAAAGGACGGCGTGTAAGAGGGGTTTGTGAAAGTAACTGTATATAACAGTTACGTTGGGAAATACCTTGTAAGTTGGTTCTGATAAATCAGCGTGTTACTGTTTTTCGGTGCTCAATGTAGGGCCTAATTAACAATAAGGGACTGAAAATCATGAAAGAAGATCTTTTGGCTATGTCCGGTGATTTTGAAAATGAATTTAGCGCTTATGCGTTGGTTAGTGAAGTAAGTGCTGAGTCGGTTGATGTGACTATCGTTGAATGTGGAACCGAGAACTGCACTGCCCTATTGTGCTAATAAGCATAGCGTATGCGCATGAGTATTAAGTGTGCGCTAAACATTGCAGAGGCATAAGAAGCCCCAACAATGGGGTGGCGAAAAATAGAGCAGGTTTTCTGCTCTATTTTTTTGTTGGAGGCTGGGTGTGTTAGAGAAAAGTTTAAAGTTCCGTCAGCGAGGCAAACATTTTTATACCTCTCATCTAGAGGCGAGCTTGTTTACCCAGCATATGGAGAAATTGCATGAAGCAGACGTTCATGTAAAACAGTATTTCGGGTTGGCGCGTGCGCAGTTACTTGAATGTATTAACGGTGGTGAGGAAGGTTTTACTCTCGCGGAAGGCGAGGCCGTTGCAGTAGAGGCTTTAAATAAAAAAATCATAAAGCTAGAAGCGCAGACTTTTTTTGATGAAGCGTCTGTTTCTATGGGGCTTAAGGAATTTGGCTTACGGTTTTATAATTTTTTTGTAAAGTCTATTGTAAAGGATGTGCGTTTTTCAGCGGTGACAAGTTATATCGACGTCGATAAATTGTTGGGCAGTACCGAGCTATATATTGTTGATGTTGTCAGTCGCTCAGCTGAACCTAGTCTGGTTCATTATTTAAATACTAGAATTTCAGAAGGCGAGGGTGTTGGCGATGAACAGCTGGGGCTTGAGTTGCGGTACAAAACGCTGCGGCCGCTGCTGACGGCTTATCCAGTGTTAGCTAAAGGGTTGTTTGAATTTATTGATGATACCGTCGATTATTTTTTTAAGGTGCTTCAGGGATTTATTGACGATAAAGAGCACTTGGCGCTGAGTTTTAAGTTGAAGTCTCAGGTGGTATCCTCTATTTGTTTTGGTCTTGGTGACCCTCACGGTAACTCGGAAACTGTTTGCAGTGTTGAGGTCGGGGATACAGTTCTCATTTATAAGCCGCGAAAGAGTCATGAGGTTGTGTTTTATAATCGATTGCTGGCTTTTCTTTGCAGTAAAACCAGGTTGCAGTGTTTCGATATTTATGCCCCTGTCTTGTTAAATATTGATAACCACTCTTGGATTGAGCGGGTAGAGAATCGCGTCTGCGAAACAGAAGCTGATGTGGCTTTGTTTTATCAGAAGCTGGGGGCTCAGGTCGCAGTAATTTACGCATTGAACGGAATCGACTTTCATCACGAAAATATTATCGCGTGTGGTTGCGACCCCGTCATGATTGATCTGGAGTGCTTATTTACGGGGAGCTTGAGCGATCAGCTCTTCGATTTGCCTAGGGACTCTGCTTTATTCAAAGCCTTTAAGCAAACCCGGCATTCAGTTTTTTCGAGCGGCTTTGTACCTTTTGCGCAAGGTGGCTCAAATGATGTGAGTGGTTTAAGCAGGCAAGAGATACTGTTATCGACGTCTCGAAAACTAGTCTGCGAAAGTGGTTTTTATCATCTTATAAAACACCCCGTTGAACACCGTTCGCTTCAAAAACACTTACCTATTTTTGAAAACACTCACCGGGGAGTTGATGAGTGGCGTGATGCATTTATGAACGGCTTTGAGTGCGGCTATGACGCAGTGATGAACAATAGAGATGAGGTTGTAAGTCTGCTGGAGGAGTTTGCCGCAACACTGTCTACACGTGTGCTGGTCAGGAATACTCAGCGCTATGCTGACTTTATGTCTTTAAGTCAGCATCCGCGCTTTACACAAAACATGTTAGATAAAGAATTGTTGTTAGCGACGATATGGAAAGATACAAAGCCACATTATGCTGATGTGCGCGTTCCAGAGCATGAAATAGCTGCCCTGGAAAAACGATGTGTACCTTATTTCACCATGAAGCTCGACACGTGCCGCTTGGTCAGCTCGCACGGCATTGTCAGTGATATGCAAGCAGTAGAAACGCCACTGGACTGTTGTAAAAATAAAATTGCCAGCCTGTCACCCGTCGACAAACGCTTACAAATGGCCGTACTTCAAAATTGTTTGTTCTCAGACCCTGATAGTCACTTGTCTAATGGGAAGGCATCCCGTGATGCGCTCAGTGTTCAGGAGCAAGTTCAACGTTTAGAGTGCGTTGTGACACTGGCCTCCCTGCTGGAAGAGTTAGCGATTGGTAGGGAGGGTTCAGACGTTAGATGGCTTAACTTCCAAACTAATGCCTCCACACGGCGTAAATATTTGTCTCCTATGGGTAATGGTCTGTACTCAGGGATTGCTGGATTAGGTCTGTTGTACCTAGGGCTGTATAAGGTTACTCAGCAAGCGTTTTATTTACAGCGTGTTGATCAAATTTTGCAGTCGTTATCTGAGACCTTAGATTACTTTAAAGCCGATATCAGTGTGAGTGCTTATCATGGTGTTGGTTCATACCTGTATTTGCGTATTAACAGGCAAGTGATTGTGGATGAACCTCTGTTTGACACTATTGCTGAGGGGTGGCTTAGTAAGTTGATGGAAGTGCCTGCCTGTGAATATGAATACGATTTCTTGGGCGGGTGCTGCGGTGCTATTACCCTGCTGTCGAATATATATTTGATCGAGCCCAGGGCTGATCTTTTATTAGCCATTAATAGGTGGATTGAATATCTGAGGTCCGAGACCGTATTTCGGGATGGTAAGTGCTACCGAAAAAAAGATAGCTCGATAATTCTCACGGGTCTTTCTCATGGCTTGTCGGGTGTCACTTATGCCATATGTAAGGCGTATGAGGTCAATGAAGATGAGTCATTAATTTCGTTGGCAATTGAGCTGATCAAAGCCGAAAACTGTTTGATGAAAGATGGCTTTTGGTTAGATCTACGTGATGCCGATAATCCAGGATGCTTATCCATGTGGTGTCATGGCGATGGAGGTATTTTGTTAACAAGGCAGCAGTTCCTCAAAACGATGGAAAATAAAGTATGCGCTGATATTTTGCATGAAGTGCAGTCGGATATCGTTCGGTGTGAACATAATCTTTGGGAAAAGGGATTCGGCAGTAGCTATAGCTTGTGCCACGGTGATTTCGGCAACTTGATGTGTTTGCACACCCTATATCAACGCACAGCCAATCAACCGGGCCTGGATCGTGTTGAGCAACATTTGAGCCTACTGACTGATCGCTTTTTTGCAGGCGCGACCCTTAACACGCAATCGCTACCTGATATTGGGCTTATGACAGGCGTAGCAGGCGTTGGTTATGCCTTGCTCTATGCAATTGACCCGACCATGCCTGGTGTTCTGACTCTGGGCTTAGGCTCTGTATGATTTGAGTACATAGACCAGCAAGGCCAGCAGTAGGCAGGTGCTGGAGATCCATAAGGGGGTTGGTTGGTCGATCAGACTGACCAGCACACCTATTACTGCTGCAACCACCTGATGAATCAGACCGCAGAGTGCCATTGCATAAGGTCCCGTTACGGGGGAGTGTTCACTCGCCTGGGACAAACTGATGGGGTAGTTGATGGCCTGGCCGAATACGATCAGACAGTACGGCAGCCAGAGTAATAAGGAATTTGACGTTATCCACAAACCGATCACCATCACGGTACTGGCAAGCAGCATAAAGGTAGTGGCAACTGTCGTTAGCTTTGTTCGCCCTAATGTTGAGACGTATCGACTGACACTGAGTGAACCCAGAAGATAGGCCAGGCTCATCCCCCAGCCTAGTCGCCCGTAGTCATTGACCGACCACTGATAGGTCCTTTGAAAGATCGCGGGTGCTGCGGTATTGAAGGCAATAATGATGCCGTAGCCTAAGCCGCCAATAAACGCGGCCCGCAAAAAAGGCAGGTGACGGGCAATACTTAAATAGTGGCCCCAACAAACGGGCGTCTCATTGGCCCTGGGGGAGTTTAATAAGTAACGGTAGATAATCACTATTAAAACCACCGAGCCCAATGCCAATACGTAAAAAATGACGGGCCACCCGAAGGCACTCATCAATAAGGCGCCTGCATATTGGCCAATCCCTAGTGAAACAACAAAAGCAATGGATAAGAGTGAGAGGGCCTTGGCCAGTTCATTGCCTTTGAAGTGATGAGCAATCAATGAGCGGGCCATTACCGATATGCCACTGGCGCCTAAGCCTTGAGTAAAGCGAGCGCACAAAAACACTTCTACATCCGTGGACAATGCGGCGAGCGTGCTGCTAATGGCAAATACAACCAAAGACAACATCAATACAGGTTTAAGCCCAATCCAAGCGCCCCATTTGCCTAGAAACAACATGGGCAGTGCCATTCCCACTAAATAAATGGGCAAAGCCAGCGAGGTGAGCGCGTCTGTTGTTTGCAAGGACAAGGCGAGTGCAGGAAGTGCAGGCAAATACATCATCATGCCTAGCTGTGCCAGAAACACAGATGCGCAGGCAATAGTGATCACGTGAAAATGATATGTCTGCTCCATTCCTATTGCCCCTGATGTTTAATGGCTGTTTCAGCTGTTTGGTGAGGTTGGCGCGTAGAACATGATTATTCTATAGGGGCGACATTAATCGACGTTCCACCAATATTCTTTTACTAGATTACAAAATTTTATTATCAGAGCGGGTGTCATATCTGCGCGAAGGGTAATCCGAATAGCAGACTCGCCCCGAGCAACAACCGGAAAAAATACAGCAGCTGTGAAAAAACCATTGTCGGCGAGGTAGGCTGCTATTCGTGTGGCGATCTCTGCTTGGCCACACCGAATAAGCCTGATAGCCGTAAAACTGCCGGACTGCGCTGTGTTTATGAGGCTGTCGAACAGTTCTATGTTGGCCTGTAACCTGCGTTGTAACAGGCTCAGTTCATGGGTGTGGTGAAGCGCAACGGAGGCTCTTCCGGCGCCGATTGCTGCGCTGTTCAAGCTTTGAGACCAGTTGCTGGGGCCGCCATAGCGCAAGGTTTTTTGTTTGTGTTCAAGGTCTGCGAACATAACAACGCCGCCGCTGGCGCCGAAGGACTTTGCCAGTGATGCCACAATAATTGAGCTGTCGTCAAATGCTGGAAAGCTTGATCGGATATATCCTCTGCCGTGGTCACCCGTGGCGGACAATGAGTGCGAATCATCGAGGTAAGTAAATAAGCCATAACGATTTTTTAAATATTTAATGGCTTCAACGTTTGTCACGCCGCCCATGCTGTACACACCGTCAGCAATGTAGGCCACGCGTCGATTTGTTTTGCACAGGTCTTCAAGATAGTCCATGTCATTGTGCGGGCACGTCACAACATCGGTTTCATCTGCACAGGCGGCTTTTATATGGTTCATCGAGTAGTGAGCGTGTTTGTCAAAACACATGACGGGTGCGACATTGCCGGTGAATGTGCCACAAGCCAGTAATGGAAGTACGCCTGAACTTGCGGCACTGCATGATAATGTACTGAGGCAGTGGGCTGAAAACAGTGTTGATAACTCGTTTTCATACAGTTCCAGGATGTGAAGTTTGCAACGATTTTTAGAATTTGAAATTCGTAGCGAGCCGGTGTCTCTGAGGGCGTTAATGGCGCCTTCTAATAGGGCGGGGTGATAATCAAGCCCGAGGTAGGAGGTAGTGCAAAAATGGTGGAATGTTCGACCGTATTGGTCTTTTAACTGGTTAATGTTTTCTATGGTCGTATCAAGGTTAGATGTTTTTTCACGCTCTGCTGCTTTCCAGTGAGCATCTGCTAATTCGATAACTTTCTTGTAATTGCCGAATGTGTTTTTTTGCGCAGTTGTGCCCAGCATTTTCGATAGCTCCTTCTAGTGTGGAAGAAGTTATTTTCAACGTTTATTACTAAATGTGTATGTGGGCGGGTTCCGTAGCTTAGGCAAGATAATCCTACGCTGGCGAATGAAAATTCATATTTGTAGGAATGTGTGCGTGGAAAATTGGAAGTAAGGTTGATCAGGTTGTAAATAAAGTCCGAAAAAAAGCCCGGTTTAAAACCGGGCTTTTTATTCAGCTATTGACGCTTAGTTACCGTAGACCGGCAGTTTGGCGCAGATAGCTTTGACCTTCTCACGAACAGCATCAATCACAGCTTCGTTGTTGATGTCGTCCAGGATGTCGCAGATCCAGCCAGCCAGTTCACGGCAATCTTCTACTTTGAAGCCGCGAGTGGTAACAGCAGGAGTACCGAAACGCAGACCCGAGGTCACGAACGGGGAGCGTGGGTCGTTAGGTACGGAGTTCTTGTTCACGGTGATGAAGGCTTTGCCCAGAGCGGCGTCAGCATCTTTACCGGAGATGTCTTGCTTGATCAGCGACAGCAAGAACAGGTGGTTTTCAGTGCCGCCCGATACCACGTCAAAGCCACGCTCGATGAACACCGATGCCATCGCTTGGGCGTTTTTGACCACTTGTTGCTGGTAAACCTTGAACTCAGGTTGCAGCGCTTCTTTGAAGCACACTGCTTTACCTGCGATCACGTGCTCCAGTGGGCCACCTTGCGAACCCGGGAATACAGCTGAGTTCAGCTTCTTCTCGATGTCAGCGTTAGCTTTGGCCAGAATCAGGCCGCCACGTGGGCCGCGCAGGGTTTTGTGGGTGGTGGTGGTGACCACGTCAGCAAATGGAACCGGGTTCGGGTAAACGCCAGCAGCGACCAGACCGGCTACGTGAGCCATGTCCACGAACAGGTAAGCGCCAACTTTGTCAGCGATTTCGCGGAAGCGCGGGAAGTCCAGAATCTGCGAGTAAGCAGAGAAACCCGCCACGATCATTTTTGGCTTGTGTTCAACAGCCAGACGTTCAACTTCGTCGTAGTCGATCAGGCCATTGGCGTCGATGCCGTACTGAACTGCGTTGTACAGTTTGCCCGAGGACGAAACAGTGGCGCCGTGGGTCAAGTGGCCGCCGTGAGCCAGGCTCATGCCCAGAATGGTGTCGCCAGCCGACAGCAGGGCCAGATAAACAGCGCTGTTGGCCTGAGAGCCAGCGTGCGGTTGAACGTTGGCGTAATCTGCGCCGAACAGCTCTTTTGCACGGTCGATTGCCAGTTGCTCAACCACGTCGACGTATTCGCAGCCGCCGTAGTAACGCTTGCCTGGGTAGCCTTCAGCGTATTTGTTGGTCAGAACCGAGCCTTGAGCTTCCATCACCGCAGGGCTGGTGTAGTTTTCCGAAGCGATCAGCTCAATGTGTTCTTCCTGGCGCTGAGCTTCTTGCTCCATAGCGGCAAAAAGGTCGGCGTCGAACTTGGCAAGTGTCAAATCACGGCTGAACATGGCGGTCCTCAAGGATCGGGGGCAGAAAAGAGGGGCATTCTAACTCAATGGGTTTTATCTGGCATATGAAAGGCAATCATGTGGCAGACAAGTGGCTTTCAGGTGTCGCTTTTGAGACAGAACACGGCAGCTTACTCAAACACGGGTAAGGATTCTTGACGGAACTGTGCTTCAAATTGCCGCGCAGGCATGGGGCGTCCAAACAAGTAGCCTTGTACTTCATCGCAGCCATGCTCGCGTAAAAAGTCCAACTGCTCGTGAGTCTCAACACCTTCAGCTATAACTGCGAGATTGAGACTATGGGCCATCGCAATAATCGCCCGGGCAATTTGCGCGTCCTGCTCACCTGAGGGCAGCCCGTCAACAAAGGTTCGGTCGATTTTCAACACGTCGATCGGGAACTGCTTGAGGTAGTTAAGCGATGAGTACCCAGTGCCAAAGTCGTCAACGGCAATGCTCAGCCCCAGGTTTTTAAGGCTGGCCAGAATTTGCAGTGCTTCGCTGACTTCACGCATCAGGATACTTTCAGTCAGCTCCAGCTCAAGGCAGGCGGGCGGCAACCCGGTTTCCTTGAGGATATTGGCGATCCGAGTGCCCAATTGGCCATCAGAAAACTGGCGAGCCGAGATGTTGACCGAGACTTTAGGGACGCGCACTTTTGCCTGATGCCAGTGCTTGAGCTGGCGACAGGACTCGGCCAGTACCCAATCGCCCACATCGACCACCAAGCCCAACTCTTCGAGCACCGGGATGAAGTCCCCCGGCGGAACCAGCCCGCGGCGCGGGTGATTCCAGCGCAGCAGTGCTTCAACCCCGGTCAGACGCTTGCCGTCGCCGCTAAACTGAGGCTGGTAATAGAGGATGAACTCTTCTTGCTCCAGCGCGTGGCGCAGGTCGCTTTCCAGCTCCAGTCGCTCCAGCGCGCTGGCGTTCATGTCTGCTTGATAGAACTGGAAGTTGTTTTTGCCGCGCTCTTTGGCGTGATACATCGCTGTGTCGGCGTTCTTCATCAATTGGCTCAGCTCGTTGCCATCTTGCGGGCTTAAAGCAATGCCGATACTGGCGGTCACGAAGAACTCACGGCTTTCGAGAACAAACGGCTGTACCAGGCTGGCAAGGATTTGCTCGGCCACACTGATGGCCCGGTTGAGTGCCATTTCTCGGGTTGCGCGAGGCTGCAAGAGCAGGGTGAACTCATCGCCCCCCATGCGGGCGACGGTATCGTCTTCGGCGACGCAGGCCAGCAGGCGCGTGGCCATGTCTTTAAGCATGCGATCGCCTGCGGCATGGCCCAGCGAGTCGTTGATTGGTTTGAAGCGATCAAGGTCAAGGAACATCAGCACCACCCACGACCTGTTGCGTTCAGCCTGTTGCAACGCGGTATGCAGGCGGTCCTGGAACAAGGTGCGGTTGGGCAGATGGGTCAGGGCGTCGTAATAAGCCAACCGATGAATACGCTGTTCACTGGCCTTGCGCTCGCTGATGTCGCTGAAGAAACACACGTAACTGGCCAGATCACCTTCATCGTCGAACACAGCAGTGATCCCGACCCAAGCCGGGTAATGCTCGCCACTGCGTCGCTTAAGCCAGACTTCACCTTCCCAACTGTTGTGTTGATGCAGTTGTTTGAGGATGTAGTGCAGGTGCGACTGCTGTTGTTCATCGACCGTCAGCAAGCTGGGCAGTTGGTCGAGGACTTGGGACACCGCGTAGCCGCTGACGCGACTGAATGCTTCGTTGGCTTGCACGATATAGCCGGCCGGGTCAGTAATCAAAATCGCCGACGTTGAATGCTCAAATACAGTTGCCGCCATGCGCAGATCTTTTTCGGCGCGGCGCTGCTGACTGATATCACGGCCAACACCGAGGATGCCCTCGAAGGCATCGTTTTCATCCCACACCAAAACCAGACGCAGCTCGATAGGGATTTTTCGGCCATCAGCGCGCAAGCAGTCAAACACGAACAGTTGGGTTTGTATTTGTGTACGCAATGCAGACAGTTGCTCGGGCTTGTCGAGGGCGGCGTTGACCCGCTCCATCAAGCTGTAAACCCCGGCCAGCTGTTGCGGGTTGGCAATGGTCGATTGCCAGCCGTTCTGGAACACCCACTCGGCGTCATAACCCAGTACGGCTTTGACAGAAGGGCTGACGTAATTGAGGCGCAGCGCGCTGTTGGTGGAAATAATCACGTCACTGATGCTTTCAGCCAGCATGCGGTAGCGCTGCTCACTGTCGCGCAAAGATTCGCTGGCTTCGATTTGATCGGTGATGTCTTTGGCCACCCCGACAATCCGTGTGACTTGGTCATAGCTGTCACGGGCTAGCGCTTGCTCGCGAATATCAAAGCGCCGCCACAGGCCATTGCTATGGCGAAATCGCAGTTGGCATTGCAGCAGTTGTGCATACCCACTGTGGCGTTGCTGCTGGCGCTGCACATGGTAGTGTTCAGCATCTTCGGGGTGCAGCAGCATTTCCCAGAAATAGGCGCCCATTTGGCGCAGCTCGGTGGCGTTATAGCCCAAGGTTTGGCCGAGGTGATGGTTGCTGAAAATCATCCGTTGGCTGATGACATCCTGCACATAAAGGTGGTCAGGCACAGTGCGTACCACGTCCGACCAAAAACTTTCGCGTTCTTGCAACGACAGTTCAATCAGCTTGCGACTGGTGATGTCGGTGATGCTCAGAATGACCGCGTGGTAATCGTTCTGATCATCAGGCAGGCGCAACACCAGCCATAGATGTTGATCCTGGCCGTCAGGCCCCGTCAGCTGTATTTCCAGCTCAAGTTGCTGCTGTTGATTGAGCACCGCGTCGACAAGCTGATAACCAATGGCTGAAGTATTGACCGGGCAGCCACTGATCAGCTTCACCCAGGCGTTTTCGCCTGCTTCAACGCCCAGCAGTAACAAGGCCACCTGATTGACTTCGGTCATGCGCAGTTGTTCGAGTAACTGGCACCGGTGTACAGGATTATTGGCCAGCCACTGCTTGAGCCCGTTGCTGTCTTGTATGTTTTCGCGCTCAAGAAACGCCGGCAAGCTGGACAGGTCAAGCACGCACAGCGCCACACCGGTGCCTTCAAAAATGTCGTGATAGCGTCGGCGGCCTTCATGCAGTTGGCGCTGGCGACGGCGCATGTTGAACAGCGCTATGATCGGTAGCAACGAAAACAAAACCCCGAGCAGGCATTTGCTGATCAACCCGGGCAATAGTTTTTCGAGCGCTTTGCGTTCATCAAACAGCCCGCGCAATTGCCAGTCACTGTTGATGAGCGGGGTCAGCAGAACGCTGTTGGCTTCGTCGGTTGAGTTGAGGGTTGTCGCAGGCGTCACCGCGTCACTGGAGTGACTGAGAATTTTATGCGTGCGACTGTTTTCAATCAGCCATTGCGGGCGGCCACTGACAGCGGGTTTGCGTGTGAGGTTTTGCAGCAGCGCTGGGCTCATGCGCAACAGCCAATAACCGTTTGGCTCGCTGCTGAATTGGCGCAACAGTAAATAGGCCGCAGAGCCGTCGTGGTTATTACTGTAGAAATAGCCTTCGGTGCGGTGACGTGCCCGGTTGTGCTGGATCCAGTCAGCGATGAACGCTGCATCTGGGCTGATGCCGTTGCTGTCGAGCAGTACTTCGCCCCGCGGGCTCAACAAGGCCAGACTTTGCACCGAGGGCAAGGATTGGCGCAGTTTGTCGGCTAAGGCTTGTTGTTGGCGCTGCGTACGCGGGGTTTGGTCAGTTGGCAGCAGATTGAGCGCTACTTCGGCTTGCAACGCCATATTAAGGCTGACACGGTCGGCCAAGTCCGAACTGTAATTGATGCTGTACTGGCGCTTCTGTTCGAGGGTCTCTTGGGTTTGCGCAATCAATTGCCAAAACAACAGGGCCAGCAGCAGCAAAACCAGCGTCGCCAGAGCGCCCTTTAATGTGCCGCGCACGGGTGTTCCAAGCATATGGCCTGGCGCACGCACAAGGGGAGGCGGAGTAACGTGGGGCAAACTGTGTTCCTGCGTTTAGGCGGTAATGGCGCGACGCGCACTATAAGCCGGACGCCCAAAGGGCGGCTAGCATGCCTTGGCTTGTGGCAAAGTGCCAGCCCTCCGGTCTGCGCTAGTTTGCCCTGTTAGGCGCATTCAGGTAGCTTTGCCGGTTACGCGGGGGCACTCAAGCTCCTACATTCAGGCTTTTTCTGCGAACAGACATTGATTTCGATCAGTATCTGGCTCTTTGCTATGGCCTGATCCGGGCTTCGCTCGCGCCTTATTCATCAGTCACTGACGCTAGGTTCTCCATGGCTCAATACGTTTTCACCATGCATCGGCTGAGCAAAGTTGTTCCGCCGAAGCGGGAAATCCTGAAAAACATCTCCCTGTCGTTCTTCCCTGGCGCCAAGATCGGCGTACTCGGCTTGAACGGTTCGGGTAAATCAACTCTGTTGAAAATCATGGCTGGCGTCGACACCGAGTTCGACGGCGAAGCCCGCCCAATGCCGGACTTGAACATCGGCTACCTGCCGCAAGAGCCGCAGTTGGACCCGACCAAAACCGTTCGTGAAGTGGTCGAAGAGGCCGTGAGCGTGATCAAGGATGCGCAAGCGCGTCTGGATCAGGTTTACGCCGAGTACGCCGACCCGGATGCCGACTTTGACAAGCTGGCCGCCGAACAAGCCAAGCTCGAAGCTATCTTGCAGGCTAGCGATGGCCACAACCTTGAGCGTCAGCTTGAAGTAGCAGCTGATGCACTGCGTCTACCAGCTTGGGATGCCAAGGTTGAACACCTGTCGGGTGGTGAGAAGCGCCGTGTGGCCTTGTGCCGCCTGCTGCTGTCGGCCCCGGACATGCTGCTGCTCGACGAACCTACCAACCACTTGGACGCTGATTCGGTGGCTTGGCTGGAGCACTTCCTGCACGACTTCCCGGGAACCGTGGTTGCGATTACGCACGACCGTTACTTCTTGGACAACGTAGCTGGCTGGATTCTGGAACTCGACCGCGGTGCTGGTATTCCTTACGAGGGCAACTATTCGGGATGGCTTGAAGCCAAGTCCGATCGTCTGGCCCAGGAATCCAAGCAGCAGTCGGCCCATGAAAAGGCCATGAAAGACGAGCTGGAGTGGGTACGTAAAGGCGCCAAGGCGCGTCAGTCCAAGTCCAAGGCCCGTCTGCAACGCTTCGAAGAACTGCAATCGCAAGAGTTCCAGAAGCGCAGCGAAACAAACGAAATCTATATCCCGGCTGGCCCGCGTCTGGGTGACAAGGTTATCGAGTTCAAGAACGTGTCCAAAGGTTATGGCGATCGCGTGCTGATCGACAACCTGTCGTTCGCGATGCCAAAAGGCGCCATTGTTGGCGTGATCGGTGGTAACGGTGCCGGTAAATCGACTCTGTTCCGCATGCTGATGGGCAAAGAGCAACCGGACTCGGGCAGCATCGAAATTGGCGATACCGTGCAACTGGCGTGTGTTGACCAGAGCCGTGACGATCTGGATGGCAGCAAGACTGTGTTCCAGGCCATTTCTGATGGTTCCGATGTGATCCGCATTGGCAACTACGAAATCCCGTCGCGTACTTATGTGGGCCGTTTCAACTTTAAAGGTGGCGACCAGCAAAAGTTCGTCAAGGACTTGTCCGGTGGTGAGCGTGGTCGCTTACACCTGGCCCTGACCTTGAAAGAGGGCGCCAACGTGCTGCTGCTCGACGAACCGTCCAACGACCTTGACGTTGAGACCTTGCGTTCGCTTGAAGAAGCGCTGTTGGACTTCCCTGGCGCTGCCATTGTGATCTCTCACGATCGGTGGTTCCTTGACCGCGTTGCGACTCACATTTTGGCGTACGAAGATGACTCGCAAGCAGTCTTCTTTGAAGGTAACTACACCGAGTACGAAGCTGATCGTAAAAAGCGCCTCGGCGAAGCGGCTACCCAGCCGCACCGTGTGCGTCACAAAAAACTGGCTCAATAAGGTCAGTTTGCAGCACAAGACGGAGCCCCTCGGGGCTCCGTTTTTTGTAGGCGCTGACGAGGTTAAACCCGTTAAAAGTCCTCTTGGGTTTACCATCGCTGCGCAATCAGCCGCAGCGGCTACGAAAAGCGTGCGTCTTCTTTTCTGGTGCAAAACTGGGTACAAGAATCACTTTTCTGGTGCGCAAAAACCTTTAAAAATCGGTGTGTTTTATATAAAAGCACCATTTAAATTCAGAACTGCGACATTTTGCGCTGTCGCGGTGCGACATGAATTGATAAAGTTCCGGCCAATCTCCGTTTAACGACAATAAATTTGCCGAGAATTTTCCATGATCGAATCTGTCGACCTGTTCCTTGCCCGCCTGAAAAAACGTGACCCAGACCAGCCAGAATTCCACCAGGCAGTGGAAGAAGTCCTGCGTAGTTTGTGGCCGTTTCTTGAAGCCAACCCCCGTTACCTGACGTCTGGCATTCTTGAGCGTATTTGCGAACCCGAGCGTACGATTGTGTTCCGCGTGTCGTGGGTCGATGACGAAGGTAAAGTGCGGGTCAACCGCGGTTTCCGTATCCAGATGAACAGCGCCATTGGCCCGTACAAAGGCGGTCTGCGTTTCCACCCGTCAGTGAACATGGGTGTTCTGAAGTTCCTGGCGTTTGAACAAACCTTCAAAAACTCCCTGACCTCGTTGCCAATGGGCGGCGGTAAAGGTGGCTCGGACTTCAACCCTAAAGGTAAGAGCGACGCCGAAGTCATGCGCTTCTGCCAGGCGTTCATGAGCGAGCTGTATCGCCATATTGGTTCGGATGTTGACGTGCCAGCCGGTGATATCGGCGTGGGTGCGCGTGAAATCGGCTTTATGTTTGGCCAATACAAGCGCCTGAGCAACCAGTTCACCTCCGTCCTGACCGGTAAAGGTATGAGCTACGGCGGCAGTCTGATTCGCCCTGAAGCCACCGGTTTTGGTTGCGTGTACTTCGCTCAAGAAATGCTCAAGCGCAGCGGCCAACGCATTGATGGCAAGCGCGTGGCAATTTCTGGTTCGGGTAACGTGGCGCAATATGCGGCGCGCAAAGTGATGGATCTGGGCGGCAAAGTCATTTCGCTGTCGGACTCCGAAGGCACGCTGTATTGCGAGTCTGGCTTGAATGAAGAGCAATGGCTGGCGCTGATGGAGCTGAAAAACGTCCAGCGTGGGCGTATCAGCGAATTGGCTGCGCAGTTTGGTCTGGAGTTCCTGGCCGGTGAGCACCCGTGGAATTTGGCGTGTGATATCGCGCTGCCTTGTGCCACCCAAAACGAACTGGACGCCGATGCTGCCCGTACCTTGCTGAGCAATGGCTGCGTCTGCGTGGCTGAAGGCGCGAACATGCCGACCACCCTTGACGCTGTTGACCTGTTTATTGACGCGGGCATTTTGTTTGCGCCGGGCAAGGCCTCCAACGCGGGTGGCGTAGCCGTAAGCGGTCTGGAAATGTCGCAAAATGCGATGCGCCTGCTGTGGACGGCCGGCGAGGTCGATAGCAAATTGCACAACATCATGCAATCGATCCACCACGCCTGCGTTCACTACGGTGAAGAAAACGGCCGCATCAACTACGTCAAAGGCGCCAACATTGCAGGCTTCGTAAAAGTTGCCGATGCGATGCTGGCTCAGGGCGTGGTTTAAGCGGGCTCAATCTTGATGATTTCGACCTGTAGATCCCCCGCAGGTCGTATCCAAAGCACTTCGTCGCCCAGTTGCGCGCCCCACAGCGCACGACCGAGTGGCGAGCCCCAGTTGATCAGCCCGTGAGCCGTATCGGCTTGATCTTCACCCACCAGTTGTACCCGCCTTTCATTGCCGTTTTCGTCGACAAATGTCACCCAACTGCCGATTTGTACCTTCTGGGTTGAAGTGGCGCGTACCACCACATGAGCACTTGTAAGGCGCTGATTGAAGTAGCGCAAGTCACGCTCAATATCGGCCAGTCGATGCTTATCGGCGTCCTCGCCCAGAGCTGACTCTTCACTGTGCTGGCGTTGTAACTCATGAACTTTGGCCTCTAACTGCGCAAGCCCCTCGACGGTGACATAGTTGGGTTGATCGCTGACAGGGCGCTCAATGGAAGCATCGGCCTGATCGCCAGCAGTGTCTTCGTTTACAAACGCACGGCTCATGGCGCCTCCCTCCGTGGTTGGATGACAGAGTTAAGAGCCAATAGCGGTAAGAGGGTTCAGATTAGTTCGAGCGATAAGCGCGGGCCGCATCCTGATCTTTTTCATGCTGCCAATCGCGTTCCCGCTGATCCCAATGCCGCGCTTGATACTCGTCACGCTCTTGGCTTTCGCGCATGGCTTCGCATTGACGAAAGCCATCACTCCACCCTTCAGCGTAGTTCGCATCTTTTAGATAGCGCGGCACATCTTTCTTGAAAGCGCCTGTCATGACCCCGGCAGCTTGACGCCCACTGCTGCAACCATCGCTAAAACCGTCGGCAAAGGCGGGGGGGTAACCTTGTGCCAGCAATTGCTCATGGGTTGTTTGGCACCCAGTCAGCGCCATCCACAGTGCGATAAGTAAACCAGTACGCCACATAAATCACCTCGTGCGCCGAGTTATGGCAGATGAGGCGAGTGTAGGTGTGGGGCTGTGAAACGTCTGTCAAAAGGCTGTCAGCTAAACGTGATACGTGTTGTCGTCACCGACGAAACAGGAGGCTGCGATGCGGGTCACAGCCTGCATTTCTCGCTCATGAAAGCGCCGAATGCTCGGCCAGTTCTTGCTGAATAAACGCGGCGATCATGGCTCGGTAAACGGCTTCGGTGACTTGCGGGTTGGCCCCCAGTTCGCTGGCCAGCTCACGCACTTTGGCAAACACCTGCTCCACCCGCTGCGGGGCTTTGACGGCATTGCTGTCCTTTTTGAAGCGCGCCGCTTGCGATACGTAGGCCCCGCGTTGGGCAATCAAACTGACAATTTGACGATCCAGCAGGTCAATGTGTTCGCGTACTTCCTCGAGGGACTGGCAATCAGTGGCCATGTTTTAACACTCCATTTAGTAGTGATACCACTTGAGTTCCAGCATCACCTCGTTCACGGGGGAACTCAGGTGGCTGAAGTCGCGCTGTGCGCTCAGGCGCAGACCCACGTTGCGCGATATTTCCCATTGCTGATTCAGGCTGAGGCTGCGGCGGATTTCGCCGTTGGTGAAGTAATCACCTTTGGCCTCAAGGCTCAGGTTGCCCACCGGGTTACGCCACAGCAGGCCGGTGTTAAAGCCGGCAGCAGGTGATACGAAAGCAGCGAAGTCGTTGTTGTGTTCCACGCGTACAGTGCCAAGCGCAAAACCCAGCAAGTGCTCGCCCAGTTGCCACGTGCCACCTGCGCCGCCGTTGACGTGGGTGACCAGGGTTTCGTCGCCATGCTTGCCCAACACACGCTCAAGCCCTCCGCCCACTTGCCACGACCAAGGTTTGAGCAGGTCATTGCGTGGGGTCAGTGAGCGGATATTGGCTAAATCCAATTGCTGGATTTGCCAGTGATTACCTTCGTATTGGCGCAGTTTGAGTTGCAAGATTTCGATCTGCGCACCCAACGGGAAGCCCGGTGCGTTGTCGTTGAGGTCGTGGTAGGCCATGCGCAGGCCGTATTCGGCAAAGGCTTTATCGTCACGGCTGCCCACGCCCAGTTGCCAAGTGCGCGACTCATGGCCGTTCTCGGGAAGCTCGGGTTTTTCGACTTGCAGTTCTGGTGCCGGGTTTTGGTTGATTGCCCGCAGCAGTTCAAAACTGCGTTGCGAACGCTCGGTGTCTCGCTCCAGACCGTTGGCGCGGTAGCGCTCCAAACGATAGGCAGCATCAATAATCAGTGCTTGGCGTGCCTTGGGCAGCGCTTTGAATTCGGGGGTCTGCAACTGCGCTTGATCGGCACTGACCTGCAACACCCACTGCTGCTCTTCGGGGTCGAGGGTTTTGGCGCGATCCAACAGCTCACGCTCGCGGGACGGGCGGTACTCGATACTTTCGACCAGGCCCGCCTCCTTGACGGCCTTCACCGTGTCGGTCGGGATAGCGGTGAGCGGAAACTGCGTCGTCAACTGCAAGCCGGGGCGTGCCACTTGCAGCAATTCCAGCAGGCGGTACGAGCAATTTTCATCGAAGAAAAAGTAGTCGAATTGAATCTGCTTCAACTCCCACACATGCTCGACCATGCGCTGGGTTTCTTCGGGGGTCAGATTGAGTCGGTATTCCCACAGGTCGCGGTTTTCGAGGCTGCGGTATTCCGAGAGCTTTTCTTGATAGGGCACCAGCGCGAACAAGCCCGGATAGCCACCGGCCAAGCCCTTCCAGGCGTACAGGATGCTGTTGTCGGAGCCTTCGATGTAAGCGCCAAAGTTGATCGCGTAACTGAGCAGGGCGGTTTTGTTGCTTTGCACATCAGCTTGGTCGATGCGCAGCAAGGTGTGACCAAACATTGATGACGGGCTGTTGAGGTAAGCCGCCGGGAAAATCATCACCGTGCTGTGAGGGGCAACGTCTTTGAACCATTGGGTGAACTCTGCGCACTCAGCCTTGGGCAGGTCGGTCAGGTTCAGCTGTGCCTTGAGCCAGCGGGTGCGGGCTGGATAGACGCATTGCGGGTGTTTGTCCCCAAGGCTTAGCGGGGAATACAACGCCTCGACAGTGGCGCGCAATTCGGCGTCCGGGTGATGAGCGCCGTCGGGGGCGATAAAGAATTTGTCGTCGCTGACGTAACTGCGCCAGCCATTGAGCTTGCCAGCTTCGTAGTGGCCCAGCGAAATCCAGAACGGGTCATTGGCCAACTGCTGCAAACGTTGATTGTCGATATGAGGCGCGGCATACAGCGGGGCGCAGGCACAGAGCGCCAGATAGGCAAGGCGTTTGAGCATGGTGGGCAACTGTTGTCAGACGAATAGAAGTGAAGCAAAAGAATACCCGCTCCGAAAGGAGCGGGCAGGTCTCATTTACGCCGCAGTAGCGTACTTGGCCAAGCGGGCATCGCTTTTGAGGACGGCCAGGGTGTTGGAGTGCACATCGTCAGCCGTTACGTCAGCTTTGCTGAAAATTTGCTGGAAGTGTTCGTGAGTGACAGCTGCGAAATGCTCGCGGTCTTCAGGGGCGACACCCAGTACCACCGCGTAGGTGGTCAGCGCTTCGCCATTGCCTTTGGCCATGTCTTCGGACAGCTCGTTCATCATGCCGTTCATGGCAATCCACGACTTGCCGCCGTAGGTCAGGGCGTCTTTGGTGGTGCAACCGTTGGTGCCGGACGTCATACCGAAGGTGGCGTTACCGGAAGTGCCGTTGGTGGTAGATGCCAGGAAGTGAGCAGGCGTGCCGCGTTGGCCTTCAAACAGCATGTTGCCCCAGCCGCAGTTTGGGCCGCCTGGTGCTTGTGCCATCGCATTGAGGGAAACAACGGTGAAGAGAGTACCAAGAAGAATCCGTTTCATAAGCTTTGTTCTCTATGTGTATGCAACCAATGGACAAGGGTGTCTGGCCTGAAGCGCCAGTACGGGTCAGTTATTTCTTCCGACCGCGTAACAGCTTGGAGTCTAGGCACGATCAGCGGGTTCCGTGACTTTTTGTAAAACATTCATTGATCGAGAGCAGTTTTAGCCCGTAAACACGGGACGATGCGTTTTCCCGCTTCTTGTGCCTTGCCAGTGGTGTGTGGCCAGCGCCAGAATGCTGCCATCTGCCCCGCCCGATGTAAGGAAGCCCGATGCCTGATTCTGTTGCTGCCAGCTTGCGTCTAGCGCCCGACGCGCTAACCCGTCCGTTCTCCGCTGAACAGTTCAGCTTCTCGACCACTAATGATTTAGAACCCTTTCGCGGCATTCTCGGCCAGGAGCGCGCGGTCGAAGCCTTGCAGTTTGGCGTGGCCATGCCGCGTCCGGGTTACAACGTATTTGTGATGGGCGAGCCGGGAACCGGCCGCTTCTCGTTCGTAAAGCGTTATCTCAAAGCCGAAGGCAAGCGCCTGAAGTCGCCGAGCGACTGGGTGTACGTCAATAACTTTGACGAGCCTCGCGAGCCACGCGCACTGGAGCTGCCCGCCAGCGCTGCCGGGGCGTTTATCGCGGATATCAATGGTTTGATCGACAACTTGCTGGCGACCTTCCCCGCCGTGTTTGAGCATCCAACGTATCAACAGCGTAAAAGCGCCATTGATCGTGGTTTTAATCAGCGTTATGACCGGGCACTGGATGTGATCGAGCGTCTGGCGCTGGAAAAAGGCGTGGCGCTGTATCGCGACAGCAGTAACGTGGCTTTCACTCCGATGAGTGAGGGCAAGGCGCTGGACGAAGCCGAGTTCTCGCAATTGCCCGAGCAAGAGCGCGAGCGCTTCCATGAAGATATTTCCGAGCTTGAAGAACGCCTCAACGAAGAGCTGGCGAGCCTGCCGCAGTGGAAGCGCGAGTCCAATAATCAACTGCGTCATTTGAACGAAGAAACCATCACGCTGGCGCTGCAACCGCTGCTGGCACCGTTGTCGCAGAAGTACGCCGAAAATGGCGCTGTGTGCGGGTATTTGCAGGCAGTACAGGTTTACTTGCTCAAAACGGTGGTCGAGCAATTGGTCGACGACAGCAAAACCGATGCCCAAGCCCGCAAACTGCTGGAAGAGCAGTACTTGCCGAGTCTTGTAGTGGGGCAGCCCATGAGTGGTGGTGCGCCAGTGGTATTTGAGCCGCACCCGACTTACGACAACCTGTTTGGTCGCATTGAGTACAGCACCGATCAGGGCGCGCTTTACACCACCTATCGCCAGTTGCGCCCGGGTGCGTTGCATCGTGCCAATGGCGGCTTTTTGATTCTCGAAGCCGAGAAGATGCTCAGTGAGCCCTTTGTGTGGGATGCCCTCAAGCGAGCCCTGCAATCGCGCAAATTGAAAATGGAGTCGCCGCTCGGTGAGCTTGGGCGCCTGGCGACGGTCACGCTGAGCCCGCAAGTGATTCCGTTGCAGGTTAAGGTCGTCATTATTGGCGCGCGACAGTTGTATTACACGTTGCAAGACCTCGATCCGGACTTCCAGGAAATGTTCCGGGTGCTGGTGGATTTCGATGAAGACATTCCTATGGTCGATGAAAGCCTTGAGCAGTTCGCTCAGTTGCTGACCACGCGCACATCAGAAGAAGGCATGGCGCCACTGACCGCTGATGCGGTGGCGCGTCTGGCCACTTACAGCGCCCGTTTGGCCGAGCATCAAGGGCGGTTGTCGGCGCGTATCGGTGATCTGTTTCAGTTGGTCAGCGAGGCGGACTTCATTCGCCATCTGGCCAATGATGAAATGACCGACGCCGGGCACATCGAGCGTGCGCTCAAAGCCAAGGCCACCCGCACCGGTCGCGTGTCGGCGCGCATTCTTGACGACATGCTGGCGGGAATCATTTTGATCGACACCGATGGTGCGGCTGTCGGCAAGTGCAACGGCCTGACTGTGCTGGAAGTGGGGGATTCGGCTTTTGGTGTGCCGGCGCGGATTTCTGCCACGGTGTATCCCGGCGGTAGCGGGATTGTGGATATCGAGCGTGAAGTTAACCTGGGGCAGCCGATTCACTCCAAAGGGGTGATGATTTTGACGGGTTACTTGGGCAGCCGTTATGCACAGGAATTTCCGCTGGCGATTTCGGCCAGCATCGCTCTGGAGCAGTCCTACGGCTATGTCGACGGCGACAGCGCTTCATTGGGTGAGGCTTGCACGTTGATTTCTGCGTTGTCTAAAACGCCGCTTAAACAGTGTTTTGCCATTACCGGTTCGATCAACCAGTTTGGCGAAGTGCAGGCGGTGGGCGGGGTCAACGAAAAAATCGAAGGTTTCTTCCGTCTTTGCGAAGCGCGTGGGCTGACGGGCGAGCAGGGTGCGATCATTCCGCAGGCCAACGTCGCCACCTTGATGTTGGACGAAAAGGTCTTGCAGGCTGTTCGTGATGGCAAGTTCCACGTTTACGCTGTGCGTCAGGCCGATGAGGCGCTGAGCCTGTTGGTCGGCGAACCTGCCGGTGAGCCGGATGCTGAAGGTCAGTTCCCGGAAGGCAGCGTGAATGCTCGGGTGGTCGAGCGGTTACGGGTGATTGCCGAGATGATTAACGATGAAGACCTTAAAGAAGCTGAAAAGGAACTGATCGCCGAAGCACTGGCGGCCAAAAAACCGGCGTAACCCCACACGAACCTAAGGCTGCGACAGCGTCAGGCGCTGCGGTGTGTCAGATTGACGGGCGCTACGCGCCCGATCGCAGCCTTCGTTCCTCGACCGCTTCGACAGAGATCGGTTAACGGTAAAGCCTGCCAAACGGCTCCGTTGGTCACGGCACCTTGGCGGGTGCCGTTTTTCTTCTATTCTCAGCACAAGGACATCCACTGTCGTCACTGGAACGATGCAGCCCGTTGTGTGCGGCTGAATACAGGATCTACCGAGGGGCGCCGCCATGTCGCGCAACCTTTGCCTTACCCGCCAATGTTTAGGCCTTGTGACTCGTATTGAATGCAGCGTTCGACCGCTGGCAGGCAATACCGGTATGTGGACGTTGCTTTTCGCGGCAGGTTTAGCCGGTGAGCAGCCGACCACAATCAAGTCGCAAGGGCCATTCCCCGGCCCTTCTGCGGCCGAAACTATTCTTGAGTCGATTGTTGAAAGCTTGACGCTGCATGGCTATCAGCTTGCGGATGATCCGCAGATCTGGTGCCTGCATGTGCAGGCCCAGTTGCGGCAAATCAATGGCAGTCGCTGCCACGCGTCTCGTTGAGCCAAGCAGTTAGTTGGGCGTAACCACATCGCTCGCTTTATCGAGCTTGACCTCAAATCCATATTCGACCGGGCTGATGTCGGTGCGGGCATAGCTTTCTAACTGTGTGGGTTGCCCATAAAAGTAATGCACTTCAAACAGTGCTGGGCCATCGACTTGGGCGCTGTGGCTGACAGCGAGCACTTGCTTGAGGTAGTTGCCGGTGCCGTCCTTGGCGTAAAAGCGCCATGAGTCGGCCGGGAACAGAGCTTGATCGACGATCAGTGCATTGCCTTTGAGCTCTAACCCTTTGGGCAGGCGGGCGATGTCCAGGGTTTGTTTATCAATGGACGCCACATACAACGGCATCGAGCCTACTGCGTAGGCCGGTGTTTCCGGGAAAAGGTTCAGGTCATAGGTGATGACGCCCGTTTTGGGGTCAACGTCAAAAGCCTCTATGGGCAGCTCCAGTGGTTCGCCACGTTTGCCGTTATCGTCTTCTGCGAAAAAGGTGACGGGAGCGTCGGCGCGCTCGGGCAAAGCCCCCAGCATTTCGTCATTGAAGGTGGCGGGGTGGCTGAACTCCAGGGTAGCGGCGCTGGCGTCCTCTACCGATTGACTGATGACGACGCTCTTCTTTAACCGTTCGGGGTCAAGGCTGGCCTCTTTCAGGTAGTTGCTGGCCTGATCGTCGTACACGACCACGCCCAGTGGTAACGCTTGAATGTCTTTGCCCACCATCGTTTTGTCGAGCCTGCGCACCGGTAGATCAAGTGCTTTTTGGGTCACGATCGCCGTTGAAAAATCCAGCACCGTGATATCCACATTGTCCACCGAACCGTTGAAATAGACCTTGCTGTAACGGTGCGGATGTTGCTGTTCAAAGGCCTGTTGCTCGGCCTCCAATTGCTGCTCAAAGGCTTCACTCCAGGCAGTCTGCTTGAGCATTTTGGCCAGTTGTTGTTGATAAAAGGCCAGTTGCTCAGCGTTTTCGTTGATGGAGCCTGAGCGTGACAAAAACTGCCCGGACGAATCACGCGCCTGAATAATTAACGGGTTGACTGGGGTGTTGCGCACTTCTTTGGCCGGGGGGGCGCTGTTGTTTATCTCCACTTCTGCAAAGTTTTTGCCCAGTGTTAGCAGGGTCACGCTGATGTTGCCGTCGGCACGCGTCTGGCCGACGTCCTTGTTGGTCAGCGTGAAGTTGACCAGTTTGCCTGGCGCAATGACTTCAACCTTGCCTTGCAGGGTTAACGGTTGAGGTTGCTGAACATTCGAGACTTCAATGCCATCGATGTATGGGTAAGTCACTGTCAGGTCGTCGGGGTTGCTCAGGTTGGCGCTTGACGGGCTGAGCTGGATGCCGGGGTCGGTTTCAGACCATTCAGGTTGAAAAGGCACGACCTGCTTGTTGCTCAGGGTGACGGACTGCCATTGCAGCGCGTGAGGAAACGGAAACTGCGATGGGCTGTTGAACGGGAAGGGGAACACGGGCTCCAGGTCTGTCAGATAGTCAGAACTGGCGTTTTTGCGCAGTACAAACAGCCCGTTGATGTAGGTGTCTGTGAGCGCTTGGGTGCTTGGGTAGTGCTTGAGTAGCGCCAAGGCATCGTCGCCGTATTCGGTTTCAATCGGCTTTTGCTGCAACTTGAGGCGGGCGCGCTCCAGTAACAGCAGCGAGCCGCCGAGGTCTGCAACCGCATCTTTGAGCTGCTGATCTTTGATTGTGTCCAGGTTTTGCTCGAATTGTGCGGTCCTTTCTTCCAGGCTGGCCTGCTGATTTTTGTCGTCGGGCGAGCAGCCGCCGGTCATAAGCAAAGCCATTGAAAGCCCGAGAAAACCCAAGGGAAATCGCAGATCCATTGTTCAATCTTCCTGTCCGTAAACGATGCTGGAGTGGTGGGCGCTAGCAGATTATTTTTACAGGCTGTTTCAGGCACTTTATCTCTGCCGTTTTCTCACTGATATACTCGCGCCCATTTTTTTACTTCCTGTGAGATGCAATGGAACGCTTTATCGAAAATGCAATGTACGCCTCGCGCTGGATTTTGGCGCCGATTTACTTTGGCCTGTCACTGGGCTTGTTGGCTCTGGCGTTGAAATTCTTTCAGGAAGTGTTTCACGTAATTCCTAACGTGTTCGCCTTAAGTGAGTCGGACTTGATCCTGGTCATTCTGTCGCTGATCGACATGGCGCTGGTAGGCGGCCTGCTGGTGATGGTGATGATCTCGGGCTACGAGAACTTCGTCTCACAACTGGACATTGATGAGCACAAAGAAAAGCTCAGTTGGCTGGGCACAATGGATTCCACGTCACTGAAGATGAAAGTGGCGGCTTCAATCGTGGCGATCTCTTCAATCCATCTGCTGCGGGTGTTCATGGACGCGCGCAACATCGAGCCCCAGTACCTGATGTGGTACGTGATTATTCATATGACGTTTGTGATCTCAGCGTTTGCGATGGGCTATCTGGACAAACTGACCAAGCACTGATGCCTGGCATGGCGAGTACGGCACCAACCCGGGCTGCGAAGGCTTTGGGGGCTGTGGTAGTCTGCTCGCCCTTTTTTGGTTCTAGGCGTTTGGAGAATGGCTGCTCAAGAGCAGCTTTTTTTGAATCGCCCTACAGCGGAGCAGTGTTATGTCCGAAGTAAATCTGTCGACCGACGAAACTCGCGTTAGCTACGGCATTGGCCGTCAACTGGGTGACCAACTGCGCGACAACCCGCCACCAGGCGTTAACCTGGACGCGATCCTGGCCGGTCTGACCGACGCTTTCGCAGGTAAAGAAAGCCGTGTTGGCCAAGAAGAAATGTCTGCCAGCTTCAAAGTTATCCGCGAAATCATGCAGGCTGAAGCCGCTGCCAAAGCAGAAGCTGCTGCTGGTGAAGGCAAAGCTTTCTTGGCTGAAAACGCCAACAAAGACGGCATCACCACGCTGGCTTCGGGTCTGCAATTCGAAGTTGTGACTGCGGGTGAAGGCGCTAAGCCATCCCGTGAAGACACCGTGCGTGTTCACTACCACGGCACGCTGATCGACGGCACTGTGTTTGACAGCTCTTACGAGCGTGGTCAGCCAGCTGAGTTCCCGGTTGGCGGCGTGATCGCTGGTTGGACCGAAGCCCTGCAACTGATGAATGCCGGTAGCAAATGGCGCATCTACGTGCCGAGCGAACTGGCTTACGGCGCCCAAGGCGTTGGCAGCATTGCTCCGCACAGCGTATTGGTGTTTGACGTCGAGCTGCTGGACGTTCTGTAAGCGCTAGTGGGGGCGAGTTTGTGCGTGATGCAGGCAAGTGATGCCTTTATCACCAGCAAACTCGCTCCTGTTTAAGGGGTGTCATAGTTGTATTTTGGCGTGATGCTCGTGAAGGTCAGCCGCACCGACCGGACGCAATGCCCGGGCGTAGCAAAACAGAAACAAATTGCGCACCAGCTCTTTGAGCACTACTGGCTCGCTTGAGTTGAGCCCGTTGAAGTCCAGATCGCCCTGATCTTGCAGTTCGTTTAGTGCTTCTTCTTCCAGTACCGCACAGACTTCCCCGGTTTCCCGATGCAGGATTCTCAGATAGGGATGTGGTCGGTCCAGCCAAGCATCAATTAAATAAGTCATGGTCGTCATCTCCTTGATGAATGCCATTGAGAATAATTCTTATTCAATTAATAGCAAGTGCCTATTGGCAGATTTCTGGTTTTTCTGCGCAGAAATTGCTGTCGGTCAAGGTCGCTGGCTTTTTGATATTGCGGGGGATGTTGCGGGGGGAGTGCAGCGCCTTCCTGCGCGAAACGCAGGAAGGAGTGCCGCTAAATCAGACTTTGCGAACGAATTCAGACTTGAGCTTCATTGGGCCGATACCGTCGATTTTGCAATCGATATCGTGGTCACCATCGCACAGGCGAATGTTTTTGACCTTGGTGCCTACTTTGACCACCAGCGAAGTGCCTTTGATTTTCAGGTCCTTGATCACGGTGATGGTGTCGCCATCTACCAGAACGTTACCGGCAGAGTCTTTATAGACTTTGTCATCGGACTCTACTTCTGCGTCGCCGCTGGCAGACCACTCATGGGCGCATTCCGGGCAGATCAGCTGAGCGCCGTCTTCGTAGGTGTATTCGGAATTGCATTTTGGGCAGGGTGGCAACGTGCTCACTTACAGCTCCTTAAAAGTCAGGATGGCTAAAAGGCACGCATTGTATAGGGTTTTGTTGGCGGGCGGGCAAGTGCGCGGTCAAGGCGCACTTGGAGTCGCTGCCAAAGGCTGAGCTGCAGGCGAAGGTGCTGCGGCAGCGACTACTCAATCAGTGTGTGCGTGCGACCGCAAACTCACTCAACTCAACCAGCGCATCGCGATATTCGCTTGGCGGCAGCACTTCAAGGCAGGCGATTGCACGAGCAACGTAGTCACGCGCAAGCTGCGCGGTGTACTCCAGCGAACCTGACGCCTCAACCGCATTACGAATGCTTTCGAGGTCTTCAATGCCACCTTTTTGAATGGCTTGACGAACCAGTGCGGCTTGCTCGGGTGTGCCTTCACGCATGGTGTAGATCAGCGGTAAGGTTGGTTTGCCTTCAGCCAGATCATCACCGACGTTTTTGCCCAGCGTTTCGGCATCGCCACGGTAGTCGAGCAAATCGTCTACCAGTTGGAATGCCACGCCAAGATGGTCACCAAAGGTCCGCAGAGCTTCGCTTTGCTCAGGTGTGGCACCGGCCAGAGCCGCAGCACTGTGAGTCGACGCCTCGAAAAGCATCGCGGTTTTGCCGCGGATGACTTCCATGTAGGTTTCTTCAGTGGTGCTGGCGTCGCGTATTTTGGACAACTGCAACACTTCGCCTTCGGCGATGATGCGTGTGGCTTGCGACAGGATTTTCATCACTGGCATCGAGCCCAACTCAACCATCATTTCGAAGGAGCGTGAGTACAGGAAGTCGCCGACCAGCACGCTGGGCGCGTTGCCCCACGTTGCGTTGGCTGTTTTACGGCCACGGCGCATGCCCGACATGTCCACGACGTCGTCGTGAAGCAAGGTGGCGGTGTGCAGAAACTCGATGGTCGCGGCCAGCAGACGTAGATCGTCGCCTTCGCGGCCCAAGGCCTTGCCACACAGCAACACTAATAAAGGACGCAGGCGTTTGCCGCCGGCTGACGTAATGTAGTCGCCGATTTTTGAGACCAGCGGTACGCGTGAAGTCAGCTGCTTCTTGATGATGCCATCGACGGCGCTAAAATCGTCCGCCACCGCGCGGTAGAAAGCTTGGGGTTGCATCAGCGACAGGTGCTCCAGAAGGGTTGCGCGGCATGCTAGGTCGGGGGGCTGGGCCTGTCAAGGCGCGATAGGCGGCTACTTGCAACCCTGACGGGCCTTGCGTACAATCGCGCACCCTGAACTTCCTGGGCAGCACCTGCCTTACGCAATTGCACTTGGGCCGTTCCAGCCCCATGCAGCCATGCCAGCCAATACCTTTACCTATAAAGCGCTGGGTGAGCAGGATTATCGGAGAAATACCATGTACGCAGTAATCGTTACCGGTGGTAAGCAGTACAAAGTAGCACCAGGTGAATACCTGAAGATCGAAAAACTGGAAATCGCTACTGGCGAATCCGTTACCTTTGATCGCGTTTTGTTGGTTGGCAATGGCGATGACGTAAACATCGGCGCACCAGTTGTTCCTGGCGCTACCGTAGTGGCTGAAGTGATTTCCCAAGGTCGTCACGACAAGATCCGCATCATCAAGTTCCGTCGTCGTAAGCACCACATGAAGCGTATGGGCCACCGCCAGTGGTACACCGAGATCAAAATCACCGGTATTCAGGCTTAATTTCAGCCTAATTCCTCACTAGGAGAATTGACTCATGGCACACAAAAAAGCTGGTGGTAGTACCCGTAACGGTCGCGACTCAGAAGCCAAACGCCTTGGCGTGAAGATGTATGGCGGCCAGGCTATCATCCCAGGCAACATCATCGTGCGTCAGCGCGGTACTCAGTTCCACGCTGGCTACGGCGTTGGTATGGGTAAAGATCACACCCTGTTCGCGAAAGTGGAAGGCGTGATCAAGTTCCAGGTTAAGGGCGCCTTCGGTCGCCGCTATGTAAGCATCGTTCCGAAGACAGCAGTCGTCGCAGCGTAATTGCTTGGTAGCTGGAAGAGCCCTGTCTTGCGACGGGGCTTTTTCGTTTGTGGGGTGAGTCTCTTGCAAAACTGTTTGTATGGGCTGCTGGCGCTGGATTTAACGGTCGTTGATTGAGGTCGCTGCGCTCATTTTTGCAAGAGTCTTATGTCTTGGTTTTTATCGGCTCGTCCTGATGACGAGAGGCGTGTTTTGTTATGAAGTTTGTTGATGAAGTATCGATCAAAGTAAAAGCAGGTGATGGTGGTAACGGTTGCATGAGCTTCCGTCGCGAGAAGTTCATCGAAAACGGTGGTCCGAACGGTGGTGATGGTGGTGATGGCGGCTCGATCTACATGATCGCCGACGAGAACCTCAACACGCTGGTTGACTATCGCTACACCCGTCACTTTGACGCGCAGCGCGGCTCCAACGGTGGCAGCACAGATTGCACGGGCCGTAAGGGTGAAGATCTGGAGCTGCGTGTTCCGGTCGGCACCACGGTAATCGATGCAGGTACTCAGGAAATCATCGGTGACCTCACCAAAGCTGGTCAGCGTTTGCTGGTTGTGCATGGTGGCTGGCACGGTCTGGGTAACACGCGTTTCAAATCCAGTACCAACCGGGCTCCGCGCCAGACCACTCCGGGTAAGCCGGGTGAGCAGCGCGACCTGAAGCTGGAATTGAAAGTGCTGGCTGATGTGGGCCTGTTGGGCTTGCCGAATGCCGGTAAAAGTACCTTTATTCGCTCGGTGTCTGCGGCCAAGCCAAAAGTGGCGGACTATCCGTTTACCACGCTGGTGCCGAACTTGGGTGTGGTCAGTGTTGATCGCTGGAAGAGCTTCGTCATCGCCGATATTCCCGGCCTGATTGAAGGTGCTTCGGATGGCGCAGGTCTGGGGATTCGCTTCCTCAAGCACTTGGCGCGTACGCGTCTGTTGTTGCATCTCGTGGACATGGCGCCGGTTGAAGGCTCTGAAAGTGCAGCGGATACAGCTGAAGTCATCGTCAACGAGCTGACCAAGTTCAGCCCGTCGCTGGCTGAGCGTGATCGCTGGCTGGTGCTGAACAAGTGCGATTCGTTGCCAGAAGACGAGCACGATGCACGCGTCAAGGAAGTCGTTGATCGCCTTGAATGGACGGGCCCTGTGTATGTGATCTCGGCTATCGCCAAGATCGGCACTGACAAGCTGTGCCACGACATCATGCGTTATCTGGAAGACCGTGCTGATCGTCTGGCTAATGACCCTGCCTACAAGGCTGAGTTGGCAGATCTTGATCAGCGCATCGAAGATGAGGCGCGTGCGCAGTTGCAGGCGCTTGATGACAAGCGTGCCCTGCGTCGCAGTGGCGTGAAGAGCGTTCATGACATCGGTGAAGATGATTGGGACGAAGAAGATGTTGAAGACGAAGATGGTCCAGAAATCATTTACGTCCGCGACTGATTCGTTGCAGTAAACTACAGCGCCGCTCAATAGAGCGGCGTTTTAGCATCTACGAAACGGTAATCAAGAATAACTCCACGGGTGGCGCTCGGTCGCGCTGCTCTCAGGCATAGGTTGGATGATGATGCGGAGCAAGGTGACGGGTGCGCAGCGTTGGGTCGTGAAGATCGGCAGCGCATTGCTGACAGCGGATGGCAAAGGGCTGGATCGCGCGGCAATGGGTGTTTGGGTCGAGCAGATGGTTGCTTTGCACGAGGCGGGCGTTGAGCTGGTGCTGGTGTCTTCTGGTGCGGTAGCGGCCGGAATGAGTCGCTTGGGCTGGACATCGCGACCGAGTGCCATGCACGAATTGCAGGCGGCTGCGGCTATTGGTCAGATGGGCCTAGTGCAGGCTTGGGAGTCGAGCTTTGCTGAGCACTCTCGTCATACGGCGCAAATTTTGCTGACCCATGATGACTTGTCTGATCGCAAGCGTTACCTGAATGCTCGTAGCACTCTGCGTACATTGGTTGAGCTGGGTGTCATCCCGGTGATCAATGAAAACGACACCGTGGTCACTGATGAGATTCGCTTTGGTGATAACGACACGTTGGCGGCATTGGTGGCGAACTTGGTCGAGGCAGACCTGCTAGTGATCCTGACGGACCGTGATGGCATGTTCGATGCGGATCCGCGCAACAACCCTGATGCGCAGATGATTTACGAAGCGCGTGCCGATGATCCGGCGCTGGATGCGGTGGCAGGCGGTACGGGTGGTGCGCTGGGGCGTGGGGGTATGCAGACCAAATTGCGTGCGGCCCGTTTGGCGGCTCGTTCGGGGGCACACACGATTATCGTTGGCGGGCGCCTGGAGCGTGTTTTGGATCGCCTAAAGGCAGGCGAGCGCCTTGGTACATTGTTGTCGCCTGAGCGCGGCATGTTGGCGGCGCGTAAGCAGTGGTTGGCCGGGCATCTGCAAACGCGTGGCACTTTGGTGTTGGATGATGGGGCTGTTGCGGCGCTGTCGCAGGGTCATAAAAGTTTGCTGCCAGTTGGTGTCAAAGCAGTGCAGGGTGGCTTTCGACGTGGCGAGATGGTGGTTTGCGTGGCGCCGGATGGGCGAGAAATTGCGCGAGGGCTGGCAAATTACAGTGCGGCGGAAGCGCAAAAAATTATTGGGCAGTCGTCAGATGCGATTGTCAGTTTGTTGGGTTACATGGCTGAGCCTGAATTGGTTCATCGCGATAACCTGATTCTGGTCTGATTCTGAGGTGTTGCATGCGCTTGATGAGCGGTTTGTTGGGGTTAATGTTGGCGATGCCGTTACTGGCATCGGCTGAAGAGATTGGCACTGTTTCGACCGTGTTCAAGTTGGTTGGGCCTAATGATCGGATTGTGGTCGAGGCGTTCGATGATCCCAAGGTTGAAGGCGTGACGTGCTACTTGTCGCGCGCAAAGACGGGGGGTATGAAAGGCGGCTTGGGTCTGGCTGAAGACCGTGCTGAGGCTTCGTTGGCGTGCCGTCAGACTGGTCCGATCAGCTTCAAGGGTGATTTGAAAGATGGTGAAGAGGTGTTCAAAGAGCGCACTTCTCTGGTCTTCAAGACCATGCAGGTTGTGCGGTTCCTCGATAAAAAGCGCAATACGCTGGTGTATCTGGTGTACAGCGACCGCCTGATCGAAGGCAGCCCGCAGAATGCGGTGACTGCGATTCCAATCTTGCCGTGGCCGCACGGCTAACGATTAGCTCTCTGTGGGCGCTCTGCAGGCTGCGATTTTTTGATCTTGAGTATAAAAACTCGCAGCCTGTGAAGCTCTTATAGATTTCGCTCAAGGTTAAAGCTAAATCGCAGGCAATAAAAAACCGACCCTGAGGTCGGTTTTTTAAAAAGCTTATCGCTTAAGCGGCAGTCGCAAGGTTCAACGCCTTGACGTGGCCATTCAGGCGGCTCTTATGGCGAGCAGCTTTGTTCTTGTGGATGATGCCTTTATCGGCCATACGGTCGATAACAGGAACAGCCAGAACATAAGCAGCTTGCGCTTTAGCAGCGTCTTTTGCGTCGATGGCTTTAACTACATTCTTGATGTAGGTACGAACCATGGAACGCAGGCTGGCGTTGTGGCTGCGACGCTTCTCAGCCTGTTTTGCACGTTTTTTGGCGGAAGGTGTGTTGGCCACCGTCGAGCTCCTCGAAAGACTTTTGGGAAATAACAAACAAAATAGGCCGCGAATCATGCCGATGACGTGAAGGCTTGTCAAGGGCGATTGATACGATCCGCTGAGTGGTGGATCGAGGTAGACGGGAGATTTATTTCCGGCGCTTGACCTGTAAACTCGCGAGCTTGGCTCTGTGCTGTTGCGGCGCGCAGTATCGCATAAGTGGACGCTTTGTTCGCCTGCTCTTTCTTTATAGGCAAAAACTCTTTCAATGAATTTGCTCAAATCGTTGGCTGCCGTCAGCTCAATCACCATGATTTCAAGGGTTTTGGGCTTTGTTCGGGACACGATCATTGCACGTACTTTTGGCGCCGGAATGGCCACGGATGCGTTCTTTATCGCCTTTAAATTGCCCAACCTGCTGCGCAGGATCTTCGCTGAGGGTGCTTTTTCTCAAGCGTTCGTGCCTATTTTGGCGGAATACAAAAGCCAGCAAGGTGAGGAGGCGACGCGCACCTTTGTGGCTTACGTAGCGGGTTTGCTGACCTTGGTGCTGGCAATCGTGACGGCCCTGGGGATGGTCGCTGCACCTTGGGTCATTTGGGCGACTGCGCCGGGTTTTGCCACGACACCAGAAAAATTCCAGCTGACCAGCGACATGCTGCGGGTCACTTTCCCTTATATATTGCTGATTTCCCTGTCGTCGTTGGCTGGGGCGATTCTCAATACTTGGAACCGTTTTTCGGTCCCCGCATTTGTGCCGACGCTACTCAATGTCAGCATGATTATTTTTGCGTTGTTCCTGACCCCGTACTTTGACCCCCCAGTCATGGCATTGGGGTGGGCGGTTTTGGTGGGTGGTTTGGCTCAGCTCTTGTTCCAACTGCCACACCTGAAAAAGATCGGGATGCTGGTGCTGCCTCGACTTAACCTGCGTGACACTGGCGTGTGGCGCGTGATGAAGCAAATGCTGCCGGCTATTTTGGGGGTTTCGGTCAGCCAAATTTCGCTGATCATCAACACCATATTTGCCTCCTTCCTGGTGGCGGGCTCCGTGTCCTGGATGTACTACGCCGACCGTTTGATGGAGTTGCCATCCGGTGTGTTGGGTGTGGCGCTGGGCACAATATTGTTGCCGACGTTGTCCAAAACCTATGCCAACAAAGACCGTCAGGAGTACTCGCGAATACTCGACTGGGGCTTGCGCCTATGTTTTGTGCTGGTGCTGCCGTGCTCCTTGGCGCTGGCCATATTGTCTGAGCCGCTGACCGTTTCGTTGTTTCAGTACGGCGAATTTACGGCGCTGGATGCGAGCATGACCCAGCGCGCCTTGATTGCGTATTCGGTTGGGTTGCTCGGCATTATTTTGATCAAAGTGTTGGCGCCGGGTTTTTACGCTCAGCAAAACATACGCACGCCGGTGAAAATCGCGATATTCACGCTGATCGTGACTCAGTTGCTCAACTTGGTCTTTATCGTGCCGTTGCAGCACGCCGGTCTGGCGTTGGCGATCAGTGTGGGGGCTTGCATTAATGCGGGCCTGTTGTTCTGGCAATTGCGTAAACAAAAGCTGTTTGTCGCGCAGCCGGGCTGGAGCAAGTACCTGTTCAAATTGGTTTTGGCGGTGGCCGTGATGTCGGCCGTTTTGCTGGGGCTAATGCAGTTAATGCCCGCTTGGGATCAGGGCCATATGCTTGAGCGCTTCTTGCGTTTGGGCGGGTTGGTTGTAGCGGGCGTACTGGCTTATTTCGGTATGTTGTTGCTGCTGGGTTTGCGTTTGAAAGATTTCGCCCGCAAGTCTCTTGTGTAAGGTAATCGCCGGTCAGACGTCTATTTTGTCGAATTGACCCGATTTGCCTTGCTCTGTTGCCTGTCGTACTGGGCTGGGTGTGGTTATAATCGGCCACTTTATGAGCAAGAAGCGCGCTATGCAGCTGGTTCGAGGCCTACACAATCTGCGGCCCCAACATCGGGGCTGCGTCGCCACTATTGGCAACTTTGACGGTGTGCACCGTGGTCACCAGGCAATCCTGGGGCGGCTGCGTGAGCGTGCACTGGAGTTGGGCGTGCCCAGCTGCGTGGTGATTTTTGAACCGCAGCCGCGCGAATTCTTTGCCCCTGAAACCGCTCCGGCGCGCTTGGCTCGCCTGCGTGACAAGTTGCAGCTATTGGCTGACGAAGGGGTTGATCGGGTACTGTGCCTGGCGTTCAATCAACGTTTGAGCAAGCTCAGTGCCGCCGAATTCGTTGACACGATTTTGGTCGACGGCTTGGGTGTACAGCACTTGGAGGTCGGCGACGACTTCCGCTTTGGTTGCGACCGGGTTGGTGACTTTGACTTCCTGCAACAAGCAGGCACGGTGCAAGGCTTTACCGTCGAGGCGGCGCAAACCGTTGAGCTTGATGGTGTGAGGGTCAGCAGCACCAAGGTGCGTGATGCCTTGGCCAATGCTGACTTTGCGCTGGCCGAGCGCTTGCTCGGTCGCCCCTTCAAGATCGCCGGTCGAGTGCTGCACGGGCAAAAGCTTGCGCGCCAACTGGGCACGCCCACTGCAAATATTCAGTTAAAACGTCGTCGTGTTCCGTTGACCGGGGTTTACCTGGCCAGCGTTGAAATCGACGGCAAAATCTGGCCTGGCGTTGCCAACATTGGCGTCAGACCTACCGTAGCAGGGGATGGCAGCGCCCATCTCGAAGTACATCTATTGGATTTCGCTGGCGACTTATATGGCCAGCGTTTGACCGTGGCATTCCACCACAAGCTGCGTGATGAGCAGCGTTTCGCCTCCCTGGAGGCGCTCAAGACGGCGATCAATGCGGACGTCGCCGCCGCCCGAGCCTATTGGCTGGGTCAACCGCTTAAAAAGAGCCTGAAATGACCGACTACAAAGCCACGCTAAACCTTCCGGACACAGCCTTCCCAATGAAGGCCGGCCTGCCACAACGCGAACCGCAAATTTTGCAGCGTTGGGACAGCATTGGCCTGTACGGGAAGTTGCGCGAGATTGGCAAGGATCGTCCGAAGTTTGTTCTTCACGACGGTCCTCCGTACGCCAACGGCACGATTCACATCGGTCATGCGCTGAACAAGATTCTCAAAGACATGATCATTCGCTCGAAAACCCTGGCGGGTTTCGATGCGCCGTACGTGCCGGGCTGGGACTGCCACGGGCTGCCAATTGAGCACAAGGTTGAAGTGACTCACGGCAAAAACCTGCCTGCGGACAAAACCCGTGAGCTGTGCCGTGCGTATGCCACCGAGCAGATCGAAGGCCAAAAATCCGAGTTCATTCGTTTGGGTGTGCTGGGTGATTTCGCCAACCCGTACAAAACCATGGACTTCAAAAACGAAGCCGGTGAAATCCGTGCTTTGGCCGAAATCGTCAAAGGCGGTTTCGTGTTTAAAGGCCTCAAGCCTGTTAACTGGTGCTTTGACTGCGGCTCGGCTCTGGCTGAAGCAGAAGTCGAATATCAGGACAAGAAGTCCGCAACCATCGACGTTGCATTCCCGATTGCAGATGAAGCCAAGCTGGCTGAGGCCTTTGGCTTGGCCGCTTTGAGCAAGCCTGCGTCGATTGTGATCTGGACCACCACCCCGTGGACCATCCCGGCTAACCAAGCGCTCAACGTTCACCCGGAGTTCACCTACGCGCTGGTCGACGTCGGCGACAAGTTGCTGGTATTGGCTGAAGAGCTGGTTGAGTCGTGCCTGGCACGTTACAACCTGCAAGGTGCGGTGATCGCAACCACAACGGGTTCGGCGCTTGAACTGATCAACTTCCGTCACCCGTTTTATGACCGTCTGTCGCCAGTCTATTTGGCTGAGTACGTTGAGCTGGGCGCAGGCACTGGCGTAGTTCACTCGGCTCCAGCTTACGGCGTAGACGACTTTGTGACCTGTAAAGCCTATGGCATGGTCAACGACGACATCATCAACCCGGTTCAAAGCAACGGCGTTTATGTGCCATCGCTTGAGTTCTTTGGCGGCCAGTTCATCTGGAAAGCCAACCAGAACATCATCGACAAGCTGATCGAAGTGGGCTCGCTGATGTTCACTGAAACCATCAGCCACAGCTACATGCACTGCTGGCGTCACAAAACCCCGCTGATCTACCGCGCCACGGCGCAGTGGTTCATCGGTATGGACAAAGAGCCGACTGCCGGCGATACCCTGCGCACTCGTGCGATCAAGGCCATCGAAGACACTCAGTTTGTTCCAGCCTGGGGTCAGGCCCGTCTGCATTCGATGATCGCCAATCGTCCAGACTGGTGTATCTCGCGTCAGCGTAATTGGGGCGTGCCGATTCCGTTCTTCCTGCACAAGGAAAGCGGCGAGCTGCACCCGCGTACCGTCGAAATGATGGAAGAAGTGGCCAAGCGCGTTGAGCTTGAAGGCATCGAAGCCTGGTTCAAGATGGACGCCGCCGAGCTGCTGGGCGACGAAGCCCCGCTGTACGACAAAATTACTGACACGCTGGACGTTTGGTTCGATTCGGGCACCACGCACTGGCATGTGCTGCGCGGCTCGCACCCAATGGGCCACGAGACTGGCCCGCGTGCTGATCTGTACCTTGAAGGTTCTGACCAACACCGTGGTTGGTTCCACTCGTCGCTGCTGACCGGTTGCGCCATCGATAATCACGCGCCGTACCGCGAACTGCTGACTCACGGTTTCACCGTGGATGAAGCCGGTCGCAAAATGTCCAAGTCATTGGGCAACGTGATTGCGCCGCAAAAAGTCAACGACACCTTGGGCGCCGACATCATGCGTCTGTGGGTGGCTTCGACTGACTACTCGGGTGAAATCGCGGTTTCTGATCAGATCCTGCAACGCAGCGCTGACGCTTACCGTCGTATTCGCAATACCGCACGCTTCCTGCTGTCGAACCTGACCGGTTTCAACCCGGCCACCGACATTCTGCCTGCCGAAGAAATGCTGGCGCTGGATCGTTGGGCAGTTGACCGTGCGTTGCTGCTGCAACGTGAGCTTGAACTGCATTACGGTGAATACCGCTTCTGGAACGTGTACTCCAAAGTGCACAACTTCTGCGTGCAGGAGCTGGGTGGTTTTTACCTCGACATCATCAAGGATCGTCAGTACACCACTGGCGCCAACAGCAAGGCCCGTCGTTCGTGCCAAACCGCGCTGTTCCACATCTCTGAAGCGTTGGTACGCTGGATCGCTCCGATCCTGGCGTTTACTGCCGACGAGCTGTGGCAGTACCTGCCGGGCGAGCGTAACGAGTCGGTCATGCTCAACACTTGGTATGAAGGTCTGAGCGAGCTGCCGGAAGGCACCGAGCTCGACCGCGCCTACTGGGAGCGGATCATGGCAGTCAAGGTTGCGGTCAACAAAGAGATGGAAAACCTGCGCGCTGCTAAAGCAATTGGCGGCAACTTGCAGGCAGAAGTCACCTTGTTCGCCGAAGATGACCTGGCAGCAGACCTGTCCAAGCTGAGCAACGAACTGCGTTTCGTGCTGATCACCTCTACCGCCAGCGTCGCACCCTTTGTGCAAGCGCCTGCCGATGCTGTGGTCACCGAAGTGCCGGGCCTCAAGCTCAAAGTCGTCAAGTCGGCCCACGCCAAGTGTGCGCGTTGCTGGCATTGCCGCGAAGACGTAGGTGTAAACCCGGAGCATCCGGAAATCTGCGGTCGTTGCGTCGATAACATCAGCGGCGCCGGTGAGGTACGTCACTATGCCTAATACCAGCAATACCGGGCGCTTCGGGCGCCTGGGCTGGCTCTGGTTGACCCTGCTGGTGCTGGTCATTGACCTGGCCAGCAAGGTCTACTTCGATGGTGCACTCCAGATGTACCAGCAGATTGTGGTGATCCCCGATTACTTCAGCTGGACCTTGGCTTACAACACCGGTGCTGCGTTTAGCTTTCTGGCCGACAGTGCTGGCTGGCAGCGTTGGCTGTTTGCACTGATTGCAGTGGTGGTCAGTGCCGTGTTGGTGATTTGGCTCAAGCGTCTGGGGCGCAATGACACGTGGCTGGCCATTGCACTTGCACTGATTCTGGGCGGCGCGCTGGGCAATTTGTATGACCGCATTGCCTACGGCCATGTAGTCGATTTCATTCTGGTGCACTGGCAAAATCGCTGGTATTTCCCTGCGTTCAACTTCGCCGACAGTGCGATTTGTGTGGGTGCCGTGATGCTGGCGTTGGATATGTTTAAAAGTAAAAAGTCCGGAGAAACTGTTCATGACTGAGCCTCGTATCGGCCAGAACACGGAAGTCACCCTGCATTTCGCATTGCGCCTGGAGAATGGCGACACCGTCGACAGCACGTTCGACAAAGACCCTGCCACTTTCAAAGTAGGCGATGGCAACCTGTTGCCGGGTTTTGAAGCTGCGTTGTTTGGCTTTAAAACCGGTGACAAGCGCACTCTGGAGATCTTGCCGGAGAACGCATTTGGTCAGCCTAACCCGCAAAACGTGCAGGTTATTCCGCGCTCTCAGTTCAAGGACATGGAGCTGTCGGAAGGTTTGCTGGTGATCTTCAATGACGCCGCGAACACCGAGTTGCCAGGTGTGGTCAAAGCGTTTGATGACGACCAGGTAACGATCGACTTTAACCACCCGCTGGCAGGTAAAACCCTGACCTTCGACGTGGAAATCAAAGACGTCAAAGCGCTGTAACTCAGTGCCCGGCTTTGGCCGGGCCTGATTGGCATTATTTTTCTGCGCGTCCCACGAGGCCTAGCATGCACATCAAACTCGCCAACCCCCGTGGCTTCTGCGCTGGGGTGGACCGAGCGATTGAAATCGTCAATCGCGCTCTGGAAGTTTTCGGCCCGCCTATCTACGTTCGCCACGAAGTGGTGCACAACAAATTTGTCGTTGAAGACCTGCGCTCCCGTGGCGCGATCTTTGTCGAAGAGCTGGATCAAGTGCCAGACGACGTCATCGTGATTTTCAGTGCGCATGGCGTTTCTCAGGCGGTACGTACTGAGGCAGCAGGCCGGGGCCTTAAAGTATTCGACGCGACCTGCCCGTTGGTGACCAAGGTACACATCGAAGTGGCGCGCTACAGCCGTGACGGTCGTGAGTGCATCTTGATCGGCCACGCAGGCCACCCAGAAGTTGAAGGCACGATGGGCCAGTACGATGCCAGCAATGGCGGTGCTATCTATCTGGTCGAAGATGAGAATGACGTTGCTAACTTGCAAGTCAGTAACCCTGAAAAACTGGCATTCGTGACTCAGACCACGCTGTCGATGGACGACACCAGTCGCGTTATCGACGCGCTGCGCACACGTTTCCCGGCCATTGGCGGGCCGCGCAAAGACGACATTTGCTACGCCACACAAAATCGTCAGGATGCAGTCAAGCAACTGGCTGACGAATGTGATGTGGTATTGGTGGTGGGTAGCCCAAACAGCTCCAACTCCAATCGTCTGCGTGAATTGGCAGAACGCATGGAGACGCCGGCTTACCTGATTGATGGCGCCGAAGACCTGCAAAAAAGCTGGTTTGATGGCGTAGAGCGCATTGGTATCACCGCAGGTGCTTCAGCGCCCGAAGTGCTGGTGCGTGGAGTGATTCAACAGCTTCATGCCTGGGGCGCAACCGGTGCCGATGAACTGGCTGGTCGTGAAGAGAACATTACGTTCTCAATGCCTAAAGAGCTGCGTGTTCGTTCCCTGATTTAAGCCGGGGCGCATAGAGCCTGTGCAGCTTGAACGTTGCGCAGGCTGATACGCCCACTCTTGGCCAGCACGACTTGATAGTGGCTCATTGCAGTTTTCGCTTGGCACACATGCAGTGTTCCGGCTTGGAAGGCTCCGCCGCTCATCAACGGCTCGCCCAGCGGGCTAAACCGTACATAGTGTTTAACCGGTGTGTTACCGGCAATCGGTATTCGCTCGCTGCTTTGTACTTCAAGCAAAACCGGGTTGTTTCGGTCGAGATGGCCGCGCCCGCTCAGGTCGACAATCACTCGCCAGCCCAAGCTCCAGTCTTCTTCTAAAGCATAAACAACCACGGGTTGATGGCGCACAAGCGCTTCAGTTCTGGCGTTGCGCAGGCTGCTGATTAACTGTTCAGCGATGACCTGACGGCGTTGTTGCTCAATGAGTGCGCTGTAGGCCGGGCTCGCAAACCGAGCCGTTAGCGCAACGATCAGCACCACAAACAATAATTGGATTAGGCTCATGCCGCGTTGATACACGCTTTCCTCCCTGGACATGCTCAAGTGTGTATAGGGCGTTTTTCATTCAGTGACCTCAGTTATAGCCCATCAAGTTAGCCGCCAAATGCTCTGGTTGCCCAATAAGGGTTTCCTTATGTTTTAGCGTTTTTTTTTGATCTGCAGCGCACTCAAATAGACGAACAATCCATTGGCGTTGCCAGTGTTTTCCTACGGGTAAAGCGATTCGCGAACGCTAGGCTTTTCATGGGGCGGCGCAGTGCGCGCTGCTTGAGTGAATGCTCATGGAAGGCACGCATGCTTAGAGGTGAAATACGCTTACAGTCCGGCATGACACTGATTGAGGTATTGGTCGCCATGCTGATTTTATCCACAGGCCTTCTGGGGGCGGCGGCTGTTCAAGTCAGCGCTCTTAAACACACCCACAGCGCATTAATGAGCACTCAAGCCAGTTTTATCGCCTACGACATGCTGGATCGAATTCGCGCTAATGCAGAGGCTGACTACAGCACCTCTGGGCTGGACGACCTGCAAGGCTCGCTCGGTGTGAACAGGGTGCTGGCTCAGGACTTGAGTGACTTCAAACACAATATTCGTCAGTTCGGCGGTGTCAGCGCGAAAGGCGCCATTGCTGTCAGTGGTCGTCAGGTAACTATCAGCGTTTCGTGGGATGACTCGCGTGCAGTCAATCAAGGCGACTCGTTCCAAACGTTCACCCTGAGCAGTGAGGTCGCCCCGAACGTCCTGAGCACCGGGCCATGAAGCGCTCTGTAGCCGGGTTTGGTTTGATTGAATTAATGGTGGCGCTAACGCTAGGGCTACTGCTGGTCTTGGGTGTCACTCAGGTCTTTTTAGGTGCGCGTGACACTTACCTGAGCCAGCGGGCTTCGGCGCTGGCACAAGAAGATGCGCGTTTCGTCATGAGCAAAATTGCTCAGGAAATCCGCATGGTTGGCATGTTCGGTTGCCTTGCTAGCAACCGCATTATCGATGCGCCCTCAGCGTTTCAAGCGCCCATCTCTTGGCAGCGAGATACCGAGGCCCGAGGGTGGACATTCATCAGCGCAAGCGTCGGTGTGCAAGGTGTAAAGCCGGACTGGACTGTGGTATCGGATTGCAAAAGTGCTGCGCGGGCTTACCCGGGGCAGCGCTTTTATCTGGCGCCCGATGAAATAGCGTTTGCAGTACGCCGAGTCATTTACTGGTTTGAAAACGGGCAATTAAAAGTGGGCACCAACAAGGCCGTGCTTTTGGACAATGTGGCGGCATTTGACGTGAGTTTTGGTATGGCCAGTACGGCAAGCAGTTTGTCAGTGCAACGCTATGAGGAATCCCCGGTTGATTTGGCCAATATTCGTAGCGTGCGCATCAGTCTGACCCTTAGAGACCCTAAAGGCCGAGTGAAGGATCAGCCGTACTACATGGTTGTCGCCTTGCGAAATCGGCTGGGTTAGCGATGGCGCTTAATCGAGGAAGGCAAGCAGGTATGGCTTTACTGGTGAGCCTGATTTTCTTGCTGTTGCTGAGTGTGATCGGCCTTGGCGCCATGCAAAGTGCAACTCAGCAGGAAAAAATGGCTGGCAGCGTTCGACAGGCTAACCAATCGCTGCAAGCGGCAGAAACAGCGCTGCGCAGGGGCGAGTCACGGGTGCAGGGCGATTGGCCTGCGTTATCGGAATGTAACGCGGTGGTCAAATGTTTACCGCCCTCGGAGGCGCGCACACGAGTGTCGCCTGGCTTTGACCCGTCATCAGGTGTGCTTTGGGTTCAGGTGCCTGACGGATTGTTCGGCATTCAGCACATGGGCTCAGGTGTTACGCCTGCGCATTTACCGGGTGTTGCTTCGGCCAATTTGTATCGAATAACCGCTATCGGACTACGGGGGGCGTCGCGCACGATTTTGGAAAGCGTGTATGCACGCTATCAACGATCAGAGGTTGATCCCAATGAACCTGCTCGCCAGCACTTTCGAAGAGTTTTGTGGCGGCAACTACAGTAAGGAACGGGCAGTGAACAAAAATGGAGCAGGCTTTACCTTGATGGAGCTCATGATTGCCGTGGCGATCATCGGTATTCTTGGCGCATTCGCTTATCCGGTTTACAGCGACGCTGTTAAGCGTGCCTATCGCTCGCAAGTTGCCGTGTTATTGACAGAGCAATCCCAAAGTCTTGAGCGTTTTTATACGAAAAAAGGGTTATACAGTGGCGTCGAGGGCATCAGCACGGGTAATGAGCATTACCAAATTGTGCTCGATCTTGAGGATCACGCTTTTTTGCTGACAGCGGCTCGCAAACAAGACTCGACGATGGTCAATGACCCATGTGGGGACTTTACGTTGGCCCACACCGGTGTGGTGGGCATTACTGGAGCGGCCCCGGACCTGACATGGCAGCAGTGTTGGGGGCGCTAACGATTTACTTTCATTTTGAGCTGGGTTGATAGATGGCTAAGCAACAACGCGTAGTGATTGTAGGAGGCGGCGTTATCGGGCTGCTGACGGCATTTAATCTGGCTGCAGATGTTGAGCAAGTGATTCTTCTGGATCGCGCAGGCTTGGGGCAAGAATCATCTTGGGCGGGAGGCGGCATTGTTTCTCCTCTTTATCCGTGGCGCTACAGCTCGGCGGTCACAGCGTTGGCTCATTGGTCGCAGGACTTTTATCCACAGTTGGCTGAGCGTTTATTGGCGGACACGGGTGTAGATCCGCAAGTGCACACCACGGGTTTGTACTGGCTTGACCTCGAAGATGAGGCTCGAGCGTTAGCATGGGCCGAGCGCGAAGGTCGGCCATTGAGTTCGGTTCATATCGCAGAGGTTGAAGCGACAGTACCGGTATTGGGCAGTGGTTATTCGCACGCTATTTACATGGCTGACGTGGCCAACGTGCGTAATCCGCGTTTGGTTAAGTCGCTCAAAGCCGCTTTGCAGGCGTTGCCCAATGTCACGATCCATGAGCAGTGCGAAGTGTTTGGGTTTATTCGTGAGGGCGACACAATTTCGGGTGTGTCCACAGCTCAAGGGGACATTCGAGGCGACGAAGTGGTGCTCTCGGCGGGCGCTTGGAGTGGCGAATTGCTAGGAGGTCTTGGGCTTGAGTTGCCGGTTGAGCCTGTTAAAGGTCAGATGATCTTGTACAAGTGTGCATCCGACTTTTTGTCGTGCATGGTGCTGGCCAAAGGGCGATACGCCATACCACGCCGAGATGGGCATATCTTGGTGGGCAGCACGTTGGAGCATGAAGGGTTTGATAAAACCCCGACATCGACAGCCCTTGAAAGCCTCAAAGCATCAGCTGTTGAGCTGATACCGGCGCTGGCTGATGCTGAAGTTGTGGCGCATTGGGCCGGTTTACGGCCAGGCTCGCCCGAAGGGATCCCGTACATTGGCCGTGTTGCAGGCTTTGATGGGCTTTGGCTGAACTGTGGGCATTACCGCAACGGTCTGGTACTGGCTCCGGCGTCTTGCCAACTGTTTGCAGACTTGTTGCTGGGGCGTGAACCCATTATCGACCCGACGCCATATGCGCCTGCGGGCCGTATTTAAACTGTTCAGGCATAAAGGGCGTAGATATCGTCTTGACCCTGATTGAGCTAGCGCAGAGTCAATGAAGCATCTTGCTGCTTGATTTCACGATGGCTGCGCCCCGGACGTAGCCTCGCTCCACTCGTCAACGGCTATACAAGCCGAGCTTTTCGTAGGAGCTGCCGCAGGCTGCGATCTTTAAATACGTGAAGATCACGTTCTGCGCCAGCGCCTACGGCTTGAGATTCGCTTAGCCCTTTGGTCCTTGCTCCAAATGGTTTTGGGTGCAATACCATTCTTGCTGTTGGCTCAAGGCCCGATCTCTAGGCAAATGAACGCCGCAGTGGGCGCAACGCACCATAGGCTGAACACTGGGATCAGCAGGCTGTTTCGGTGTGGCAATGCTGGCTTTGTATTTGCGCCAAAACCACACGCCTGCAGCAATCAAAGCAGCCCAGATCAGTAAACGAAGCATGGTGACTCGCCATTCGAGAAAAGATGCGCCAGTTTAGCCAAGGACTTGGCAGGCGCACAGCGGAATCAGCGCCTGTTAAATCGGGCACAAAAAAAGAGCTCCGAAGAGCTCTTTTTGATGGGCTGAACGATCAGTCGAACAGGCCCAGGGTCATGTAGCTGAACCACGAACGGCTTTCGCCTTCTGCTTCTGGCTCTTCAATCACATTGCCATCAGCGTCTTTTGGTTTCAGTTCGGCAGGGATCGCATCCTTGGCATCCTGATATTGCTTCTGGATGTCTTGGTTGGCACGGGTTTCACCCGGCGGCAGCGGTGTGCTGGACTCGATCAAGCCAAGTGTGGCCTTGCTCAACCATGAACGGTTGTCGGTGTCAGACACTTGCGGCACGAACTGACCATCCACCAGGCTCGGGTGGTCCGGGTAGTTGTCTTTCAGGACTTCGAGGCTGGTGTTGGCCAGTTGGTCGAGGTGCATGCGCTGATAAGCCTCAACCATCACTGCGAGGCCGTCGCCGACCGAAGGCGTTTCCTGGAAGTTTTCGACCACATAGCGACCACGGTTGGCTGCTGCGACATAGGCCTGACGAGTCAGGTAGTAGTCGGCAACGTGGATTTCGTACGCGGCCAGCAGGTTGCGCAGGTAAATCATGCGCTGCTTGGCATCTGGTGCGTAACGGCTATTAGGGAAGCGGCTGGTGAGTTGGGCGAATTCGTTATAAGAATCGCGCGCAGCACCTGGGTCACGCTTGGTCATGTCCAGCGGCAGGAAGCGCGCCAGCAGGCCAACGTCCTGATCAAATGAGGTCAGGCCTTTCAAGTAATAGGCGTAGTCAACGTTTGGATGCTGGGGGTGCAAACGAATAAAACGCTCTGCGGCAGACTTGGCGGCTTCTGGCTCAGAGTTTTTATAGTAGGCATAGATCAGCTCAAGCTGAGCCTGATCGGCGTAGCGCCCAAACGGGTAGCGAGACTCAAGAGCCTTCAGTTTGGCGGTTGCACTGGTAAAGCTGTGGTTGTCCAGATCGGCCTGCGCCTGCTGGTACAGCTCGACTTCGCTAAGGTTTTCGTCAACGACTTCCTTTGTCGACGAGCAAGCGGCGGTCAGTGCGAGGATGGCGATCAGCAGCAGGTGTCTCACTTGCATGGCGGCTTGCGTCCCTATGACGGCCGCTGTCTTGGGCGGGTCCGTCCTGTTATGATGAGCGCCCCGTGAAAAGCCTCGGGGCAAAAGACGCCGTATTTAACCACAAGCGCGCAGCCGAAACCAAAGGCTTGGCGCCGTCCTGATGAGCATGTCCGAGAAAATACTACTCCGCGCAGAGGTGCCGTCCGAATTGGGCGGCCAACGCCTCGACCAAGTCGCCGCACAATTATTCGCTGAGCACTCGCGCTCGCGCCTTTCCGCCTGGATCAAAGACGGCCGCCTCACTGTGGACGGAGACGTTATACGTCCCCGCGACATCGTGCATGGTGGCGCCATCCTGGAGTTGACTGCCGAGCAGGAAGCCCAGGGTGAGTGGGTCGCCCAAGACATCCCCCTGGACATCGTTTACGAAGACGATGAGATCCTGGTAATCAACAAACCCGCGGGTTTGGTGGTTCACCCGGCTGCGGGGCATGCTGATGGCACTTTGCTCAATGCGTTGCTGCATCACGTACCGGACATTATTAATGTGCCGCGTGCGGGGATTGTGCATCGTCTGGACAAAGACACCACAGGTCTGATGGTGGTCGCCAAGACCATTCAGGCGCAGACGCAGTTGGTTACTCAACTGCAGAGCCGCAGTGTCAGCCGAATTTATGAGTGCATTGTTATCGGTGTCGTTACCGCCGGGGGCAAGATCGACGCGCCCATCGGCCGTCACGGCCAGCAGCGCCAGCGCATGGCGGTAATGGAAGGCGGTAAGCAGGCGGTGAGTCATTACCGTGTGCTTGAGCGTTTCCGTTCCCATACCCATGTGCGGGTCAAGCTCGAAACCGGTCGTACGCACCAGATTCGTGTGCATATGTCGCACATTAACTTCCCGTTGGTCGGAGACCCTGCCTACGGCGGTCGCTTCCGTATCCCGCCGGCAGCTAACGTGACAATGATCGAATCACTTAAAAACTTCCCGCGTCAGGCTCTGCACGCGCGCTTCCTTGAGTTGGATCATCCGACGACCGGTGTGCGCATGAGCTGGGAATCGCCACTGCCAGACGATTTTGTCTGGTTGTTGACGTTACTCAAGCAAGACCGTGAGGCATTCATCGGGTGAATACGTTCCTGATTCCTGACTGGCCAGCGCCGGCAGGCATCAGGGCCTGCGTTACTACCCGTGCGGGCGGCGTCAGCTTGGCGCCGTTCGATAGCTTCAATCTGGGCGACCATGTAGACGACGACCCTGCCGCCGTCGCGCATAACCGCCAACGCCTTACCCATATTTATGACGTACAGCCCGCTTGGCTTAGCCAGGTTCACGGGGTTGTGGTCGCACCTGCGAACCCCGAACAGATCATCGAAGCGGATGCCAGCTGGACCGCCACGCCGGGTATCGCCTGTACGGTGATGACGGCTGACTGCCTGCCAGCGCTGTTTTGTGACCGTGCTGGAACCCGTGTTGCGGCGGCGCATGCCGGCTGGCGCGGGTTGGCGGCAGGGGTACTTGAAGCTGCCGCCCAAAGCCTCAATGTTGAGCCACAAGACATTCTGGTTTGGCTGGGGCCAGCCATTGGCCCCAAAGTGTTTGAGGTTGGGGGCGAGGTTCGGGACGTCTTTATAGGCGACATGCCTCAAGCGGTTGCTGCTTTTGTACCCAGCGTCAATGCAGGTCGTTATATGGCCGACATTTATGAGCTGGCTCGTATGCGTTTGGCGCGTTGTGGAATAACCGCGGTGTATGGCGGCGGTTTTTGCACGATGACCGACCCTCGATTTTATTCCTACCGGCGCAGTCCTCGTACTGGCCGTTTCGCATCACTGGTTTGGATCGAAAAGACCGTCTAGTTGATTTGCGTCATTCGCTCTACGCTTGAAACTCCCGTATTCGCCCGCATCTACTAAGGTATCTGGCAGGTTTCTTCATTCAGGAGTTTCCATCCCTCCGGCCTGCTCATAAGGAAGGTGACGAATGCGTATAGATAGATTAACCAGCAAGTTGCAATTGGCGTTGTCCGATGCTCAGTCATTGGCGGTCGGCCTTGATCATCCGGCCATTGAGCCCGCGCACTTGATGCAGGCATTGCTGGAACAGCAGGGCGGCTCGATCAAGCCCTTGCTGATGCAAGTCGGTTTCGATGTAAACAGCCTGCGTAAAGAGCTGACTAAAGAGCTGGATCAGCTGCCAAAAATTCAGAATCCAACCGGCGACGTCAATATGTCGCAGGATTTGGCACGCCTGCTTAACCAAGCCGATCGCTTGGCACAGCAAAAAGGTGATCAGTACATCACCAGCGAAGTGGTATTGCTGGCTGCGATGGACGACAACAGCAAGCTGGGTAAATTGTTGCTGGGGCAGGGCGTATCGAAAAAAGCCCTGGAAAACGCCATCAACAATTTGCGTGGCGGCGAAGCGGTCAATGACCCGAATGTTGAAGAGTCGCGTCAGGCGCTGGACAAGTACACCATCGACCTGACCAAGCGCGCCGAAGAGGGCAAACTTGACCCTGTGATTGGTCGTGACGATGAAATCCGTCGCACCATTCAAGTGTTACAGCGTCGTACCAAAAACAACCCGGTGCTGATCGGTGAGCCTGGCGTCGGTAAAACCGCAATTGCAGAAGGTTTGGCTCAGCGGATCATCAATGGCGAAGTGCCTGATGGCCTGAAAGGCAAGCGTTTGCTGTCGCTGGACATCGGTGCGTTGATTGCCGGGGCCAAGTTCCGTGGTGAGTTCGAGGAGCGTCTCAAAGCGTTGCTCAATGAGCTGTCGAAACAGGAAGGTCAAATCATCCTGTTTATCGACGAGCTGCATGTCATGGTGGGCGCCGGTAAAGGCGAGGGCGCAATGGACGCGGGCAACATGCTCAAGCCTGCATTGGCTCGCGGCGAGTTGCACTGCGTGGGTGCGACCACGCTCAATGAGTATCGCCAATATATAGAGAAGGACGCAGCGCTTGAGCGTCGTTTCCAGAAAGTATTGGTCGACGAACCGAGCGAAGAAGACACCATCGCCATTTTGCGGGGCCTCAAAGAGCGTTATGAGGTTCACCACAAGGTAGCGATTACTGACGGCGCGATTATTGCGGCGGCCAAGCTGAGCCATCGCTACATCACCGATCGTCAGTTGCCTGACAAGGCTATCGACCTGATCGACGAAGCGGCCAGCCGTATCCGCATGGAGATCGACTCCAAGCCGGAAGTGCTCGACCGTCTGGAGCGTCGTTTGATTCAACTCAAGGTTGAAGCTCAGGCGCTGAAGAAAGAAGAAGATGAGGCTGCGAAAAAACGTCTCGAGAAATTGCAGGAAGAAATCGAACGCCATGAGCGTGAGTATTCCGACCTGGAAGAAATCTGGACCTCGGAAAAAGCCGAAGTGCAGGGTTCTGCCCAGATCCAGCAAAAAATCGAGCAAGCGCGCCAAGAGCTGGAAGTGGCACGCCGTAGCGGTAACCTCAACCGCATGGCCGAGTTGCAGTACGGGATCATTCCCGATCTGGAGCGCAGCCTGCAAATGGTTGACGAGCACAGCAACAAGTCTGAGAACCAGTTGCTGCGCAGCAAGGTCACCGAAGAGGAAATTGCTGAGGTCGTGTCGAAGTGGACCGGTATTCCGGTATCCAAAATGCTCGAAGGCGAGCGCGACAAGCTGATGAAGATGGAAAGCTTGCTGCATGAGCGCGTAATTGGTCAGAACGAAGCAGTTATAGCGGTCTCCAACGCGGTTCGTCGTTCGCGTGCCGGGTTGAGTGACCCGAACCGCCCAAGCGGCTCGTTCATGTTCCTGGGCCCAACCGGTGTGGGTAAAACCGAGTTGTGCAAGGCGCTGGCCGAGTTCCTCTTTGATACTGAAGAGGCAATGGTGCGGATCGACATGTCCGAGTTCATGGAGAAACATTCCGTGGCTCGACTGATTGGTGCGCCACCAGGGTACGTCGGCTACGAAGAAGGCGGTTACCTGACCGAAGCTGTGCGGCGTAAGCCTTACTCGGTGATCCTGCTGGATGAAGTTGAGAAGGCGCACCCGGATGTGTTCAACGTGTTGCTGCAAGTGCTTGAAGACGGCCGTCTAACCGATAGCCACGGTCGTACTGTGGACTTCCGCAATACGGTAATCGTGATGACCTCCAACCTGGGCTCAGCACAAATCCAGGAATTGGTAGGGGATCGCGAAGCGCAACGGGCTGCGGTAATGGATGCAGTCAGTACGCACTTCCGTCCGGAGTTTGTGAACCGGATCGACGAAGTGGTGATCTTTGAGCCTCTGGCTCGTGATCAGATCGCCGGTATTGCTGATATCCAGTTGGGCCGCTTGCGCAGCCGTCTGGCTGAGCGTGACCTGAGCCTTGAGCTGAACCAAGAGGCTCTGGATAAGTTGATTGCTGTAGGTTACGACCCGGTTTATGGCGCACGGCCACTCAAACGTGCGATCCAGCGCTGGATCGAGAACCCTCTGGCGCAGCTGATTCTTTCGGGTCAGTTCTTGCCGGGCACTACAGTTGTCGCCAGCGTGAAAGACGACGAAATCGTCTTCGCATAAGGCTCAACGCCAGTGTTTTAAGAAAGGCCTCGCATTGCGAGGCCTTTTTTTCATTTAGGGTGTTGATCTATAAGGAAAACGCTAGTAAAGTGCGCCCCGCAGTAAGTCACCCGCAACGGCAACTTGGCCCAAACCAAGAAGCCCGCTAGAAGAGCTAAATCATTGTCTTCTAACGAAAAATAAGGGTTGACAAAGATTTAAAGGGTTGTAGAATAGCGCGCCTCAGAGGCACTAACGCAGCGATGCGAGAGAGCCAAAGAGAACGAGCAAAGTTGTACAGAAGCACCGTTGTAAATTGAAGTATGTAGTTCCGCGATAGCTCAGTTGGTAGAGCAAATGACTGTTAATCATTGGGTCCCTGGTTCGAGTCCAGGTCGTGGAGCCATTTTCAAGCCGGGGTATAGCGCAGTCCGGTAGCGCGCCTGCTTTGGGAGCAGGATGTCAGGAGTTCGAATCCCCTTACCCCGACCATTTTTGGGTCGTTAGCTCAGTTGGTAGAGCAGTTGGCTTTTAACCAATTGGTCGTAGGTTCGAATCCCACACGACCCACCATTTTTGGCTCCAGTTCACTGGGGTTAGATCTTAAGATCAGAGGCCAAAAGCACTGATCGCAGAAGGCGCCTCTTGAAGGTGCCTTTTTTTTACCGGGGTATAGCGCAGTCCGGTAGCGCGCCTGCTTTGGGAGCAGGATGTCAGGAGTTCGAATCCCCTTACCCCGACCATTTTCTGCCCAGCAGTAATGGGTGTAGAAAATAAGGCACTGATGCCAATCGCATCAGAGGCCATTAAAAAAAGCGTCCTTCGGGACGCTTTTTTTATGCCTGAAGAAAATGCCAATTATCGATCAGATCGCTCAATACGCGTAGTAGCTGCCGCAGGCTGCGCCTCAGCCTAGGCTTGCGCTTTGCAAGCGGGCGTAGCCGCGACAGCGACACAGTCAGCTTTTCGCCTTGTTATCGGCGTCTTGCAGGTCTTGTAGTGCTGCCGAATATTGGTCTGCTTCAGCCTTTGGCACCATCTGCCATGACGGTTTGCGTACCGCATAGAAGATAAAAGGCGGCAGCCCCGCAATCACCAGCCCTGCCAGCAAAATCCCCGCATATTCAAAAAACGGCATGCTGCTGAAATTATTAGGCGGTATAAAGCCAAAAATCAGTGCGACACAGGTCGAAAACAGCCCTAAGCAACACCAGCCATGCAGACCTTTGAGCACAAAGCCGCGTTTAACCGTTGGCTGCGTTTTTCGCAGCTTCATGGCCGCCAAAAACATAAACACATAAATAATCAGGTACATCAGTGCTGCCATCGCACTGATCATCCAAAACGCATCGGACACGTTGTCGATAAAAATGTAGATAGTCGACAGTAAGGTCACGATCACGGCCTGTAAGTACAGGATATTTTTTTGCACACCTTTGGCGTTCACTTTCTGCAAGGTCGGCGGCAGCATTCCTGCTTTACCGACAAACAACAGCCCGGTCGAAGGCCCGCCCGTCCAGGCCAGAACCCCGCCCAGCGCGCCAATAATCAACAAAACAGCCATGATTTTAGTCGCCCACGGCATGCCAAAGCCTTCAAAGAACGCGGCATAGGCCTGAATAACCCCAGCCGTCAGGCTGGTGGAGTCGGCAGGGACGACGAGAGAAATAGCCACTGTCGGTGGAATAAACACCAGCATGATGAACACAAAGGCCAACAGAATCGCCCGCGGCATCTCTTTTTGCGGGTTGCGCAGTTCGCGAGCGTGAATGGCGTTCATCTCGATACCCGCGAAGGCCAAAAAGTTACCCACAATCAACACCAACCCGGAAATCGAGCCGGTGAATTCACGCCACAAATCGCCGTGTAAATTGTGCGCGCCGCTTTTTACCGTCTGGTGGGTATCAAAAATGGTCGGTATCAGGGCATCCCATGTCAGCGGGGTGGCCGATTTATGCCCCAACACCAGCCATGCGACGCCCAAAATCACCAGCAACGCCGCTGGCAGCGCCGTGCCCAGCAACATGAACCAAGACGTCAGTTTGGACAGCGTGGTCATGCCATTGAGTGTGATGAACGTCGACAACCAATACAGCACGATGATCACAGCGGCAGTGAACACGCCACTTTTGGCCAGTTCAGGGTTGATGAGATAGGCCATTGTGCTCGCGCCAAAGCCGAGCACGATTGGATACCAGACCACCACCTGAACCCACATGAACCACATGATGAAAAAACCGGACCGGTCGCCATACGCTTGGCGTACCCAGCCATAAATACCTCCGTTCCAGCCAGTGCCCAGTTCAGAGGCCACCAGTGAGACGGGGATAAAAAACAGCAGCGCCGGGATGATGTACAGAAACACTGAGCCCAGACCGTACACCGCCATGCTGGGCAGCGAGCGGATACTGGCGACGGCGGCAACCATCATGAAACAAATGGTGAGCCACGAAATATAAGTTTTTGCGTTAGTAGCCACGTGAGCCTCCCTGTTTATCGTGTCATTTGGGTGTTAGTGCAGCAGGCTCAGATTGAGCGTGCGACTGATGTGTTCGGCAGCCAATTGGCCACGCACACTGTTGCCCGCGGCATCCAAGGGCGGGGCGAAGGTTGCGATGGCGCACAAGCCCGGAACCACAGCCAATATCCCGCCACCGACTCCGCTTTTACCGGGTAAGCCAACTTTGTACAGCCAGTCTCCTGTGGTGTCGTAAAGTCCGTTCATGGTCATTTCGGCGAGGATGGGAGGCACGTTTTTGGCCGCCACCACGCGCTTGCCTGTGAGCGGATGCACGCCGCCATTGGCGAGCGTCACGCCCATATTTGCCAAGTCATTACAGGTGATTTCCACAGAGCATTGGCGGGTGTATACGTCGCACACCTCTATGGGGTCGGCGTACATATAGCCGTAACTTTTGAGTAACCATGCAATGCCGCGATTGTGCTGATTGCTGTTGGCTTCGGACTGATACACCTCGTCGTTAACCCTGAGTTCGCGTCCGGCAAATGCGTTATACGTGGCCTGGATCTTGTCCCAGCGTGCTTGTGCTGTTTGGGCTTCGAGCAGGCTCACCGTGGCCATCGCGCCGGCGTTGACGAAGGGGTTGAGGGGGCGACCTTTATGCAGCTCAAGGGCCACGACCGAATTGAATGGCTCGCCGGTTGGGTCGCAACCAATTTTGCTTCGCAGCGTCTGTGGGCCTACTTCCTCCATTGCTTGAGCCAGGGTAAACACCTTGGAAATGGACTCGATTGCGAAGGCGTAATCGCTGTGCCCGATGTTGGCGTGGGTGCCATCGCAGAACATGATGCTGATGCCGAACAAATGGGTAGGCACTGAGGCCAGATACGGTATGTAACTGGCATTTTTACCGTGGTGATTGCCAGCAAAACGTTGGTGGGCTTCGTTCAAAACCTGCCTGACAAGATCGTCGGCGGTGGTGGGTTTTTGCTTCATTGCGCTCGCTCCGTGCGTGCTCAGGTGAGCCGAGACTATAGGTCACAATTTCGACTTTGCCCGGAAAACGGACGGCAGACTCCAAATGCTTGGCTATGCTGGCTGGGTCGATGCTGAGCCAGTTGGAGGAAGTCGGCCCAGTTCCTGCCCATGACTCAAGGAGAGTTGAAATGGCACTTCACCGCATCAAGCGTCATTCGGACATTGATCCAGTTTTTGGATCTTCAGTTTTGGCCCACGCAGCTGCGACCAAGCGATTTCCGGCGCCAGAACAGTCGCCACGTGAGGTTTACCAACTGGTACACGACGAGTTGTACCTTGATGGCAACGCCCGCCAGAACCTTGCGACCTTCTGTCAGACGTGGGAAGAGGACGAAGTCCACAAGCTCATGGACCTGTCTATCGACAAGAACATGATCGACAAGGACGAGTACCCGCAGTCAGCCGAGCTTGAGAGCCGCTGTATTCATATGTTGGCGGACTTGTGGCATTCGCCATCAGCGGCCAACACCATCGGCACCTCGACAGTGGGTTCCAGCGAAGCTTGCATGCTCAGTGGTTTGGCGGCCCTGTGGCGCTGGCGTGCAGTGCGTAAAGCCGCAGGCAAACCAACGGCAACTCCCAATTTAGTGTGTGGGCCAGTGCAAATCTGCTGGCATAAATTTGCCCGCTATTGGGACATTGAAATCCGTGAAGTGCCGATGTCAGATGGGCATTGGTTCATGACTCCTGAAGACATGCTTGCCCGGGTCGACGAAAACACCATCGTCGTGGTGCCAACCTTTGGTCAGACGTTTACCGGGCTGTATGAAACGGTTAAACCGCTGTCTGACGCGCTGGATGATTTGCAAACGCGCACAGGTTTGAGTGTTGATCTGCACGTTGACGGCGCAAGCGGCGCGATGCTGGCTCCGTTCTGTGCGCCCGACATCCTGTGGGACTTCCGCTTGTCGCGGGTCAAGTCCATCAGCACCTCTGGCCATAAATTCGGGCTGGCGCCGTTGGGGGCGGGCTGGGTGGTTTGGCGTGATGCTAAAGATTTGCCTGAGGGGCTGATCTTTCACGTCAACTACTTGGGTGGAGACATGCCGACCTTCGACCTGAACTTCTCTCGTCCTGCTGGCCAGATCATTGCTCAGTACTACAATTTTTTGCGATTAGGCCGTGAGGGGTATGAGCGTATTCACTCGGCATGCTACGCAACAGCGCAGTTTTTGGCGCGTGAACTGGTTAAGGTCGGGCCGTTTGAAATGCTGTTCAATGGTGACCCACAGTTGGGTATTCCAGCGCTGACATGGCGTTTGAAACCGGGGGCTAACACCCCTTACTCGCTTTACGACTTGGCGGATCGCCTGCGTATTCGCGGTTGGCTCGTGCCTGCCTATAGCTTGCCGGCCAATGCGGAGACGGTGGTGGTGCAACGGATTTTGGTGAAGCAGGGGATGTCGATCGACATGGCCAAGTTGCTGCTGGATGACTTTGCCCGTGATATTCAGTTTTTCGACGAGCACCAGCCTCACGGCTTTAAAGGGCGTGAGGCGCAGGCGGGGAATCACGGCGGGCGCTGAGCCATTCTGTTGTAGTCGCTGCCAAAGGTTGCGATGGGGCACATGGCGCCCCTGTCTTTGAATCGAAAGCGAAGGGCTTTGGGGCCTTAGCGCAACCGATGGCAGCAACTACACGTTAAGCCGGTTTAGTGCAGCTTCAGGCGCGGCTCAGTTCCGCGTCCGATCCTGCTGCCGAGCATCAACATCAACGTACGGAACGTCCCGTAAAGTGCCATTTGGTGCATGCGGTACAGCGAGATATAGAACATCCGCGCCAGCCAGCCTTCCAGCATCACGGTGCCCATCAGGTTACCCATTAAGTTGCCCACCGCCGAAAAGCTCGACAGCGAAATCAGTGAGCCGTAATCGCGGTAGTGGTAATCCGGCAGTTGCGGTTTACCTTCCAGACGCAGTTTCAGCGACTTGGCCAGCAGCGATGCTTGCTGGTGAGCGGCTTGAGCCCGTGGCGGCACCATGCGATCTGTGCCCGGTTGTGGGCAAGCAGCGCAATCACCAAAGGCGAAAATGTTGTCATCGCGCGTGGTTTGCAGAGTTGGTCGCACCACCAGTTGGTTGATGCGATTGGTTTCCAGCCCTGCCAGCTCCTTAAGAAAGCCCGGCGCACGAATCCCGGCTGCCCAGACCTTCAAACTTGCAGGAATCACCTGACCGTCGACAGTGATCAAGCTGTCAGCGGTAACTTCACTGACGGACGAATTAGTCAGTACCGTAACCCCAAGCTTCTCCAAGGTTTTATGCACAGGCCCGCTGATACGTTCAGGCAGCGCAGGCAATACTCGCGGCCCGGCTTCGATCAAGGTGATGTGCATGTTTTCGGGCTTGATACGACCCAGCCCATAAGCCGCCAATTCATGGGCCGCGTTATGCAGTTCGGCGGCCAACTCCACCCCTGTCGCCCCGGCGCCCACAATCGCGACGCTGATTTGTTCGACCACATCGGTCTGCCCGGCATGGGCGCGAAGGTAGTGATTGAGCAATTGTTGGTGGAATTTCTCGGCTTGTTTTCGGGTATCGAGAAACAGGCAATGTTCGGCCGCGCCCTTGGTGCCGAAATCATTGGTGGTGCTGCCGACTGCGATCACCAGCGTGTCGTAGTTCAACTCGCGGGCAGGCACCAGCTCTTGACCGTTTTCGTCGACAGTTGCCGACAATGAGATCTTTTTCAGCTCACGATCCAATCCACTCATGCGCCCCAGCTGGAATTCGAAATGATTCCATTTGGCTTGAGCCACATAGTTGAGTTCGTCTTCTGATGAGTTGAGCGAGCCCGCCGCGACCTCATGGAGCAAGGGTTTCCAAATGTGGGTCAAGTTGGCATCCACCAGCGTGACGCTGGCTTTGCCGCGCTTGCCCAAGGTTTTACCCAGGCGGGTCGCCAATTCCAGACCGCCAGCGCCGCCGCCGACGATAACAATACGATGGGTCATAGGTATCACTCACAAGGCTTAAAAAATTCTGTGCATGAGTTGTCCGGGCGAGCGCAAAGCAGCTCATAGCGCCAGATAACTCAAAAGACGGCTCAAAAATCCGAGGCCGATCACCACAATCAGCACCACAGCAAGGAGCAGCCAAGGCCTGAAAGGGCGCCGCTCAACTTGGTTCTGTGGCAGGTGCAGGTACTCTTCGACATGCTGCTGATCGTCTGGGTTCAGGCGGCTGGACATAAATGTTGCCTCGTCAGATAGACGTTGCGGGATGTGTAAAAGCTACAGCATGGATTCAACCGGGATGAAAAGAAGCATAGCCGCTTAGCCCCAAAGGCTCGACTCGCACTTCGTCGTCTAGACGAATGATCCCGCTTTCTATTACGCGGGCAGTGATCCCGCCATGACCGCGCACAGCTTGAAACGTCCCAATGCCCAGACGTTGTTCGAGTCGGGCGCAAGGCTGGCACCAGCCGGTCGTTTCAAAAATGGCCTGGCCAATCTTAAAGCGCCGCCCTTTCAGGCTGAACAGATTGATGCCGCTCACCACTAAATTGCGCCGTAAATCCTGCGCCACAACGGGCTGATCTTGCGGGCGGCCCAGCAATGAGTTGATAACGGCCAAGTGCTCCCACTGAATCAGCGTCACTTGCCGCGCATTACGTGCGCCGGGGCGCGCATGATCGCCCGTCAGCCCGGCCTCGCGGCGAGCCTCTACGGCCTCAAGTTCAATCATGTCGGCCCGCGATTCAGGTCGCACCCCTATCCAGCGCACGCGACCCGCCTGCGGTACGTGCTCGATTAGCGCTTGCAACGGGCTCACAAGCTGATGCCTACATCAAAAATGATGCTGCGCCCCAAATTGCTGCGCAAAAAATCGGGGGCATCGGGCTGAGCAAACAGTACCCGGGCGAAGGTCGGCCCCACCAATGACAGCGAGCGCCAGCCTTGGCGCAGGTATTCAGTCGGTGGCGGGAAATGGCTGTTTAAATCCAGCACTTCGCGCTTGAGGCTAGAGAAGGCAATGATGTCCAACTGCCCCAAGTCGATGTCTCGTTCCCGGTAGTTATTGGCTTTTTTGTGCAGAGTGGGGCCTAAGCGTTGCAGTAACTTGCTGGCCGGTATCCGTTTGGGGCGGGCTTCTCGGCGTACCAACTGGCTCAGGGAATAGGCGCTGCGTCGGCGTTGCAGTTCTTCGCGCCACTCATCGTTAAGGCGTCGGCCTTCATCGAGCACAAAGAACACTTCAAAGCGCGCATCACGAAACAACACATCAGGCGGCTCTTGGCTGGCTTGAGTGAAGTCCTCGGTGTGATAAGCAATGTTCAAGCCTTGCAGCAGGCGCTGGCAGACCCAGCGCTCGCGTTCCCATTTGCGGGCGTTGGATAAAAACGCATTGGCTTGTTCGGCCTGACTGGTGAGCAGGCGTAAATAATCAGAGTCATCCATGCGCGAAGCTTAGCCTTGAAACAGGTATTACTGAAAGTCCGCGGTGTAGACTGAGCCGCGTATCAACGTCGGGATTAAACAGGGAGCGTTTAGCGGTGTGCATTAACAGGATCGGCTTGAGGGCGCGCACATGATCGCCGCGCAGTTGTTATCCACACAAACGCTGGTTATCGGCTGGCTGCTTTATGTGCCCATTGTGCTGTGGGCGATCTGGCGGGCGCCGTGGGTTGAGCTATTTGCCGATACCCGTCGTCAGCATTTGCTGTTTGGAACAGTGTTTTCGTTGTTTTTGCTGTGGCTGGTGCGGCGCGACTTTGATACGGGAGTGTCGTATCACTTCATCGGTTTGACCGTGGTGACCTTGCTACTTGATTGGCCGCTGGCGATTGTTGGCGCTTTGATGGCGCAAACGGGGCTGGTGTTGCTAGGGCGCCAAGACTTGGCCGCGATGGGGCTTAATGGTGTGGTGCTGATTGTGCTGCCCATTGCTGTGACTGAAGGCTGCGCACGTATGGTCGAACGGGCCCAGCCGCGCAATCCCTTTGTGTATATCTTCTGCTCGGGTTTTTTCGCAGCGGCTCTGGCGGCCCTGCTGTGTTTGCTGGTGGGGTTGGGCGTGTTGTGGCTGGATGGATTATTTGTAATGCCGGAGTGGCTTGAGGATTTTATTGGCTATTTGTGGCTGATTATTTTCCCTGAAGCCTTTATCAACGGGATGCTAGTCACCGCACTGGTGGTGTTCTGCCCTGAGTGGCTTGAGACCTTTAACCGCACTCGCTATTTAGCCGCACCCTGGAAGGACGATGAGCCTAAATAAGCGCTGTGGCAGCGAACATGTTCACTGCCACAGCGCTTGGGTAATTAGTGCAGGCGGTCTGGCAGATCCTCGGAGAACAAGTCGTCTTCTGCGTCCGGGCTCACCGGGATTTTGTGCTCCTCGCTCGCCCAAGCCCCAAGGTCAATCAGCTTGCAGCGGTCAGAGCAAAATGGTCGAAAGGCGTTGGCGGCGGTCCATTCCACCGGTGCCCCACAGGTTGGGCAGTCTACGGTCATTGGTTTGGTCATGATTGGCCTCCTCGCAAAGTTAAATAAAAGTGATGCAGGCGCTCGACCTCGGTCTTGAGCGCCATCAGGTCTTTGTCATTGACCAGCACGTCGTCGGCGTGGCGCAAGCGTTCTTCCCGGCTGGCTTGGACCTTGAGAATGGCCTGAACTTGCTGCTCGCTGGTGCTATCGCGCAACAATGTGCGCTCAATTTGCAGGGCTTGCGGCGCGTCGATTACCAGCACTCGCTGAGTGGTCGCGTGTTGGCCAGACTCAATGAGCAGCGGCGAAACCAAAATGGCGTAGGGCGATTGTGCCCGCTCCAGATTGGACGCGATTTCTTCGCGGATCAGTGGATGCAGCAAGGCTTCTAGCCAGCGACGTTGCTCGGGATCGGCAAAGATCAAGCTGCGCAACGCGCTGCGATTGAGCTGCCCATCGGCTTGCAACACGTCAGCACCAAAATGCTCGGCAATTTGAGACAGTGCTGGGCGCCCCGGTTCGACGACCCAGCGGGCGGCATGATCGGCATCCACGACGTGAATGCCCAACTTGGCAAAGTGCTCGGCAGCAGCACTTTTGCCACTGCCAATACCGCCGGTCAGACCGAGAATCCAGGGTTTGGAAGGTGGGGTGTTCATGTCAAACCGCAAGCTGCCAATAGAAGGCGCTCATTTGACCACCCCAGAGCAATGCAATCCAGCCGGCAATCGCCAGATACGGCGCAAAAGGGATTGATGACGAGGCTTGGCGGCGGCGCGCTATCAGCAGGCCAACCCCGACCAGTGCCCCGACCAGCGATGAAAGCAGTATCGTCATCGGCAAAATGGCCAAGCCGCCCCACGCGCCGAGCATGGCCAGTAATTTGAAATCGCCATAGCCCATGCCGTCTTTGCCGGTGACCAGTTTAAATATCCAAAATATTAACCAAAGGCTGATGTAGCCCAGCGCTGCGCCCCAGACTGCCTGCGCAAGGCTGGTAAACAAGTCAAAACTGTTCACCAATAACCCAAGCCAGAGCAAAGGCAATACCAGCACATCGGGTACGATTTGGTGCTCGGCATCAATCAGGCAAATAGCGAGCAGCCCCCACGTCAGCACCAGCATCCAGCCCGCTTGGCCGGTAAAACCAAAGTGCCAAGCGATAAACGCCGAAAGTAAGCCGCAGGCCAACTCAGTGAGTGGATAACGTGGGCTAATGGCCGTTTTGCACTGTGAGCACTTGCCTCTTAGCAGTCCAAAGCTGAGCAGGGGAATGTTCTCCCAAAAGCGTAAGGGATGCTCGCAGTGTGGGCAGTGGGAGTGAGGCAGCATCACGTTATACACAGGGCTCTTGGCTGCATGGGGCAAGTTGAGCACCTCGCGGGCTTGGGTTTGCCAGCTGCGCTCAAGCATTTTTGGCAGGCGCCACGCCAACACGTTGATGAAGCTGCCCACCAGCAACCCGATGATCAATGCACAGGCGATAAAAGCTGAGGGGTACTGGGAAAAAAGATCAATCATCATCAAATCACTTGGCCCAATTTAAAAATCGGCAAATACATGGCAACTACCAGCCCGCCAACCATCACACCCAGTACCACCATAACGGCGGGCTCCATCAACGTTGTCAGGTTATCGACCAAGGTGTCGACTTCGTTCTCATAATAGGTGGCAACGTGGTTAAGCATGTCTTCCAATGTGCCGGATTCTTCTCCAATAGCTGTCATCTGAATCGCCATGCCCGGAAACACGCCCGTGGCAATCATGGCCACATTCATCTGAGTGCCTGTTGCAACCTGTTGTTTGAGTCGTAAAACGGCGTCTCGATGAACCCCGTTTCCAGCCACACCGGCCACGCACTCCAGCGCTTCGAGCAAAGGCACTCCGGCGCCAAGGGTGGTCGATAAGGTGCGCGCAAAACGGGCGATGGCCGATAACGTCAACAAATGCCCAAGCACAGGCAGTTTAAGTAACCCGCGATCAATGCGGTCACGCAAGGATGCAGAGCGCTTGTAGCGATAGCTCAGCGCCGCCAGCGTGATGCCAGCTCCGAGCAGTAGCCATAAACCGTGGCTTTGTAGCCCTTCGGACAAGGCGACGACCCACAAGGTAAACGTCGGGAGTTGCGCGTCGAATGTACTGAAGACGCTTTTGAATTGCGGCACCACCTCGATCAGCAAAATTGCGCACACCAGTAAGGCGACAACCATCACGGCTGCGGGATAGGTCATGGCCTTTTTGATTTTCTTTTTCAGGGTTTCGGTTTTTTCTTTGTAGGTGGCGATGCGTTGCAGCAAAACGTCTAGCGCCCCTGCGTGCTCGCCCGCTTCGACGAGGTTGCAATACAGGCCATCAAAGTGCGCAGGTTTTTTGCGCAACGCTGCCGCAAGGGTCGAGCCCGCGCTGATCTCTTGCTTGAGGTCGGTCACCAGTTGGCGCATGGCGGCCTGTTCAAAGCCGTTGGCAATCACCTCCAGCGCTTGCAACAACGGGATGCCCGCCTTGACCAGTGTGGCCAATTGGCGAGTAAACAGTGTGATGTCCGATGCCTTGATGGATTTACCTGAACTGGTGGCGGGGGGAGGGCGGCGAATTTTACATGCGCTAATACCTTGTCGGCGCAAGTGCGCCCGGATCAATGCGGGGCTGTGAGCGCTGAGTTCACCGCACACGCGGGCCCCTTTGAGGTCTGTGCCTTCCCATCGATAAAGGCTGGTTTTGGCTGCTGGCGTGACCATGCGTGCGTCCTTGGAAAACTGAGCTTTCAGGCTCGATATGAGTCTTAAAGCCTAGATGCACTTGCCGTCGACCTTGCTGCGCGAGCATGTCTAAAGGTGTCAAACGGTGTTGTTCTGGAGCATCTGGTGGTGAACCTTGATAGCCTGTGCGCACTTTTTGCAGCGTTGGGCTGCGCACGCTTTAGGCCGATGGCCCATGCCACATTTTTGGAGACTGTAATTGAACCTACAAAAAGGCTTCACCCTGATCGAATTGATGATCGTGGTTGCGATCATCGGCCTGATCGCCTCGTTCGCCTTGCCGGCCTACAACGATCACACCATGAAGGCACGGTTTGCCGAAGTGAACTCAATCAGCAATGTCTACAAAACGGCCGTCGCCTTGTGCTACAGCGAAAGCAACGATTTGGCCGTGTGCGATGCGGGAACCCACGGCATCCCGGCAGCGGCGGCGGCCACCGACAATCTGGAAGCGGGCATGACGGTTCAAGATGGCGTGATCACCATGACTGGCACCAAAGCGGCAGGCGGTTGGACCAGCGTGTTGGTCCCGGCGTTGAGCGCTTCGGGCAGCACATTAACCTGGACACAAAATGGTACGTGCCTGGCCAGTGGGGCGTGTAAGTAAGCACAGGCGGTTTCGCACCCGTGGCGGTGCCAGCGACGCTATAGAGACCCATCGACAAGATGGGCTTCTATACGGGGCGCACTGGTCAAAGATCGCGCAGCAGCAGTGTCTTTCCTAAGTTCTTAAAAGCCTGGGTGTATTGCTTGCGCCAGTTTGCTCGCCAAAAAGCAGCATCAGGAAATGTGCCATCTGTTGATCTGGCTGCCAACACATTACTTGGCGCTATTTCTTCAGGTTGCTGCTGGCTCAACATTGGGAATGCCATGTAAGCCTTGAAATTCTTGCAAAGCACGTTATCAATTGCGGTGCCTGTATAAGGCGCATGTTTGAGCAGCTCTTGGCAGCCCTTACTGGACAGAATATAGGCATGAGTTGCCTTGGCTCTTACCCGTGCAATACCTCTGTTCCAAGTAAGCCAAACCCTCCCCAAATTAGCTCCCAGATAAAACAATTCAGGCGCTCGGCCGTCCAGAAACGCGTTGATTTGCTGCACTTGTTTTGGATTGAAAGTCACCAGTGTTGCGTCGTCCTCCAGAATCAAAACACGACGGTAGTTGCGCTCCAACGCTAATCTGGCGCATTTCATATGCGAGTCGAAACAGCCGCGTTCGGGGTTCTCACTGTCGCGATCCACAATCATGAACTCAATGTTCAAACCACTGCCGTGGAACTCCTGGGTCAACAGTTCTCGACGATCTGTTCGCTCTTTGAGGCTGATACAGAAGACACCGTCAATTTTCAGATGACTCAGATCCTTGTTTTTTGACATACCTAACTACCACCGTCCCTTTAGTTAAGAGTTGCGACACAGCCAAAAATCTTGGCGCCTGTTTTTATACACGCTTTTTTGATGGCGATATTGTGTGACGGGAAATGAGATTAAGCCATTTTTATGTGCTAACTCAGGGCAACACGAATAACCACGTTTGTTGTGCAGAAATTTGCCGCGCGCCCCTTATGATCTGGCCTGCTCAGCAACTGACATTGATGTCCGAAAATGGCGAGAGTCGCTCAATAGACAGTGCTATTGTTCGACCCATGAACCCACATGACACCCTCAACACACCTTCGACCGCCGTCTGCGAAATCGCTCGGTTAAGTCGCGATGCGCGTTTTGATGGGGTGTTTTTTACAGCCGTGCTCAGTACCCGTATTTACTGCCGTCCGGTGTGCCCTGCGCGGCCTCCAAAGCCCGAAAATGTTCAGTATTACCCCAGTGCTGCGGCCGCTCAGGCTCAGGGCTTTCGACCTTGTTTGCGTTGTCGGCCAGAGCTTGCCCCCGGCAATCATCTTTGGTTGCCGGGTGAGCACTTGGTCTCGCGGGCACTGAAGCTGATTAACGAAGGCTTTTTGGCTGAGCAATCTTTGGATACGCTGGCTGAGCGCTTAAATGTGGGCGCTCGGCAGCTGCGCCGCTTGTTTGTGCAGTACTTGGGGGCGCCACCGATTGCTGTGCATGCCACGCAAAGGCTGCTGTTTGCCAAGCAATTGCTCACTGAGACCCACCTGTCGATTACCGATGTGGCAATGGCTTCTGGGTTTGGTAGCGTGCGCCGCTTCAATGCTGCCTTTGCGCAGGCCAATCATGCCGAGCCCCGAGCCTTCCGGCGTAGCGCCACAACCCCTGCAAACAAGGGCTTGATCCTGCGCCTGGCATATCGTCCGCCTTACGATTTCAATGCGTTGCTAGCGTTTTTGAAAACCCGTGCGTTGCCGGGGATTGAGCGTGTTGATGAGCACAGCTATGAGCGAGTATTTGGTTCTGTAGGTTCGCCTGGCTGGCTGCGGATCAGTGCGTGGCCCGATGAGCAGCCTGCGCTGAAACTGGAGCTCTTAAACGTACAACCCAGTCACATGTTGGCGGTAGTGACCCGTATTCGACGCATGTTCGATTTGGATGCTGACCCGCTTGCGATTGGTCATACCTTGCAGGCTAGCCCGCTGCTGGCGCCTTGGGTCGCGCGTTATCCGGGGTTGCGTTTGCCCGGTGGTTGGGACGGTTTTGAGGTGGCGGTGCGCGCCGTGCTGGGGCAGCAAGTGAGTGTGGCGGCTGCGCGCACCTTGGCCAGTCGTATTGTGCAACGCTATGGCACGCCAATAGATGCCCTCGGCACTTCGGGGCTTGACCGATTATTCCCAACCCCGGAAGGGCTGGTGGACGCAGATTTGGGGCAACTGGGTGTCACTAAGGCCCGCGTGGCTACGATACAAGGAGTGGCTCGCGCCTTGATGGAAGGGCGTGTGGATTTTCGCATTGAGCAGCCTTTGGATCGTTTTATTCACAACTGGGTGCAACTGCCCGGTATTGGTGAATGGACGGCGCATTACATTGCCATGCGTGTGCTTAAGCATCCCGATGCCTTCCCGGCAGCGGACTTGATTTTGCGCCGCCAAGCCAATTCAAGTGCTGCCCCATTGACCCCTAAAGCCCTGCAAACAATGGCAGAAAGTTGGCGCCCGTGGCGGGCATATTCCGTGATGTATTTATGGCGCGCAGCCACAGAGTCGGCTGCGGCACAGAGGGACTCTGCATGACTCAGGTGTATTACGATCAAATGCCATCACCCATCGGCCCGTTGTTTTTAGTGGCGGACGATGAAGGCCTGCGAGAGGTGCGTTTCGAACTGGACCGTCGCCCCCACACGCCGTTGGAAGGTTGGTTACATTCGCCGCAAAAACTGGCCGAAGTGCGGCGTCAGCTTGAGGCTTATTTTGCGGGCCAAAGGCACACCTTTGATTTACCGCTCAAGCCAGTGGGCACTGAGTTTCAGCAGTCGGTGTGGCAGGCGTTGACGACTATTCCTTATGCGGTGACCACCAGTTACGGGCACATCAGTGCACAAATTCAACGACCCAAAGCTTCACGTGCGGTGGGCGCGGCGAATGGGCGCAATCCCATTCCGATCATCATTCCGTGCCATCGAGTGATCGGAAGTAATGGCTCGTTGACTGGTTTTGGCGGCGGTCTGGCCGCCAAACAGTGGTTGCTGGAGCATGAGCTCAAGTGTCAGGGTTTTACGTTGTCCTGATGTGGCTTACAGGCTCAGCCGCATCGACAAGTCGACGGCTTTGACATCTTTAGTCATGGCACCAATCGAGATGTAGTCCACGCCTGTTTCGGCAATAGGACGCAAAGTGCTTTCGTTGATTCCGCCGCTTGCTTCCAGCTTGGCTTTACCGGCATTCATACGCACTGCTTCGCGCATGTCATCCATGCTCAGTTCGTCGAGCATGATGATGTCAGCGCCCGCATCCAATGCTTCTTTGAGTTCCGCCAGGCTTTCAACTTCGATTTCTACCGGTTTGCCCGGTGCAATCGTATGCGCTGCGCTAATGGCCTGTGCGATGCCACCACAGGCAGCAATGTGGTTTTCCTTGATCAGAAATGCGTCATACAGACCAATGCGGTGGTTGTGGCAGCCGCCACAGGTCACGGCGTATTTTTGTGCCAAACGTAGGCCCGGCAAGGTTTTTCGGGTATCCAGCAGTTTGACCTGAGTGTCAGCGACCTGGTCAGCCAAGTGTTGGGCGTGTGTTGCAACGCCTGACAACATTTGCAGAAAGTTCAGCGCGCTGCGTTCGCCGCTAAGCAGCGAGCGGGCGGGGCCTTCAAGGTGGAACAACACCTGATTGGGGCTGACGCGTTCGCCGTCGCTCACTTGCCAATGCACGGCCACCCGGGGGTCCAGTTGGCGAAACACAGTGTCGACCCAAGCGGTGCCACTGATAACAGCAGCTTCACGGGTGATGATCGTGGCTTTGGCCAAGCGCTCGGCCGGGATCAGTCGTGCAGTGATGTCGCCGCTGCCAATGTCTTCGGCTAACGCACGGCGTACGTTGGCTTCGATTTCGGCGGTGAGGTCGGCCAGGCGTAAATTCGGCATAACGAGCTCCACAAACAAAGTGTGCCGATTATAGGGCCATGCCACGAACGAACCCAACCACGCGCCTGTGCTTGGGACACAAATGCCTACAGGTGGGCGGCTTTTGTCATTTTTAGGTGTGTTTTTGGCTGATCACTCAATGAAATGAAGAGTCTGCTAGCACAAGCAGTGTCTTTTACAAGATAATACGCCTTGTATTTGGCGTCATGGCTTTGACGCGACCGTTATTTCCAATGGTGAGCAACCGGCGAGTGCGCAACGCACTGGCCGGTTTTTGTCTGTGAGCCTCGAATAAGTCCTGCGGGGCTGCGGGTGCATCACCCGTGAGTGAAAGAATATTCCAGGAGGCTTGGATGCAAAATGACGGGAAAGTGGGGCCTGCGCCGAAGGCCGCTACGGAGTTGGCGATTCACTCGCCGCTTGCCCGCCTGCCAGTGATTCTTTTGCAGGTTCATGACAAGGCCGCGCAACAGCTCAAATATGGGCTGAGCATGTTGTTTGATAACGCGGATGAAATGCTGTTTGAAATGGCAGACAAAGCCCAGAGCGATATTGAGCAAAGCTTGTTTTTTGAAGCCATGCGCGATGTCAGGCTCAAGCGTAAAAATATCGAGCGTGGGTTCCTTGAGCTTTTTTTAGAGGCCTTTCTCAAGCTGACTCAGCATGACAACGAGTCCTCCTTGCAGTGTGCAGCCCCTGCCGAGAATGAATTTTCGCTGATGGTTAATGACATTGAGCGCACCCAAGTCATTAACGCGATGGTGGCCCAAGTGCTGGGGCGTGATGAGCGGGCGTTATGCCAGTTAACGACCCGCCTCAATACCTTGACCGCTCAAGTGCTCACGGAGCACACCAACCCGCTGGGGCCAGCCAAGTTGTGTGAGTATTTTTTGCAGGCCGAGCGTGAGCAGGGCATGGAAATCAAAGTCAAACTGATCATCCTGCAACTGTTTGAAAAGTACCTGCTCAGCCATACCGCGCAACTATATGGTGATGCCAATCAGTTATTGATCGCGACGGGTGTGCTGCCCGATCTGTCAGCCAAAACGGTTTGTTGCAGCTCCAAGGCGAATAGTCAGGCTGAGGGTGCGTCGATGGTTGGCGAGGATGCCTGCAACCTGGTCAGGTTGTTGTTTGAGTACATTGCCAGTGATCGCAACCTGTCGCAGTCGTTAAAAGCGATGATTGGCCGCTTACAGGCGCCGATGTTGAAAATCGCACAGCAAGACCAAAATTTTTTCAGTTGTGACAGCCACCCTGCGCGCCGGTTGTTGAATGTGATTGCCGCTGCCGCCATTGGTTGGGATTCAGCTGACAGCATGAACGATCCGTTTTACCGAAAAGTCGAGCATGTGGTGCAGCAACTGGCGCTGTATTCGGGGGATAACCCGGCGCTGCTCGAATACTTGCTACTCGACTTCCTGACGTTCACCTATGCAGAGCGCAGTCGCATTGAGCTCCTGGAGCAGCGCACCCGCGATGCGGAACAGTTACATTGGCAGCCCAATGCAAAAATCGTCAGTCCAAGCCATTCACAACCTGTGAGTACGAGTGATGAGCAAGATCACTTGGGCTTGTTGCTGGTCAGCCAGTTACGCATCGGGACGTGGATCGAGCTGCAAGAAGACGAGGAGCATCGCCTGCGTTGCAAGCTGATTGCGATCATGCAGCCCGAAGGCAAACATATTTTCGTGAACCGCACAGGGATGAAAGTGCTGGAAAAAAGCCGCAGTGATTTAATCGCGCAGCTGCGTAGCGCCAGCATTGTCCTGCTCGATGATCGACTGTTGTTTGACCGCGCACTGGAATCAGTGATCGGCAGCTTGAGCCACGTCAGCGGCTAAAAAACGTCGTACTCGCCTGCTTGACACAGAGTGCTGCCCATCGGTGGACACTCGCGGCATACTGCGCCTTTGGTTTTTGTCGGTTGAAGGAGCCTGTATGCAGTTGGACCCCGTGAGCGGTTGGTGCGAAGGCGTGTGCCATTGCCCGTCGCCCAACTTCAATGAGCGCCCGAGTGGCGAAATCTCTTTGTTGGTGATTCACAACATCAGCTTGCCGCCGGGGCAATTCGCTACGGGTAAGGTTCAGGCGTTTTTCCAGAACCGCCTGGACGTCACAGAACATCCCTACTTTGAAGGAATAAGTGCATTACGCGTCTCTGCGCACTTTCTGATTGAGCGTGACGGTCAGATCACGCAGTTTGTCTCGTGCCTTGATCGTGCATGGCATGCAGGTGTTTCGAGCTTTGAAGGCCGTGAAGCGTGCAATGACTTTTCGTTGGGGATCGAACTTGAAGGCACTGACGACTTGCCGTTCAGCGACGCTCAATATCAGGCGCTGACTACCTTGACCCTGCAATTACAGGCGGCTTACCCCGCGATCACCGCTCACAGAATATGTGGCCATAGCGACGTGGCACCGGGTCGCAAAACAGACCCCGGGCCAGCGTTTGATTGGATGCGCTTTCGCAGCGCGTTGCGGCACACAGGAGAAATGCAATGAGTTTTGTGGTGTTACTGCTGGCGATCCTGATCGAGAAGTTTTCGGCTCTGCGTCAGCGCCTGCAACGCGACGGTGGCTGGTTACGTGAGCTGCACAAATTAGAAGCCAGCCCCAAACTGGCCAACAGACCCTGGTGGGTGTTGATCCTCTTGGTCGTGCTGCCTGTGGCGGTGTTGGCCTTGTTACTGGTTGTGCTGCAACCTGTGGCTTACGGTTTGATCGCTTTGCCTGTGCACCTAATAGTGGTGGTGTATAGCTTGGGACGCGGCGACTTGCTGGCCGACCTTGGGCCGTTTCGCGATGCTTGGCGCCGAGGCGATCTTCAAGCAGCTGCGCATGTTGCACAGCGCGACCTCAGTGTGTGTGCTGACAGTGGCGAACAACTGCTGGAGAACGTGCAGGGCCACATGCTATGGCAGGCTTACCAAAGTTTTTTTGCCGTGATTTTTTGGTACTTCCTGCTCGGGCCAGTGGCGGCTTTGAGCTATCGCTTGCTGGCGTTAGCCGCCGAACAGAGTAAAAACCCTGAGTTGGCCGAACGTGCCCAACAGTTGCGCCACGCGTTTGACTGGCTGCCGGTACGGCTGTTGGCTGCAAGTTTTGCACTGGTCGGCAACTTCGGTGCTGTGAGCAAAGTCATGCTGCATGAGTTACTGAATTGGGAAGTGAGCGCGGCTCAACTGATCGACAAGGCGGGGTGTGCGGCGGCTGAAATCCCGGCGCCACAAGTCGGCCCTGAGGGTGTGACCAGTCTCGACACGCTGTGGGCGATGCTGCTGCGCGCCGCAATGCTCTGGTATGCCGGCTTTGCAGTGTGGACATTGATGCTGTAGCCAGCGCCCTAGTCACTCTTGAAAACCCTCCACGCTTGAGCTGTCGAAGGCCGCGAGCTTTTGATTTTTAAAAGATCGCAGCCTTCGGCAGCTCCGGCTGAACAGTTTTCAACGTCGCAAGCGATATATATACGGCCCTTTTTCTAAGCAGGTTTGCGTTCAGCCCAGCCAAATAACTCGCAGGCATTGGTTGTGCTGGCGGCAGCCAACTGTTGCGCACTGATGCCCATGATGTTGGCCAACGCCTGACAAATAGCGGGTAAATGCTCAGGGCTGTTGCGCTGATTGGGAAACATGGCGGGCGCCATGTCAGGTGAATCGGTTTCTAGCACGATGGATTGCAGCGGCAAGTCGGCAATCACTTTGTGCAGGCGCAACGCCTGCGGCCAAGTGACAGCGCCGCCAAGGCCGAGTTTGAACCCCAGTTTTATGTACTCGCGGGCCTCTTCACGGCTCCCAGCAAATGCGTGAATGATCCCGCCGCGCTGTAGCCGAAAACGTTTGAGTGTCGCAATGACCTGCGCATGGCTACGTCGTACATGCAGTAACGCAGGCAGTTGAGCGTCTGCTGCCAACGCTAACTGGGCTTCAAACAGCTGTTGCTGCTGGTGGCGATCAAGCTCAGGCAAAAAGTAATCCAGGCCAATTTCACCCACAGCGCACACTTGCGGATGCCCCGCCAGACGACTCAGCCAATCGCCGAGTTCGGTCAGGTGTTCGGCTCGATGTTCGTTGAGGTACACCGGGTGTAAACCAAAAGCGGCATACAACTGGCAGTCGGTTTGCACCAAATCCCACAGCCGCTGCCAGTTGCGCTGATAGACGCCTAACACCACCATTTGATCGACACCCATCGCTCGACTGCGGGCCAGTAATGGCTCGCGGTCGGAGTCGAAGTCCGGGAAGTCGAGGTGGGTGTGGGTATCAATCAGTTGCATGCTCAGGCCTGATGAATACGCTGCTTAAAGTTGCGGGCAATGGCTTGAATACCCGGCACGTAGTGCTTTTCTTCAATCGCCGCCAGCGCTAACTGCAACGCTTTTTCAGCAATTAACTGATGTTGCTGGCCCATCGCGTTGACTGGCAGTGGCAAAAAGTCCAACAACTGCGTGTCACCAAAGGTGGCCAGACGCAAAGGCGGCTGCTGGTTTGGATGCTCCAGCAACGCATCGAACATGCCTTGCAGTAGCACGTAAGAAGTTGTCACCAACGCCTCAGGAAAATGCCCTAAACGGGCCAGCAAATCATCAATCAGTTGTCGGCCACATGCACGGCTAAAAGCGGCGCCGTGTTCAATCAGCACCTCACCTTCAAAGCCTTCCAGTGCTTGGGAAAAACCTGCGGCACGCGCCTGACTGACGCTCAGCTCCGGGCGTGCGCCGATCAATGCGATTTGCCGTGGTACGGGCTGCAACAGGCTGCGGGTCAGGTTAAAGCTGGCCTCGCAGTCATCGCTGATTACCGAGCAAAAACGTGTTGGGTCCATTGTTCGGTCAATCGCAATGATGGGCATGCCCGAGTCTTGCAACTGGCAGTAGCTGTCATCGTCGGCCGGCAAGCAACTGGCCACAAACAAAGCATCACAACGGCGAGCACGAAACAGCTTGAGCAGTTGCAGCTCGCTGTCTGGCGCGTCGTCAGAGCTGGCGATCAGTAATTGATAGCCGCGAGCGCGAGCACCTTGCTCCAGCTGTTTGGCGATGCGCGCATAACTTGGGTTTTCGAGATCTGGGAGGATAAACCCCAGCGTGCGCGTATGCCGGCTACGCAACCCGGCAGCTTGCGGGTTGGGTGTAAAGCCATGTTCCTCGACCACAGCACGAACACGTTCGACTGTTGTGCTGCTGATGCGCTGTTGCTCGGCCTTGCCATTGATGACATAGCTGGCGGTTGTCACGGACACACCTGCCAAACGAGCGATATCACTGAGCTTCACGCCGATAATTCCTTATTTTTTGTAGTACATGTCGACATTCTGGCCAATCCTAACCGATAAAGGCAGCCGACCAACGTATGCCTTCGTACTACTGTATTTTTTTACCGCTGCAACAGACTGACGTCGATCAATGCGACAGGTTGGGCTTCAAGCGCGGGCAATTATGCAGTAACGTGCCGTACATTCGTGATTAAACGTTTCAGCAGGCGTATTTATGGCCGTTTGCCCCAGGGTGATGTGTTTGCCACACATCCACTTATACAGTCTGGGGTGCGCGGCCTAAGCTGAATCATTCAAAACAATACCTGGTGCCCTGACGCATCGAAAAAGGAGTACGCATGCTTGAGCTCACCCTGGAGCAGATTTCCATGGGCCAAACGGCTGTGGATAAGTCTGCGGCGTTGCAGTTGCTCGCCGATAAGTTAGTTGCTGATGGATTGGTGGCTGAAGGTTATCTGGACGGCTTGCGAGCGCGGGAAGCTCAAGGCTCAACCTTTTTAGGGCAAGGTATTGCCATCCCCCACGGTACGCCTGAGACCCGCGACCTGGTATTTGCCACCGGCGTGCGGCTGTTGCAGTTCCCTGACGGGGTGGATTGGGGTGATGGCCAAATGGTTTATCTGGCCATTGGCATTGCGGCCAAGTCCGACGAGCACTTGCGCTTGCTGCAACTGCTGACGCGTGCGTTGGGTGAAACCGATCTGGGCGAAGCCCTGCGTCGCGCCAGTTCTGCCGAAGTCTTACTTAAGTTGTTGCAAGGTGCGCCGCAAGAGCTGGCGCTGGACGCACAGATGATCGGCCTTGGCGTGTCCGCCGATGATTTTGAAGAGCTGGTATGGCGTGGTGCGCGCTTGTTGCGTCAGGCCGACTGCGTGAGCAATGGCTTTGCGGCCGTGTTGCAGCAAGTCGAAGCGTTGCCGCTGGGCGATGGCCTGTGGTGGTTGCACAGCGAACAGACAGTCAAACGCCCGGGTTTGGCCTTCGTCACACCAGACAAACCGATTCGCTATTTGGGTCAGCCTCTCAGTGGCTTGTTCTGTCTGGCCAGTATGGGCGAGGCCCATCAAGCGTTGTTGGAGCGTTTGTGTGCGTTGTTAATTGAAGGGCGCGGCCATGAACTGGGGCGCGCAACCAGTCGGCGCGCTGTGCTTGAAGTGTTGGGTGGCGAACTGCCTGCCGACTGGCCCAGTGCGCGCATCACTCTGGCTAATGCCCACGGTTTGCATGCGCGGCCTGCGAAAGTGTTGGCTCAATTGGCCAAAAGCTTTGAGGGCGAACTTCGCGTACGTATCGTTGATGGTCAAGAGTCATCCGCGGTGTCTGCCAAAAGCCTGAGCAAACTGCTGAGCCTGGGTGCGCGTCGTGGCCAAGTGCTGGAGTTTGTTGCTGAGCCGAGCATTGCCAACGACGCATTGCCTGCATTACTGGCGGCTGTTGAGTCGGGTTTAGGTGAGGAGGTTGAGCCACTGCCGACTCAGGCCGAAGCAGCGCCAGCCGTTGCCGATATCGCCACGCTCATCACCGCGCCGGCCGCTGGCAGTGTGCTGCAAGCCATCGCCGCTGCGCCGGGCATCGCTGTTGGCCCGGCGCATATTCAAGTGCCGCAAACGTTCGACTTCCCGCTGCGCGGCGAATCGCCACCCATTGAGCGCGGGCGTCTGCAACACGCATTGGCCGAGGTTCGCCAAGATATTGAAGGCTTGATCCAGCGCAGTCAGGCCAAAGCCATACGCGAAATCTTTATCACCCATCAGGAAATGCTCGACGACCCGGAATTGACGGATGAAGTCCAGGCACGACTCAAGCAAGGCGAAAGCGCTGAAGCCGCCTGGATGGCCGTGATTGATGCGGCGGCGCGTCAGCAGGAGTCCTTGCAAGATGCGCTGCTGGCCGAGCGTGCGGCAGATTTACGCGACATCGGTCGTCGTGTGCTGGCGCAGTTGTGTGGGGTTCAAACCCTGGCTGAGCCTGACCAGCCCTATGTGTTGGTGATGGACGAAGTAGGCCCGTCCGATGTGGCGCGCCTCGACCCGGCACGAGTTGCTGGCATTTTGACTGCGCATGGTGGAGCGACAGCGCACAGCGCCATCGTCGCCCGTGCGTTGGGCATTCCCGCCTTGGTGGGCGCTGGCGAAGCGGTGCTGCTGCTGGCGCCGGGCACTGAGTTGTTAATTGATGGCTTGCGCGGTCGTTTGCATGTTTCCCCCGATGCCGATGCGCTACAGCGTGCCACGCAAGAGCGTGATAGCCGCGAGCAGCGCTTGCTGGCGGCAGCGGCTCAACGCCATGAACCGGCGGTGACCCGTGACGGGCACGCGGTAGAGGTGTTTGCCAATATCGGTGAAAGCAAAGGTGTGGCCAGCGCAGTCGAGCAAGGCGCCGAAGGCATTGGCTTGCTGCGCACCGAACTGATTTTCATGGCGCACACGCAAGTACCTGATGAGGCCACGCAAGAAGCCGAGTATCGCCGTGTGCTGGATGGCCTAGAGGGGCGACCTTTAGTGGTGCGCACGCTGGATGTGGGCGGGGATAAACCGCTGCCTTATTGGCCGATTGAGAAAGAAGAAAACCCGTTTCTTGGCGTGCGTGGGATTCGTCTCACATTGCAACGCCCGCAGGTGATGGAGAGCCAGTTGCGTGCCTTGTTGCGCTCGGCGGATAACCGCCCGCTGCGCATCATGTTTCCGATGGTTGGCAGCTTGGCCGAATGGCGGGCCGCGCGTGACATGACAGAACGCTTACGACTGGAGACCCCTGTCGCTGACTTGCAGCTAGGCATCATGATCGAAGTGCCTTCGGCGGCCTTGCTGGCACCGGTTTTGGCCAAGGAAGTGGACTTTTTCAGCATCGGCACCAACGACTTGACCCAGTACACCTTGGCTATTGATCGCGGCCACCCGACGTTGTCGGCTCAGGCTGATGGCTTGCACCCGGCGGTGTTGCAGTTGATCGACATCACCGTGCGTGCGGCCCATGCCAATGGCAAGTGGGTAGGGGTGTGCGGCGAACTCGCTGCTGACCCGCTGGCTGTGCCGATACTGGTTGGGCTGGGTGTGGATGAATTGAGTGTTTCGGCGCGCAGCATCCCCGAGGTCAAGGCGCGTATTCGCGAGCTGAACATGGCCCAGCTCACCCTGTTGGCGGCTCAGGCGCTGAGAGCCGGTAGCCCTGACGAAGTTCGTGCATCGGTGGAGGCACTTTAATGGCGACGATTCTTACAGTGACCTTGAACCCTGCGCTGGACTTGACCGTGCGCTTGGCCCAGTTAGCGCCGGGCGAGGTCAATCGCAGTCAGGCAATGCTGACTCATGCCGCAGGTAAAGGTGTAAACGTCGCCCAAGTGCTGGCTGACCTGGGCCACAAAGTTACGGTCAGTGGCTTTTTGGGCGAAGACAATCAGCAAGCGTTTAATGCCTTGTTCGCCCGCTGTGGCTTTGCCGATGCGTTTATCCGCGTGCCCGGCGAAACCCGCAGCAACATAAAACTGGCTGAAGACGATGGCCGTGTTACAGACGTTAACGGGCCGGGCCTGCTGGTCAATGAGTTGGCGCAGCAGGCGTTACTCGACAAGCTCGATCAAATCGCTGCCCGTCATGACGCGGTCGTGGTCGCCGGCAGCTTGCCTCAAGGCGTGAGCCCGGAGTGGTTTCGCGAGTTGCTGCTACGGCTTAAGGCGCTCGGCTTAAAAGTGATTTTGGACACCAGCGGCGAGGCCTTGAAGCAAGGCATAAGCACCGGCCCGTGGCTGATCAAACCCAATACCGAAGAACTCAGTGATGCGCTGGGCTGCGACATCAGCAGTGTTGAGACACAAGCTGCAGCGGCCACTCAACTTCAGGCCAAGGGCATCACCCATGTGGTGGTTTCCCACGGGGCGCAAGGGGTGAACTGGTTCAGTCGCGGTATGGCAACGTTGCAAGCCGTGCCGCCCAACGTTCGCGTGGCCAGCACCGTGGGCGCGGGCGACTCGCTGTTGGCGGGCATGCTGCATGGTTTGCTCAGCGGCCAGGCCCCGGAGCAAACCTTGCGCACGGCCACAGCGATTGCAGCGATGGCGGTCACCCAGATCGGTTTTGGTATCAGCGATGCGACGCAACTGGCGACGCTCGAAAGCGCCGTTAACGTGCGCGCCCTGACAAAAGAATAAGAGGGATTCACATGAAATTAGCCATTGTGACGGGCTGCCCCAACGGCATGGTGACCAGTGTGCTGTGCGCCCGCTTGCTCGATGCCGCAGCGCAGCGTCAGGGCTGGAGCACCAGCGTTGAAGTGCATGACCCCAAACACCCTGAACGTCAGTTATCAGCACAGACCATTGATGAAGCTGAATGGGTGCTGATCGTCAGCAGCACGCCATTGGACATGCAGCGTTTTATAGGCAAACGCGTGTTTCAAAGTACCCCGGCGCAAGCGCTGCAAGACGTTGAGGCCGTGTTGCGTCGAGGGGTTGAAGAGGCTCAGGTTTATGTTGAGCCCAGCGTTTCGACAACCACCGAAAGCCCGCAACACACACCTAAAATTGTTGCCGTCACTGCTTGCCCAACCGGTGTTGCTCATACTTTTATGGCAGCCGAAGCCTTGCAGCAAGCGGCCAAGCGTTTGGGCTACGAGTTTGAGGTCGAAACCCAAGGCTCGGTAGGGGCGCGTAACCCGTTGAGCGCGCAAGCCATCAGCGACGCCGATGTAGTGGTGTTGGCAGCTGATATTGAAGTGCCCACCGAGCGTTTTGCAGGTAAGAAAATTTACCGTTGTGGCACAGGAATCGCCCTCAAGCAGGCCGAAGCCACGCTGAAAAAGGCGTTGAGCGAAGGTCGACAAGAAACCGCATCGACGGGCGCCTCAGCCCCAGCCAAACAAGAGAAGGCCGGGGTGTACAAACACCTGCTGACAGGCGTGTCCTTCATGCTGCCGATGGTCGTGGCGGGCGGCTTGCTGATTGCGTTGTCGTTTGTGTTTGGCATCACCGCTTACAAAGAGCCCGGCACACTGGCTGCGGCCTTGATGCAAATCGGTGGCGATGCCGCTTTCAAGCTGATGGTTCCACTGCTGGCGGGTTACATTGCCTATTCAATTGCTGACCGTCCGGGCCTTGCGCCGGGGATGATTGGCGGCCTGCTGGCGAGTACCTTGGGCGCAGGCTTTATCGGCGGAATAATCGCTGGCTTCATTGCCGGTTACTGCGCCAAGGCAATCAATCGCTATGCACGTTTGCCGCAAAGCCTTGAAGCCCTCAAGCCGATTTTGATCATCCCGTTATTCGCCAGTCTGTTCACTGGGCTGGTGATGATTTACGTGGTTGGCAAACCTGTGGCGGGCATGCTCGAAGGCCTGACGCACTTTCTCGACAGCATGGGCACCACCAACGCGATTCTGCTGGGCGTGTTGCTGGGAGGCATGATGTGCGTTGACTTGGGTGGGCCGATCAACAAGGCCGCTTATGCGTTTTCGGTCGGCTTATTGGCATCGCAGAGCTACGCTCCGATGGCTGCGACCATGGCCGCAGGCATGGTGCCCCCGATTGGTTTGGGCATCGCCACCTTCATAGCTCGACGCAAATTTGCTCAGACCGAGCGTGAGGCCGGTAAAGCAGCGTTGGTATTGGGGCTGTGTTTTATCTCCGAAGGGGCCATTCCGTTTGCTGCCAAGGACCCACTACGCGTGATCCCGGCCAGCGTGGTTGGCGGTGCGCTGACCGGTGCACTGTCGATGTACTTTGGTTGCAAGCTCATGGCGCCCCACGGTGGCCTGTTTGTGATGCTGATACCCAATGCCATTAATCATGCGCTGCTGTATTTACTGGCAATTGTGGCGGGTAGCGTGCTGACGGCCGTGGTGTACGCCATCATCAAACGTCCGGAGCCAGCAGAAATGGCATTGGAAACTGCCAAGGCATAAAACCAATCAAAGCTCGCAACCTTCGGCAGTTGCTACAAAGGCCGGGTTTGCCGAAGATCCTGCACCACCTGCCGCCGTCGTAAAACAGGCGGCAGGTGTTTGGTTGGCACTAGGCGCTGTTTTTTCCAGGCGCGGTAGGTCAGTACACGTCCCGGCGATAACGACCCTGCTCGATTAACATCTCCAGTGCATCTGCACCCAAGATGTCGATCAGTGCCTGATCCACGCCTGCCGCCATACCTTGCAGGCTGCCGCAGATATAAATAGCGGCCCCGTCTTGTAGCCAGCGCTGCAGTTCGTCGGCGGACTCACGCAAGCGATCTTGCACATAGATTTTCTGTGCTTGGTCACGAGAGAACGCTAGATCCAGTCGCGCCAGGTCACCGCTGGCCAGCCAACCTTGCAGCTCATCGCGACAATAGAAGTCATGCTCGGCATTGCGCTCGCCAAAGAACAACCAGTTGCGCTGTTGGCCTTGGGCAATGCGCGCCTTGAGTAAGCTACGCAGCCCGGCCAAGCCTGTGCCATTGCCCAGCAGAATCAGTGGGCAAGCTTCGGCTGGCAAATGGAAGCCGCTGTTACGACGCAAGCGCAAGCTGATCGTCGTGCCTACCGCCGCATGTTCGGTCAGCCAGCCCGAGCCAATGCCCAGGCTGCCATCAGGGTGACGTTCCTGGCGCACAATCAATTGCAGCAGGCCGTCTTGCGGGAGTGAGGCGATGGAGTATTCGCGCATGTTCAGCGGGATCAATGCATCCACCAATGCCTGGGCGTGCAGGCCCACCAAATGCCCGCGATTTTCGGGCAATTGGCGGTTGGCCAGTGCTTGGGCCAAGGTTTCTGTGAGACCGTCCAATTGCACGGGGCTGCTTGCCTCAAGGCCAAGACCGTCGAGCAAGTGCTCAACCGCCCACTCACACTGGCGTGGCATCACCTCAACCAAATCCCCGGCCTGCCACGTGTAGCTGGCGTCCGGCGCGCTGAGCCCCAGCATGTAAACGCTGGACCCACGGCTGCCGGGGTTGAGCAGTTCGCGCTGCTCAAGCGTCCAGTTGTTGTAGCTGGGCGCTTTCCAGTTGGCACTGGGTGCGCCGCCTGTGAGCTGGCTGAGTTGCTGCTGCCAGTGATGCAGCGCCTCGGGGTCGCCGCTGTCTACTTGCACGGGTGCAAAGAGCGATTGCGCCCCGCGTTCGCTTAGCCATTGCTGCACCCGCGTGGCAAAGCCGCAAAAATGCGGGTATTGACGATCGCCCAGCGCCAGCACCGAATACTTGAGCGTGCTCAAACCCAGCGGCTGCCCAAGCACCTTACGTTCAAAGCCTCGGGCGCTGTCGGGTGCTTCGCCGTCACCAAAAGTACTGACCACAAACAACGCGTTGCTCGACTGCTGTAAATCCTCTTCGCTGACATTGGCCAGCGGCTCGACCCGTACCGGCAAACCTGCTGCTTGCAGTTGCCCGGCGGTTTGCCAAGCCAGTTGCTCAGCAAAGCCACTTTGGCTGGCGAAGCCGATGAGCCATGAAGGTGCATTCTTGTTAACGGCGGTAAAGCCCTGACGTGCTTGTTTGATCTGACGCTTTTTGCGACGACGATCCAGATACAGCAGCCAGCCGGTAATAAAGAACAACGGCATGGTCAGGCTGGCGATGGTGACCAAAATACGTCCCGGCAAGCCCCAGTAGCTGCCCACGTGCAACGCATAAATGCTGGACAGCAATTGGGCTTTGTAGGTTTTGTCGTCGTAGCGCTCATGTTTTTTGACCGCACCGGTGGCCGGGTCGAGCACGATTTGGTTGAAGGCGCGCTCATGGGGTGAGTCTTTGAGCAGGTAAAACACCGTCGCCGGCTGCCCGGCTACAGGTGGCATACGCACATTGTAGGTGCTCAATTGCGGGCCGGCCGCCTGTTGGATGCTGGCCCAAATGGCATCGTAATCGGCTATGGGTGCTGGCCCCGCAGGCCCGGGCTTGCCGCGACCCCCTTGGCGTTGTTCGCTGTGTGGGGCATCCGAGAAAAGTTTTTGCAGGCCTTTGTTGTACCACTCGTAGGACCACGACAACCCGGTCAGTGCCGCCAGCAGATAAAAGATCATGCACCAGGTGCCCGCCACTGCATGCAGATCCCAATTAAAGCTGCGACCTTTTTTCGCCCAATCCAGCGTGAGCCAAACGCGCCAGTTCAAAGGCTTGCGCGGCCAGCGCAAATACAGACCCGAGAGGCAGAAGAACACCAGCATCAAGGTGCAGGCCCCGGTGATCTGGCGACCGGTTTGGCCAATGGCCAGAAAACGGTGCAGTTGCAGCATCAGATCAAAGAAGCCCTGACCGGTGGCGTCTCCCAACGAATGACCGGTGTAAGGGTCCACATAGCGCAGCTCACCGCGGCGTTGGCCGGGCGGCGGGGTCAAGAAAATACGCGCTGCGCTATCACTGTCTACGCCCACCCACAGCATAGAGACGGGCTTGCCTTCAGTCGCCTCAACCTTGCGCACCAACTCAGCGGGCGCCAGCACACCACTGTCGAGTTTTTGTACCTTGAGCACCGAAGGGTTGAGCAAGTTCAGCAGTTCGTCCTGAAAGGACACTGTGGCGCCAGTAATGCCCATCAGGGCCAGGATCAATCCGGCAGTAATCCCGAAAAACCAGTGCAGTTGAAACAGTGTTTTCTTAAACACAACGACCGCCTTGCTTGCTCAATTGAATTCATCACGGCGCAGTATGCCGTGTAGGTTTACGCCCCGCAGGGCTGAGGGCATTAGCCCTTGGTCTTACACACAAAAGCCCCGGCCATTGCATGGGCGGGGCTTTGTGTCGTTCAACGTCTGATTAGAAGTGGAAGCTGGTGGTCAACAAGGCAGTACGGCCCGCCGCTTGGTTAGCGAAGTGCGTCGAGAAGGCTTTGTCGTAGTAGGTTTTGTCCGTCAGGTTTTGCACGTTCAGTTGCAGGTCGACGTTTTTGGTCAGCTTGTAGCTGGCCATCGCGTCATAGCGGGTGTAGGACGGAACGTAGGTCGAGTTAGCGACGTTGCCGAACACTTCATCCACATAGAACGCACCACCACCGATAGTGAGTTTTGGTGTGATGGCGTAAGTCGTCCACAAGCTGGCGCTGTTGCGCGGAGTGTTAGGTAGCTTGTTGCCGTCGGTGGCTTTGTTCATTGGGCCGCCGTCTTGTTGCTTGCCGTCCAGATAGCTATAACCCGCAAACACCTGCCATTGCTCGGTGATTTTTCCGGAGGCCGACAGTTCGATACCGTCAACACGGGTTTTACCGGCGTTTTCATACGAGTCAGAGTCAACTTGTACGCGGGTGTTCTCTTTTTCGGTACGGAAGATCGCAGCCGTCAGAGACAGTCGGTCATTGAGCAGATCCCACTTGGTACCGATTTCGTAGTTCGTGGTTTCTTCTGGTTCCAGGTCGCTGGAAAGAAGATTCCCCCCGCGATCTGGCGTACCTGGCAAGGTATTGGTTTCATTGCCTTCACCGATCATCGAACCCGGTGGCGTTGCAGATGTGGCATACGAAACGTAGATGCTACCGTTAGGTGCAAGTTTCCAGACCAGGCCGAGTTGGCCACTAAAGAAATCGCTGGTGTCACTACCCTTGTAGGTTGTGGCGCCTGCTGCGGTGTACGACTTGTACTTGGTCTCAAAGTGGTCATAACGCAGCCCCATGTTCAGCAGCCACTCAGGTGAAAGTTCCAGAGTGTCCATCGCATAAATAGCGCGGGTGGTGCTTGAGGTGTCAGTGCCCGCGTAGTTACGCGAGATGGCGCCGTTCCAAGGGTCGTTCGGGTTCGGGTTGCCCAGAGATGTGCAGTTCCAGTCGCTCGGAGCGCCAATCATGCCAGGTGTACAGTTGGTGTCTGATTTGCCGCCCGGTATGGTGTCTGTATTGACGGTATAAGACGATTTATCGCTGGTCTCACGGCTCAGTTCGATACCTGTAGAGAAGCTGTTCTTGAAGCCGGCAATGTAAACGTCGCCAAACAAGTCTGTCTGGTTGGTGGTGGTTGCAGTGTTGCCCACTCGGCTGTTAGCCCGACGCCATACGCTGCCGTTGTTCACGTTGGCTTTACTGTCATCCGGCTGGGTCAGGATGTAGTCCTGCATGCTGTTGCCGTGACGCAAAGTGTTCTTGATAGTCAGGTTGTCGTTAAAGTCGTGCTCGAACGCAAAGGTCGTGATATCCGTGCGTGTTTTGCGGAAATCACGATTTTTCAGGCCATAGAAGTTGCTGCTGTCACCGCCATCATTCGGTTTGTCCGGGCTGGCGGCAGTGTGTGTTTTACCAACGGAGTAACCATACGGAATGCCCGAGTCCGGCAGATCGTTACTTTCCATGTGGTAGTAATCGAGGTTGACGCGGGTGTCAGTGCCTAATCCGAACGCTATCGAAGGTGCGATGCCCCAGCGGTCGTAGTTCACGCTGTCACGACCAGCGACGTTGCTTTCATGGCTCATCAGGTTCAAACGACCCGCCACGGTGTCACTGAACTGGTAGTTGCCATCCAGTGTGTAGCGTTGGGTTTGATCCGAGCCCCAGGTGTAACCGGCATCGAATGAGTTACCCAAATGAGCTTTTTTGCTCACAAGATTGATGGTGCCGCCCGCTGCGCCACGCCCGCCAATTGCGGAGTTTGGACCTTTGGCAACTTCAATCGACTCAACGGCAAATATCTCGCGGCTTTGTGCGCCAGTGTCACGCACGCCATCAAGGAAGGTGTCGCCTTGGGCGTCAAAACCACGAATAAACGGGCGATCGCCTTGTGGGTTACCGCCTTCACCTGCGCCGAAGGTCACGCCTGGAACAGTGCGCAATGCGTCTTGCAACGAAGTGGCTGCGGTGTCTTTGATCAGTTGCTGCGGGACCACAGTGATCGAGCGCGGGGTGTCGATCAGTGGAGCTGTGTATTTAGAGGAGCTGGCTTTCTCAGTCTGGTAAGACTGTTCAGTTTGCTCCCCCGAGACGGTTGTCGCGCCGAGAGAAATACTGTTGCTCTGCGTTTTACCTTCAGTGCTTTCAGCAGCCTGTGCCATGTGTGCGGCAGAGGTGGCAGTGATTGCTACGCCGATGGCCGAAGCCAGTAAACGCGGTGAGCTGACGGGTATTTTTAATTGTTGGCGCGACATTTGAAGATCCCTTCCCCCAGAATTTGAGCCGCGAAATATAGTGCAAACAATTCCTTCTATCAATTGAGAGGAATTACTATTAGCGCAAAATTTACATTCTTTACAGTTTCGCTTTACGGTTTTTTCACACTCGTTCGTCTACAGAATCGATCAGGGTTTTACACGAACAATAAGAATCAATACCATTGCCATCCCTTTGCTATCAGGTATCGCGTCATGCTGTTGCATATTCCCGGCTTGTTTACCCGTGAAGAAGTACTGCGCATTCGCGAGGCGCTGGAGCAAACGACGTGGGCCGACGGCAAAATCACGGCCGGGTATCAGTCGGCCAAAGCCAAGCACAACCTGCAATTGCCTGAAGGCCATCCACTGGCCAAAGAAATTGGGGCTGCGATGATTGATCGGCTGTGGCAAAACCCGCAGTTCATGTCGGCCGCCTTGCCGCATAAAGTCTTCCCGCCGTTGGTTAACTGCTACACCGGGGGCGGCAGCTTTGACTTTCATATCGACAACGCCGTTCGCCAGCCCAAGGGCAGCCCTGAACGTGTGCGCACAGACTTATCGGCGACGCTGTTTTTCAGCGACCCTGAAGACTATGACGGCGGCGAGCTGGTGATTCAGGACACCTACGGAACACAGCAGGTCAAGTTCCCGGCGGGCGACATGGTGCTGTACCCCGGCACCAGTTTGCACAAGGTCAATGCCGTCACTCGCGGTGCGCGCTTTGCATCCTTTTTCTGGACCCAAAGCCTGGTGCGTGAAGACAGCCAGCGTACGTTGCTGTTTGAAATGGACGGCGCGATTCAGCAACTGACACGCGATGTGCCCGATCACCCGGCGTTGATTCAACTGACAGGTACGTATCACAACCTGTTGCGTCGCTGGGTAGAGGTGTAAGCCGTGAGCTTGTTTCAATTGCGACGCCAGGAAGTGCTCGATGGTGAGCAACTCAAAGCCATGCTGGCCGAAAACCCGGCGCGGGCGGCGCAGGCCATCTTGATGGCGGCTAAAGAAGGCATCGTCGAAGGGCAAGCGCTGCTGGGGCAGATTTTGCTCGACGGGCAGGGCATTGAACGCGACCCGATGCTGGCCAAACGGTGGTTTCAAATTGCGGCCAATGCCGGCCATTTGATGGCCCGCAATATGCTCGGCCGTTGCTGGGAACATGGCTGGGGCGGGGCGGTAGATGTCACTTTAGCGGCGCTAGAGTATCGGCAGGCAGCAGAATCCGGGCTGGACTGGGCGATGTACAACTACGCGAACCTGTTGGCGACTGGCCGTGGCGTTGCTGAGGATCAGGTCACGGCTTTGGCGTTGTACCGCCAAGCGGCTGAGCTAGGGCACGCCAAGTCAATGAACCTGCTGGGGCGTTATCTGGAGCAAGGTCAGTACTGTGAGAAAAATCTGACCGAGGCTCATCATTGGTATGCATGCTCAGCCCGAGGCGCAGACTTTCGCGGACAATTCAGCCACGCGTCCATACTGCTTGAGCAAGGAGACGTTGCAGGTGCCTTGGAATGGTTCAGACGTGCAATGGAAGGCGGTAACTTAAAGTTTCTGCAAGTAGGTCGCGATACGTTGCGTCGTGCTTCGAATGTTGAAGTAAGACACATGGGCGAGACTTACCAGCGACGTATTGAAGCATTGAAGATGAGCGTATAAGTCACTTGGATTGATCAGTTTCTATATTTCCTACATTTTAATGTGCGGGCATCCTGCTCATTAAGTACTGCACATAATGTTTAAAGTATTAAATTATTGATTGATTCCTACAGCATAAAGTTCTGCTTCCTCGTAGAGTAAGTTTTTATATGTCCTAAGCTTTTAATGGCAGGTATATATATAAATCAAGGAAGATTTTATGAGTGAAGATTTAGTAGAGAGTGAAATAGAAGGCGCCATTTCCGATTTGTCAGTGGTTGAGGCTGCGCAGCTTGTGCCTGAGCAATACTTAGCACTTATTTCAGGAGAGCAAGGTGCTGTGCCCTCACCGGAAGACAGAGTTTTTTTAGTTAGACGCAGTGATATAAAAAACTTACGTAATTATGTACGTGAAGTGCGACTCTTGCCGACGGATTTAAGTGAGGTCGAAGAACAATTAGGGTATACCTTAATTGGGATTTTTGAGCTGGAACCTGCCAGCATTCAACAATTTAATCAGCGTGTTAAGCAACACGCGGGCAGTTGGGATACGCTCGAGAAAGAAACGAAGGAGCTCGCTCGGCAGCTCGATACGTTTGCGCATAAATTTGTCGGCAGCGGAAGTCGCATATTGAATGTTATTGATAGGATTGTCGATGACCGTTTTGTGAGTGGCACGATAAAGGATTTGACAGAAGAAGAGATTGAAGAACTATCGGGCATTGCTGTTAATGAGAGCCAGAAAGAAAGCGTTGAAATCATTCAGGGCTATTTGAGGGAAATGATGGACGTGACAGCGAGTCATGTCAAAAAGACAGCGGATCTTAGTCGTCTGGCAGCTGAGTTTGAGAGGAAGTTGACGGATGAGCTTATTCCGGAAGTTGAATTGAAAGTAAGAGCTTATAAGAAATCAGCACTGAGTGATGACGCAGAAGAACTACTCATTGAACTTGAAGATCTGGATCAACTCATTGAAGGGTTGGCGCAGACGTACAAAACCCAAGTGGGCTATGCATTTACGGGGCTTGTATTCGGCCCGATTGGGCTGGTTATAACTGGGGGAGTATTTGGATGGCAGGCCGAAGATACGCGTGCGACTAAAAACGATGCCATTGCAAGGCGCAAAGAAATCATCAGTAAAATTGACGAAACGAAAGCGATTTTGCTTTTGCTCACATCGGTTAACAGCAGCTTTGTTGATCTGCGAGGCCGTATGCTAGCCGCCGAAGTGGGGGCTAAGCAATTGGCGCAAGTATGGCAGCATATTTATAAGTATTTGGAGGAAACTGCCGATGGTCTTGATGGGGTTGATAACCTCGCTAAGCTGCATAGGTTTGCGTTGGAGTTTTCGTTAGTGCTTGCCCCTTGGGGGAACATAAGAAGTTATGTTGATCAAATATCGTCTGCATTTAATGATGAGATTAAGTAGTTTTTAATTAAAAGGATTTAATGATGGCTACCGTAGTGAAACAAGAGCAGTATCCGCAATTGGACATGGTCGGTGTGCATGCCAGTGTTCGAGCTTTCAATGTTGCGAAAGAAGGACGTGCGTTCAGCTTTATCAGCGGTTTGCAAGAGCGTATTGATAGTGCGAGTCAAAGGATTAGCACCTATACACGTTCTTTGTTAAGTGAGTGTGTTGGCCTTGAAGTTGTCGTGAACAGTGCAGGTTTTACTGAAATACTCAAGCAGTGGTCGGATATTAATACTGGCGCGGGTTTGACGGACGGGGGACGCAGCTCTGCGCTTGAAAATGTAAAGGCTGTGTATGTGGGTAGAGTACGACGGTTGGTTGATGCTACAACGCTATGCAAGTCAAAGATCGCTCCTTTACTGAACGATGTGGCTGCGCTTAATTTGGAGCATTATGCCGACCCCTTAATGAGTTTTGATGCTGATGCACTGGAGCGCCATGAAGCGCTAGCGACTAGGCTGCAGGCCAAGATTGACGAGTTGACAGAAGATAAAAAAATACTGGATTCGGCTATTAAGGCACTGCAATCGAAAACATGGTGGGATCATGTCAAAGGTATTTTGCCAACAGCTGATGAAATCGAAGCAGCGTTAGCAGCCGCCTTGGTAGGTAAGGTGGATGCGGACTTGATTGTGGTTGCTTTGGATCGGGTGACTAAATATATCGACTTTTTTGAAAGTGCTCGTAATTTTTCAGATATGAACAGCGCTAAGGCGCGTATTACCGCTAAATTGAAAGTTGAAATACAGGCACTCAAAGGCAATAAAAAAGAAATCGACGCTTTGACTGACAGGGCTGAAAAAATCAATAGCTACACAGAGTTACTCCAAGGGCGTGATCAGTGGGTAACCACCCTTGACAATATTCGCTCTGCTCTGCAGCAATTTTTGGAGGTGTGCGCGTTGATGGGCGGTGCGACTGATGAAGCCATCAGGCAGGCGCCCAAGCAACAAGCAGATTTTTTAAAGTTTTTACGCTCACTTAATTAATGAGCCATCGGCCAATCATTAAGGTTGGCCTCACCCTCCCATACTTAGGTATGGGAGGGCTGCTACTTATAAATAGAAGGACTTGAGTGGCGGGAAGCCATTGAATTCGACGGCGCTGTAGCTGGTGGTGTAGGCGCCAGTCGAGAGCCAGTACAGGCGATCGCCGATGGCTAAGTTCAGCGGCAGACCGTACTTGTAGTTTTCGTACATGATGTCGGCGCTGTCGCACGTTGGGCCAGCGATGACGACTTCTTCCATCTCACCTTTCTTTTCAGTCCAGATCGGGAACTTGATGGCTTCGTCCATAGTTTCGATCAGGCCCGAGAACTTGCCCACATCGGTATAAACCCAGCGCTCGACAGCGGTGCGCGATTTACGTGCAACCAACACCACTTCACTGACCAGAATCCCGGCGTTGGCAATCAGCGAGCGACCCGGCTCCAGAATGATTTCTGGCAGGTCGTCCCCGAAGTCTTCCTTAAGGAAGCGAATGATCTCTTCGGCGTAGGTCTCAAGACTGTTAGTGCGGGTGATGTAGTTGGCCGGAAAGCCACCCCCCATATTGATCAGCTTAAGGACAATGCCGTCTTCTTCTTTGAGGCGTTCGAAAATCACTTTGACCTTGGCAATTGCCGCGTCCCAAACGCTGATGTCACGCTGCTGCGAACCAACGTGGAACGAAATGCCGTAAGGCACCAAGCCCAAATCGCGAGCCAAAATCAGCAGGTCCATCGCCATGTCAGTCTGGCAGCCGAATTTACGCGACAGAGGCCAATCGGCCGTGGTTGAGCCTTCTGTGAGAATCCGTACATACACTTTGGACCCCGGTGCGGCCTTGGCAATGTTGCGCAAGTCAGCTTCAGAATCGGTCGAGAACAGGCGTACGCCTTTGTCGTAGAAGTAGCGAATGTCTTTGGACTTTTTGATGGTGTTGCCGTAACTGATGCGATCCGGGCTGACGCCGCGATCCATCACTTTGTCCAGCTCGTAGATCGAGGCGATGTCGAAGCTCGAACCCTTGTCGCGCAGCAAATCAATGATTTCGACTGCCGGATTGGCTTTAACCGCGTAATACACCTTGGCGAATTCAAAGCCTGCGCGCAGGTCGTCGTAAGCCTTGCTGATCATGGCAGTGTCGATCACCACAAACGGGGTTTCTTGAGTGTCGGCAAAAGCCTTCATTTTGTTGAAGGTTTCGCGCGCGTAATAGTCTTCGACCTGGATCGACATGCTGGGGACTCCTGATGGCAAACGTCATAAATAAATGGGCGCAACTGAACATCCTCCGTATCCCCACTTTGGTTCGCCTACTTCCCAAGGCATGTCCGCCGAAAGCAAAAAAGGTAAATGGACCTTGCTGTCTCGTCGTCAGTACTTGAGCCGGATGGATCGTTTCCAGCATGGATGTTCGGCGCGAACTGTAGGGGGTGATTGCGCTTTGATCAATAAAAAATGTCGCGTTTTTGCACGATTTCGTCGTGGGTTCAGGGTGGACTATTTAAGTAACCGACCTTGATGACGTTCAGATGTTCCCGCAGGAGGGGATTTGGAGAAAACCGGGGTGGCGCTTACCCGCGCAGGCGCTGACCAAGGCTGCGATGTTTAAAGATCAGAAGATCGCAGCCCTGGTGAGTAGCGTTTAGGCCACAGCTATATCAGCTGGCGAGACAATGCTGGTTTTGGCCCCGCGTGAGCGGCCCGAGCTTAGGTACGCGGCAATTGATTCTTGAGTGACTTCGCCCATAAATACGCGCTCGGCGTCCATCACGGGCAACCACGAACGGTTGAACTCGTACATGCGCGACAACAAGATGCGCAAGTGTTCGTCGGATGCCGCAGTGGCCGTGAACTCACGCAAATACTGGCCGCAAGTGCCACTTTGGCGGTGCAGGTCGCGACGGCGCACGTAGCCCAGCGCTTTGTTGTCGGCGCAGGTGACCACCACATAGCGACGGTCAAGTTCGTCCATCAGTTCCAGTGCTTCTGCCACTGGCGTTTCAGGGCTGACCGATGGCGCGTTGTCGGCAGCATCTTCGGCCTTGACCAGCAGCAGACGCTTGAGGGTGCTGTCTTGGCCCACAAAGTTGCTGACAAAGTCATCTGCCGGATGCGCCAACAGAGTGTCTGGGTGATCCATTTGCAGCAACTTGCCACCGCGGAAAATCGCGATTTTGTCGCCCAGTTTGATGGCCTCGTCGATGTCGTGGCTGACCATGATTACGGTCTTGTTCAATGCGCGTTGCATCTCAAAAAATTCGTTCTGGATCATCTCGCGGTTGATCGGGTCAACGGCGCCGAACGGTTCATCCATCAACAGCAGTGGAGCATCCGCCGCCAATGCGCGAATTACGCCAATACGCTGTTGTTGGCCGCCCGACAGTTCACGCGGGTAGCGATTGAGGTATTGCTTGGGTTCAAGCTTGATCATGCTCATCAGTTCGCGAGCGCGGTCATGGCATTTTTGTTTGTCCCAACCGAGCAGGCGCGGAACGATGGTGATGTTTTCTTCAATGGTCATGTTGGGGAACAGACCAATTTGCTGGATCACATAACCGATGTTGCGACGCAGGGTGACAGGGTCCAGATCGGTGGTGTCTTCGCCGTTGATCAAAATCTTGCCGGAAGTAGGCTTGATCAGGCGGTTGATCATTTTTAGCGTGGTGCTTTTACCGCAACCCGAAGGCCCAAGGAAAACGCAGATCTCGCCTTCGTTGACGGTCAGGTTTACCGAGTCCACGGCTTTTACATCTTTGCCGTTGCTTTGGAAGGTTTTGCTGAGGTTTTGAAGTTCGATCATTTGAGTAATCCTTTTGGAGTCAGTGTGCGTTGCAACCATTGCAAAAGCAGGTCTGCGAAGATGGCCAGAAGGCTGACCAGTACCGCGCCAACGATCAGCATCGACATATCGCTACGACTGATTGCAGCCAGAATAAGTACACCCAGACCGCCAGCACCGATGGTGGCGGCGATGGTCATTACACCAATGTTCATGACGACGGCGGTGCGCACACCGGCCAGAATCACGGGCACTGCAATAGGCAGTTCAACCATGCGCAGGCGCTGGCTGAAGGTCATGCCGATACCGCGTGCGGCTTCGCGAATACCGGGCTCCACGCCGGTGAGGGCCAGAAAGGTATTGCGCATGATGGGCAGCAGCGAATACAAAAACACCGCTGTAATCGCTGGCATCGGGCCAAGGCCCTGACCGAACTTGGAGTAGAACGGCAGCAGCAGGCCAAACAAGGCGATGGACGGGATGGTCAGCAGCACCGTGGCGCTGGCTTGCATGGGGCCTGCCAGTGATGGGAAGCGGGTCATCAACACGCCTAACGGCACGCCAACCACGATGGCCAGTGTTACAGCGATGCCAACCAGCATGATGTGCTGCCAAGTCAGGTGTAAAACCTGCGACCAGTCCATATGGGAAAAGGCGTTAAGAAATTCCATGTCTTCTCCTCGATTCAGTTCAGTGGATGCTGGCGCAAAAACGCTGCGGCCACCGTCGATGGGCTTTCGTGGTTGACGTCCACCCGTGCGTTGAGCTGGCGCATAGTTTCGTCGTCAAACAGATCAGCCAGCGGTTTGAGCAAGCCTTCCAGATCCGGGTGCTTGTCCAGATAGGCTTTGCTCACGACCGGAGCGGCGGTGTAGTCCGGGAAGTAGTGCTTGTCGTCGTCGAGCAACTTGAGGTTGAACGCGCTCAAACGACCGTCGGTGGTGTAAACCAAACCGGCAAACACTTGGCCATTTTTCAAGGCGGTGTAGACCAGCCCTGAGTCCATTTGGCGGATGTTTTTGCGACCCAGATCCATGTCGTACAGCTCGACCATGCCCAGCAAGCCGTCAGACCGATTAGCAAATTCGGTATCCAGTGCCACCAGCGGTTTTTCGTCCGCTAGCTCGCGCAGCACCTTGTCCAGATCGCTGATGCTGTTGATGTGCGGGTATTGCTGCGCCACGTTTTGTGGCAACGCCAACGCGTAGGTGTTACTGAACTTGGATGGGTGCAGCCAGACCAGTCCCTTTTTTGCGTCGAGTTCTTTAACCCGGTCGTAGGATTGTTGGCTGTCGAGTTTGTCGGTGACGTGGTTGTAAGCCACCAGCGAGACACCGGTGTATTCCCACACCATGTCCAGCTGCCCCGACTCAAGGGCCGAGCGAGCCAAACTGCTGCCCAGCCCACCCGTTACCTGAGCGTTGTAGCCCTTGCTATTGAGGTATTGCGAGGTGATTTCGGCGAGCAAGGTTTGCTCGGTGAACACTCGCGCACCAATGCGGATCAAGGGTTTTTCAGCGGCTTGAACAATTCCTGCACACAGCAGGATGCAGCCTAAAAACAAGCTTATTTTTCTCATGGGTATTCCTTTGCTCAGCCAGACCTTAAACAGGTCGCAGACCGCGTTCCAACCAGAGGCGGCTGATGAGTATCACCAGACCGTCGAGCAGCAAAGCCAGCAGTGCAGTGCAAGCCGCGCCGAGGATCAGTTGCGGCTGATTGTTAAGGGCGATGCCGGGGAAAATCAGGCTGCCCAAGCTGTTGGCTCCAATCAGGAACGCCAACGGTGCAGTACCAACGTTGATCGCCAGTGCAACCCGAACGCCACCCATAATGATGGGCACAGCATTAGGCAACTCTACTCGCCACAGCACTTGGCGCGGGGTCATGCCAATGCCAACGGCTGCTTCTTTGAGTGAGCCCTGAACGTTTTTCAGGCCTTCGTAGGTGTTGCGCACAATGGGCAGCAACGAGGCGAGAAACAGAGCGAAGATGGCCGGGCCACTGCCGATACCCAGAAAGCCCAGCGCAATAGCCAATACGGCCAGCGGTGGCACGGTGTTACCGATGTTGAAGATTTGCATGAAGCGTTCCGCACGTCCGACCATGTTAGGTCGGCTGAGGAAAATGCCAGCGGGTATCCCTATTAAGAGGGCGGCGAGCATTGAAACGAGTACGAGGTACAGATGGGCTTGCAGGTAGAACAACAGATCATCTTGATAGTGTTCGATAGTGCTGATGCCGATCCAATGGACCAACAGGGCCAGGAGGGCGACAGCTGCCGCGCATCCTATAAGCCCTTTTCCATAGCGATTAGCCACAGGCGGACTCCTTTTTTTCAGTCGGCGAGCACATCGTCGTGTGGCAAAGCCATTCCTGGCTGCCGACAATGTGTTCGCGAAGAGCAACAGGCGGGGCGCAAAAGGCACCCAAATTACCTGTCATAAGCGCAGCCTCGTCAGGCTAACTTGCTGATATTTCAGCCCCTGACGGTTTGTCGTGTCAGGAGAGTGGACGCCTCCACTGCTTAAAAGGTTCACATTTTTTACGGCATATTGCCACCCTTGTGGTCAGAGCAAGGGTTCCAACGGTGGCTGCGCAAGCTGAATTTGGGCTATAATCCGCGCCCTTTTTTGAATCAAACGTCAGGCGATTTCCCATGACCAACCAGGCCGCCGAAGTCGCGAAACGACGCACTTTCGCCATTATTTCCCACCCCGATGCGGGTAAAACCACCATCACCGAAAAGCTCTTGCTGATGGGTAAGGCGATTGCTGTCGCCGGTACGGTGAAATCGCGAAAGTCCGACCGCCATGCCACCTCCGACTGGATGGAAATGGAAAAACAACGGGGTATTTCGATTACCACGTCGGTCATGCAGTTCCCGTATCGCGACCACATGATCAACCTGCTCGACACCCCGGGCCACGAAGACTTCTCGGAAGATACCTACCGCACGCTGACTGCGGTCGACTCGGCCCTGATGGTGCTCGATGGTGGTAAAGGCGTTGAGCCACGGACCATCGCCCTGATGGACGTTTGTCGTCTGCGTGACACGCCCATTGTCAGCTTCATCAACAAACTCGACCGTGACATTCGTGACCCGATTGAGTTGCTGGACGAGATCGAGGCCGTTCTAAAAATCAAGGCCGCGCCGATCACTTGGCCAATTGGCTGCTACCGCGACTTCAAGGGTGTTTATCACCTGGCGGATGACTACATCATTGTGTACACAGCCGGTCACGGCCATGAGCGTACAGACGTCAAAATCATCGAAAAGCTCGACTCCGACGAAGCTCGCGCGCACTTGGGCGACGAGTACGATCGCTTTGTCGATCAGTTGGAACTGGTTCAAGGGGCTTGCCATGAATTCAACCAGCAAGAGTTTTTGGATGGTCAACTGACACCAGTTTTCTTCGGTACTGCGCTGGGCAACTTTGGTGTCGATCATGTGCTTGATGCCGTCGTCAACTGGGCGCCCAAGCCTTTGGCCCGGGTTGCCAACGAGCGTACTGTTGAGCCGGTTGAAGAGAAATTCACCGGTTTCGTGTTCAAGATTCAGGCGAACATGGACCCAAAACACCGTGACCGTATTGCTTTTATGCGCATTTGCTCAGGCAAGTACGAAAAGGGCATGAAAATGCGCCACGTACGTACCGGTAAAGACGTGCGCATCGGCGACGCATTGACGTTCTTCTCCTCGGAGCGAGAGCAACTGGAAGAGGCCTTTGCAGGCGACATCATCGGCTTGCACAACCACGGCACGATCCAGATTGGTGACACCTTTACCGAAGGCGAAAGCCTGAGCTTCACCGGCATCCCGCACTTTGCGCCTGAGCTGTTCCGTCGTGTGCGCCTGCGCGACCCGCTCAAGTCCAAACAATTGCGTCAGGGCTTGCAGCAATTGGTCGAAGAAGGCGCTACGCAAGTGTTCTTCCCGGAACGCAGCAACGACGTCGTCGCCAGCCGTTTGAAAGAAGAATACAAAGTGGAATGTTCTTACGAGCCGATCACCGTGTGGTCTGCGCGTTGGATTGATTGCAGCGATAAGAAGAAGCTCGAAGAGTTCCAGATCAAAGCCGTGGAAAACTTGGCGGTTGATGGTGGTGGTCACCTGACCTACCTGGCCCCGACGCGGGTTAACCTGGCGTTGATGGAAGAGCGCTGGCCCGATGTGAAGTTCCGCGCAACGCGTGAGCATCACTAAGGGCGCAGGCCGTTGGTAAAAAAAGCGAAGCCCTTGGGCTTCGCTTTTTTTTGGTGCTAGGCACGGGGCGTAGATCCGTGATCTGACGCTGTTGGACTCACTGTGGTGGTGAGTTGGACAAATGGTCCTCTACACATCCGGCAAGAGGAAGTGTTAGCCGGAGGCAAGGGGGCGTGGGTGACTGCGAATCTGAAGGAAGCCCGAAGCAAAATGCTGGCCTGGCGAATAAGAAGCGAATAGAGGCTGGTAGTGATCAGGGATCAATATGACTTTGCATACAGGGCCCAAGACTTGGTGGGTTGACCTGTAAATAAACAGATGGCTGCGACTTTGGGTTGAGCGAGTGGAATACATCGAACGGTTACACCTAGTTCACTGATGGTTTTTTTGACACTCTCATTGTCAAGGAAGGGGGCTATAACGAATGTATCGAGTTTGTCCTTGCGCTGAAAGGCCTGCTTGAAGTTGGCAAGAGTAGTAACTGTTTTTGTATTTTCCGATAGTTTTCTTCGGGCACTTTCAAGCATGCCTGTCTGAATAGACTGTAGGGTTTTTGGCAGGTTTTTAACGAAGCTATTTATCTCTATTGTTAACGTGCTCTTGCTGTTATCTCTGCAGGAGTAAGAAACCATGTTCTGTTCCAGCTCCTTTATTCCAATTTCGACCCGAACAGGCACGCCGCGTTTGACGTGGTACCATTTTTTTTCGCCGCTGTTTATCTCCCGTTTATCAATATTGGCACGCAGGTTTTGTCCCTTCAGTTTTTTCCGGGATATCTGCTTTTTCAGATTGTCGCAGTAGGCATAGATGGCTTCGGCGTCCTGTTCGTTTCGCACGATCGGAACAATGATGATCTGCGTTGGAGCAACCAGCGGTGGAATCACCAGTCCATCATCATCACCATGGGCCATGATCATGGCACCAATCAAACGCGTGGAAACGCCCCATGAAGTGGTCCAGGCTAGCTCTTTTACCCCTTCCTTGTTCACGAAGCGGATGTCTGAAGCTTGGGCGAAGCTCTGCCCCAGAAAGTGTGAAGTCCCGGCCTGCAGGGCCTTGCCGTCCTGCATCATTGCCTCGATGGTATAGGTGCTGACGGCGCCCGGAAAACGTTCCCATGAGCACTTTTTACCCTTGATTACTGGTATGGCCAAGTGCTCAACAGTAAAACGCTCATAGATATCCAGCATCTTCAGCGTCTCGTCCAAGGCCTCGTCACTGGAGTCGTGAGCGGTGTGGCCTTCCTGCCACAGGAACTCCGAAGTGCGCAGGAAGATCCTTGGGCGCATTTCCCAGCGCAGTACGTTAGCCCACTGGTTGATGAGTAGCGGCAGGTCCCGATAACTTTTAACCCATCGCGAAAAGGAGGCGCCGACCACCGTTTCGCTGGTAGGCCTGATAATCAAAGGCTCTTCCAGCTCGCCTGCGGGAGTGAGTTTTCCATCTGAAGTCTGTTCAAGACGATGATGTGTTACCACTGCGCACTCTTTGGCAAAGCCATCGACATGTTCGGCTTCTTTTTGAAAGAAGGACAGCGGGATTAAGAGTGGGAAATATGCGTTTGTATGCCCAGTGTCTTTGAATTTTTGATCAAGCTCTCGTTGGATCTGTTCCCATATGCCATAGCCCCAAGGACGGATGACCATGCAACCTCTAATGGAAGAATTCTCAGCTATCTCTGACTCGCGGATGACCTGTTGATACCACTCAGGGAAATTTTCATTTCTTGTCGGTGATATTGCATTTTTCATAATGCCTCGGGCCTTGTGAAGGCTATGTGTGATTTTGGAGTTGGTGTTGGCTAAATATATGTATATTTTTTGAAGTCTGAAATTTCAAGAACTCATATTTTTTGTTTGATATTTCGGAAATCTTCTTCAGATAAATCTATATTTCTTAAGGTCATTTGAATTTTCTTACGTGAGGCTTGAGCGCCATGCCGCCTTCGCCGTTGATATCATGGGCCTGCACAACCACGGCACGATCCTGATCGGCGACACCTTCACCGGCATCCCGCACTTTGCGCCTGAGCTGTTCCGTCGTGTGCGCCTGCGCGACCCGCTCAAGTCCAAACAATTGCGTCAGGGCTTGCAGCAATTGGTCGAAGAAGGCGCTACGCAAGTGTTCTTCCCGGAACGCAGCAACGACGTCGTCGCCAGCCGTTTGAAAGAAGAATACAAAGTGGAATGTTCTTACGAGCCGATCACCGTGTGGTCTGCGCGTTGGATTGATTGCAGCGATAAGAAGAAGCTCGAAGAGTTCCAGATCAAAGCCGTGGAAAACTTGGCGGTTGATGGCGGTGGTCACCTGACATACCTGGCCCCGAGGCGGGTTAACTTGGCGTTGATGGAAGAGCGCTGGCCCGATGTGAAGTTCCGCGCAACGCGTGAGCATCACTAAGCACTAAAGTGTCTGGTTTAAAAAAGCGAAGCCCAAGGGCTTCGCTTTTTTTTGTTTATTGGAAAGTGATTGCAGTGAAGTTGCGGTAAATAAGAGTGTAGGAAGTATGAGGTTGTGAGACTGGACGTTTTGGGTTTTGTCCAGTTTGGCAGCCGAGAAGTATATGAATCACAAATATAACGCTCGATTAGAAATTTATTCTTGCTAGCCCATAGTTCAGGTTTGCGTAACGCGTTAGCAGTTTTATATACCTCGCTAGGTGGAGGTTTCACTGTCATGTCGTTTTTTGCGCATGCCTATGTGCATACGATTTAGGGGTTCTCAAATTAATGTGGCTTTAGGTGCTGTTTGTTGAAGGGGATGTGCATTTCTAGTTACCCCTGTGTGTAAGTTTTTTATTGTTTTTGTTTGTTCGTAACTTTTTGTAATTTTGGTTTGTTGGCCGGTTGAAGATGTTCTATGTTTTTTATACGGGCGATTCATGAGTCGTCCGAATAATTTAACTATTGCTGCTCATGGATGATGAGTGGTTAGCACTTAAGGATGAATGCAATGAATGATGTGAAGGAAGGAAAACCGAAGCGCATGTTGGCGGTGAGTGAACTGGCCGAGGCCGAATTAACTGATGTTACTTCTGATATGGAGATGCCGGAACCCGTTGTCGGCCCTGTGCGAAAAGTTGTTAAGCCGCCGATTAAAGTTGTCCCCCCTTCCAAAAAAGATCCTGTCAAAGAGGCTGGTGGGAAAAAACCGCCAAAGAAAGAGGGTACTACCGCTCCCGGCTCTACGGGCGGCGTCAAAAAAGTGATATCTACGGCTAATCGCTTTGTCCTCGAAAATTTTGTGGCGCCTTTGGCCGTGGGTTATGCCTTGAATGTATTAACCGGGGAACAACGACTGGTTCATCCACAAGGCAGTCAGTCAAATCCTGACGGAACTGTGGCATATCCAAAATGGTTCGGTGGCTAATCCTGATAATACAATCACACACACGGATGGCAGCGTTACTGAAGCGGATGGTAAAACTGTAACTTATCCAGATGGTAGGACATTCAACTTAAGTACTGGGTTGATGACATTTACTGATGGGACAACGGCTCAGGGTGTCAAACAAGGTGGTGAGTGGTTGTTTCCTGCTGATGAGTAATGCCGATTATTTGTCTATTGGGATTTGAGTCAGTTGCTTGAGTATTGTTTTTCAATGGTTTAACTAATCTTGCTTACATAAGATACCTGTTATGAGCCTCCTCAATTGAGTTGGGCTGGCTATGTAAATAATTCGACGTATTGTGGTAGGGCTAAAGTGTTGATTTTGCTGATGCTGAGTGTGTCGACGTCATGAGTTTTTGTAGGGGTTGCTTCGGGGGGGTAACTTTTTAACATCAAAAAATCGCAGCCTGCGGCAGCTCCTACGGGGTCGGCAAATCATATTTGGCGGTTAATGCAGCCTTCGGACATGCTCCTGTAGGAGCAGTCGAAGGCTGCGATCTTTTTTTAAACGCTTAAAAACTGCTCGGCGTGATGGCAGGCTACTTGGCGATTGTCGAGCACGCGCAAGGCTGGCTCTTCGGTGCTGCACAGTTCAGTCGCATAAGGGCAGCGCTTGTGGAAGGCGCAGCCCGAAGGTGGGTTCAGCGGGTTGGGCAGCTCACCGACGATTTTGATTTTTGGTTTAAGCGGATCCGGGTGAATGGTTGGAGTCGCTGACAGCAGCGCTTGAGTGTAAGGGTGCAGTGGACGGGTGTAGATCTCCTCTTTGGGGCCCATTTCCACCGGACGTCCTAGGTACATCACCAGCACCGTATCGGCCACATGTCGCACGACGGCCAAGTTGTGCGAAATGAAGACGTAAGCCGTGTTGAACTCTTGCTGCAAGTCCATGAACAGGTTGAGGACCTGCGCCTGAATTGAAACGTCGAGGGCAGAGGTGGGTTCGTCTGCAACCAGCACTTTAGGTTGCAGCATCATGGCGCGGGCGAGGGCAATGCGTTGGCGCTGACCGCCTGAAAACATGTGCGGGTAGCGCTGATAATGCTCGGGGCGCAAACCCACTTGCTTCATCATGGCTTGCACTTTTTCACGGCGTTCGCTGGCACTCAGCTGGGTGTTGATCAGCAATGGCTCTGCCAACTGGTCGCCGACTTTTTGCCGAGGGTTGAGCGACGCATAAGGGCTTTGAAATACCATTTGCACGTCTTTGCGCAGTTGCTTGCGCTCAGCCTTATTGGCCCCTGCAACTTCTTGGCCGGCAATTTTCAGAGAGCCCGAAGATGGTTCTTCGATCAAGGTCAGTGCGCGTGCCAATGTGGACTTGCCACACCCTGACTCACCCACCACGGCGAGCGTCTTGCCTGCTTCAAGCTCAAACGAAACGCCGTTCAGGGCGCGTACCAAGGCATGGCCTTTGAACAGGCCGCGGGACACTTCGTAATGACGGGTTAGGTCACGGGCGGTAAGAACAACAGTCATTACGCCACCTCCTGATTCAAGGGGAAGAAGCAGCGCACCTGGCTGTGAGCTTTAGTCTCAAGCGCAGGACGTTGTTGGCGGCAGGTGTCCTGCACATACGGACAACGCGGCGACAGCAGGCAGCCGTCTGGGCGGTCATAGCGCCCAGGTACGATGCCGGGCAAGGTCGCCAAGCGAGCGGCCCCCATGCTGTGCTCCGGGATGGCGGCCAGTAGTGCTTCGCTGTAGGGGTGCGCAGGCACGTCGAACAGCCCCGGAACATGACCCACTTCTACGGCTTGGCCTGCATACATTACGCACACCCGTTGTGCGGTTTCAGCCACTACAGCTAAGTCGTGGGTGATCAGCACCAAGCCCATGTTTTGCTCGCGTTGCAGGTTGAGCAGCAAGTCCATGATCTGGGCTTGAATGGTCACGTCGAGCGCGGTGGTGGGTTCGTCGGCAATCAGTAATTTAGGTTCGCCTGCAATTGCCATCGCAATGGCAACTCGCTGGCTCATGCCGCCCGACAGTTGGTGCGGATAGGCGTCCATACGGCTAGCTGCGCCGGGGATTTCGACTTTTTCCAGCAGCTCGATTGCGCGTTTGCGGGCGGCCTTGCCGGACATTTTTAGATGCAGGCGCAACACTTCCTCAATCTGAAAACCCACGGTGTAGCTGGGGTTCAGTGCGGTCATGGGGTCTTGGAAGACCATCGCCATGTCTTTGCCGACGATTTGTCTGCGTTGGCGGGCGCTGAGGGTCAGCATGTTTTTGTCGTCGAAGTTCAGTGCATCAGCCGTCACGATGCCGGGGTGCTCGATGAGCCCCATCAGCGCCATCATGGTGACCGATTTGCCTGAGCCTGACTCGCCAACGATTGCAAGCACTTCGCCTTTGTCGACTGACAAGCTGAGCCCATCAACCACCGGGACTGCCTTGGCGTCGCCAAAACGAACGTTGAGATTCTTGATTTCTAAAAGTGACATGCGAACCTCCTCAGGCGGCGTTTTTGAGTTTCGGGTCTAGCGCATCGCGCAGACCGTCGCCCATCAGGTTGATTGCCAGCACGCTGAGCAAAATAGTCAAACCGGGCAGGCTGACGACCCACCATGCACGTTCGATGTAGTCGCGTGCAGAGGCCAGCATGGTGCCCCACTCAGGGGTTGGCGGTTGCACGCCCAGCCCAAGAAAACCCAAGGCTGCGGCATCCAGAATCGCCGAGGAGAAACTCAATGTGGCCTGAACGATCAGCGGCGCCATGCAGTTAGGCAGCACGGTGATGAACATCAGGCGCGGTAAGCTGGCACCTGCCAGTCGAGCAGCGGTGACGTAGTCGCGGTTCAATTCGCCCATGACCGCAGCGCGGGTGAGGCGCACGTATGAAGGCAATGAAACCACGGCAATAGCGATGACGGTGTTGATCAGGCCTGGGCCGAGGATGGCAACAATGGCGACGGCCAGCAGCAACGAAGGCAGGGCCAGCATGATGTCCATCAGGCGCATGATGCCGGGGCCGAGGATGCGCGGGAAGAACCCGGCGAACAGGCCCAAAATCACGCCCGGAATCAGCGAAATCACTACGGACGACAAACCGATCAGCAGCGACAGGCGTGAGCCTTCAATCAGGCGTGACAGCAGGTCACGGCCCAGTTCGTCTGTGCCGAGCAAAAACTGCATTTGTCCGCCTTCAAGCCACGCGGGTGGGGTCAGCAGGAAGTCACGGTATTGCTCGCTCGGGTTATGGGGTGCGACCCACGGGGCGAAAATCGCGCAGAACACGATGATGCTCATGAAGATCAGGCCGGCAACGGCACCTTTGTTTTTAGCGAAGGCGTGCCAGAACTCTTTGTAGGGCGATGGATAAAGCAGGCTTTGATCCACGGCAGTAGCAGTAGCAGGTGTTGGTGTGGTCATGGTCAGGATCTCAGCGCTGGTGACGGATGCGTGGGTTGGCAAAGCCGTAGAGGATGTCGACTACGAAGTTGACCAAGATCACCAGGCAGGCGATTAGCAGGATGCCGTTTTGCACCACGGGATAATCCCGGGCGCCAATGGCTTCAATCAACCATTTGCCAATGCCGGGCCACGAGAAGATGGTTTCTGTCAGCACAGCTCCGGCCAGCAGCGTGCCGACTTGCAGGCCAACCACGGTCAGTACCGGGATCAGTGCGTTGCGCAGGCCATGAACAAACACTACGCGTGCCGGTGACAGGCCTTTGGCGCGAGCTGTGCGGATGTAATCTTCGCGCAGCACTTCGAGCATGGAGGAGCGGGTCATGCGTGCGATCACGGCCAGTGGAATGGTGCCCAGCACGATAGCGGGCAAGATCATGTGGTGCAGCGCGTCCCAAAAGGCCTCGGGCTCATCGCTCAGCAAAGTGTCGATCAGCATGAAGCCGGTTTTGGGCTCGATGTCGTACAGCAAATCGATGCGCCCCGAAACAGGGGTCCAGCCCAGGCTTACCGAGAAAAACATGATCAGAATCAGGCCCCACCAGAAGATGGGCATTGAATACCCCGCCAGTGAGATTCCCATCACGCCATGATCGAATAATGAGCCTCGCTTTAACGCGGCGATAACCCCGGCCAATAACCCGAGGATGCCTGCGAATAACAACGCGGCCATCGACAACTCAAGGGTGGCGGGAAACAGCGCAGTAAATTCGGTCCATACGCTTTCACGCGTTCTCAACGATTCGCCCAAGTCGCCGTGAGCGAGCTTGCCGATGTAGTCGAAATACTGGGCATACAGCGGCTTGTTCAGGCCCAGACGCTCCATGGCCTGAGCGTGCATCTCAGGGTCGACTCGACGTTCACCCATCATGACTTCGACCGGGTCGCCAGGGATCATGCGAATCAGGGCGAAAGTCAGCAAGGTGATGCCGAAGAACGTAGGGATCAACAGCCCTATTCGGCGGGCAATAAAACTAAACATCGTGCGGTGTACCTCATCAGCCGGTTAGGCAAGTCCGCCAACGCTGCGGTGAGCGCTGGCGGGTCTTTTATTGTTCTACTTCACCTGAGTGGTGGCGAAGTTGTTGTTGGTCAGTGGATTAAGGATGTAACCCTCGACGTTTTTGCGCATGGCTGTAAATAGCATAGGGTGCACCACGTTAATCCAGGGTTGGTCTTGATGGAATATCTCCTGTGCCTGTTCATAGAGCGCGGCTCGCTCTGCCGGTTCAGTGATGTTGCGTGCTTTGGTGATCAGCGCTTCAAATGTTTTATTGCACCAGCGTGCGTAGTTCTCACCATTTTTGGCCGCGTCGCAACTCAGCAGCGGGGTCAGGAAGTTGTCTGGGTCACCGTTGTCGCCACCCCATCCTGAAGAGACCAGATCATGTTCGCCCGCTTTGGCGCGCTTGAGCATTTCGCCCCATTCCATGACGCGAATGTCCAGCTTGAGGCCGATCTTCTCAAGGTCGGACTGCAATAACTGTGCCCCCAACATCGGGTTCGGGTTAGAGGGGCCGCCACCGTTACGGGTAAATAGGGTTAAGACAGTGCCTGGCGGAACGCCCGCTTCTTTGAGCAAGGCTCGGGCTTTGTCCAGATCGCGGGGTGGGCTTTGGATGTTTTTGTTGAACCCGAGCATCGTAGGCGGGTAGGGATTAATGGCAATCAACGCATTCCCTTCGCCGTGCATCGTATTGAGGTACACCTGTTTGTCGAACGCCATGTCGATGGCTTTGCGCACCCGTGCGTCATTCAAGTATTTGTGGGTTGTGTTCATGGCGATGTAGCTGGTCATCAGTGCGGCCAGCTCATCCACTTTCAGGTTTGGGTCTTTGCGGATGTTTTTGATGTCATCGGGTTTGGGGTACAGCGCGATCTGGCATTCGTTGGCTTTGAGTTTTTGCAGGCGCACGTTGCTATCGGTGGTCACGGCAAAAATCAGTACATCGCTGGGCGGCTTGCCTCGGAAATAGTCGGGGTTGGCCTTGAAGCGCACCTGCGCGTCCTTGTTGTAGCGCACGAAAATAAACGGGCCGGTGCCGATCGGCTTGCTGTTCAGTTCTTGGGTTTTACCTGCTTTGAGCAACTGGTCGGCGTATTCGGCCGAGTAGATTGATGCAAACGACATCGCCATGTCGCGCAAGAACGGGGACTCAGGGTGGTTTAGCGTGAACTTGACGGTCATGTCGTCGACTTTATCGACGCTCTTGAGCAGGCTTTTGAAGCCCATGCTTTCAAAGTAGGGATAACCGGTCAGCGACTTGTTGTGCCACGGATGGTTTGGGTCCAGCTGGCGCTGAAAACTCCAGACCACGTCATCGGCGTTCAGGGTTCGGGTCGGTTTGAAGTAGTCGGTGGTGTGGAACTTTACGCCCGGGCGCAAGTAAAACGTGTATTGCAGACCATCCGGGCTGATGTCCCAGCGCTCGGCTAATGCCGGCTCTACTTCGGTGGTGCCAGGTTTGAAGTCGACCAAGCGATTGAGCAGGGTTTCGGCTGAAGCATCGGCCGTCACGGCGGTGGTGTATTGAACGATATCGAACCCTTCAGGGCTGGCTTCGGTACATACCACCAGCGATTTGGCGTTAGCGCCGATCGCTGTCGTGAGCAATGCCACTGCAAGAGCAGCGCGCAGTGGAAGTTTTTTCATAGCAACCCTCTCCAATCGGTTCAGCCGGCGTAGCCTCGGCGGCTGATTCATCGAATCAGCCGCAGGCTTGTTTGTGTTTAAAGGATGTTGAACGGGATGGTGGTGACAATGCGGAACTCGTTGATGTTGCCGTCAGCCTGATACTTGCTGGCGCGGTGGGTGGTGTATGTGGCGCGAATAGAGGTGGCTTTCAGTGGGCCACTTTGAATGGCATAGGTGGTGCCAACGCCGTATTCATAGTGGGTTTCACCGTCCATTTTTTTGACGTCGTACGCGCTACCTTTGTAATTGGTGCCGTCGATGTCCCAGCCGCGCGCGTGATAGGCGTTGAACTTCAGGCCTGGGATGCCGTATTGCGCCATGTTGATGTTATAGGCCAGTTGCAGCGACTTCTCGTTCGGGCCGTTGAAGTCCGAGAGCAAGGAGTTGGCCAGGTAAATGCCGTTGGTTTCGTGCAGGTAGTCGAAGTACTCGTCGCCGATCACTTGTTGATACGACAAAGTCACGGTGTGGGCTTGGTGGGTCAAGCCGAACGCCAGGCTGTAGGTGTTGTTGTTGATGTCGCCCAGCGCTTTTTTGCCAGTATCGAGGGTTTTGTAGTAGTTGAAGTTAGTGTTAAGCCCCAATACAGCGTTATCCCCTAAGTCGTGTACCGCACCGAAGTAGTACTGGTTCCAGAAGTCTTCAACGTGGGTGACGTAAAGTGAGGTTCTGAGGCTTTCTAGCGGCTGGTAGTTGAGCCCCGCCACGCTGGCGCGGTCGGTGGTGATTTTGGCGTTATCGCCGTATTCACTGCGAAACTTGGTCAGCCCCTGTTCGGTACGCGGTGAAACCCGGTCAAAGGAGCCGGCATCGAACGACAGGTTGTTGAACTCTTCGCTGTGCAACCCAACCCCTTGAAAGCTGGAAGGCAAGGCGCGGTTGCCGATCACGTCGAGGGTTGGGCTGCTGAAGTTCTGACGGCCAACCACCAGTGTGGTGTTAGACACGCGAGCCTTGAGGTTTGCCAGCCCTAGCTTGCTCCACTGGCCGACCGCATCACCATTGCTGTGGGTCAGGGTGCGGTTGTTGTTACCGGCAATGTCATTGGCGTCACGGTCCAGCGCAGTGGCGTTATAGGCCGCAACCTGAGTGCTGAAACCGACTGTGCCCTGAGTAAAACCCGAGCTGTAATCAAGGATGGTGCCTTGCACCCAGTTGATGCGGCGTGGCGTTGTTTTTTCGACGCCATGATCTTTGTAGGTAAAGCGGTTATTGCGGCGCTTGAGTTCATTGGCATACCAGTTACGTGTGCTGCCGCCCAAGGTTTGGTCTTCAAGCAAGCCCTTGGTTTCGCTTTGGCTACTGGCGCTGGTTTTAACTTGCGTGGGAATGAACGCTTGACTGACATCTTCAGCATGAGCCATCGCCGCAAGGCTACTGATGGATAACGCTAATAACGCACTGCTGCTGAGTTTCATGGTTGAGGCTCCTGTACTTCTTTTTTTATTGCCCGTTCTTATGAAATGAACTGGCTGTTGTGGAACGTTAAGAGCATTGCAAACACGTTTATTTGACGCACTTTCGACTAAGCACCACCCCACCGCCCCATGCGGTCTGATGGTGCTCAAACGAATCTGGAAGAGTTAATCGAGGCTGACGCCCGAGAAGGCATTGCGCCCAAAGGGGCTGACTTGAAAACCTTGCACCTTGGCGCTCAACGGTTGGTTGACCGTTGAGTGGGCAATCGGTGTGATAGGCACTTGTTGCTTGAGTAACTGCTGGGCTTGTTTGTACAGCACCGTCCGTTGTTCGCGGTCAGTCACGGTTTTGGCCTGCTTGACCAGGGCGTCGTACTCCGGGTTGCACCACATGGAGTAGTTATTGCCGCCAATGGCATCGCAGTTGTAGAGGGTGCCGAGCCAGTTGTCCGGGTCACCGTTGTCACCCGTCCAGCCGATCAGGCTGATGTCGTGTTCGCCATTTTTGGTGCGCTTGATGTACTCGCCCCATTCATAGCTAACGATTTTGACCTTGAGCCCGATCTTGCCCCAGTCTGACTGCAGCATTTCAGCCATCAGCTTGGCGTTCGGGTTGTAGGGACGTTGTACTGGCATGGCCCACAGGGTGATTTCAGTGCCTTCTTTGACGCCTGCCGCCTTGAGCAGCTCTTTGGCTTTTTCAGGGTTATAGGGCGTGTCGGTGATGGTCTCGTCATAAGACCATTGCGTCGGTGGCATGGCGTTAACGGCCTTTTGCCCGGCGCCCTGATACACGGCTTTAAGGATGCTGTCCTTGTTCACGGCCATGTCCAGCGCCTGACGCACTTGCAGTTGATCAAGGGGTTTGTGGCTGACGTTGTATGAGATGTAACCGAGGTTGAAGCCTGGTTTTTCGATCACCTGCAATTTAGGGTCTTGCTTGAGGTCTTCTACGTCGGCAGGACGGGGATTAAGCGAGACCTGACATTCGTTTTTACGCAGTTTTTGCATCCGGGCGGAGGCATCGGTGTTGATCGAAAAAATCAGGTTGTCGAGTTTGACCTGGCTCTGATCCCAATAGTCCTTGTTGGCGGCGTAGCGGATGTTTGAGTCTTTTTGATAACGCTGGAACACGTACGGGCCAGTACCTACGGGTTTTTGATTGATGTCGCTAGGCTTGCCGTCCTTAAGCAACTGATCGGCGTATTCGGCCGACAGAATTGCAGCAAAGCTCATGGCAATATTTTGGATGAAGGCGGCGTCTACCGAGTTGAGCTTGATAACCACGGTCATCGGGTCGGTTTTTTCGACGCTGGCGATGTTTTTATCCAGGCTCATGCTGCTGAAGTAAGGGAACTCGGTTGGGTAAGCCTTACGGAATGGATGCTCGCGATTAAGCATGCGGTTGTAAGTGAACAGCACATCATCCGCGTTGAAGTTGCGAGTGGGGGTGAACCATTTAGTGGTGTGAAACTTCACGCCATCGCGCAGATGAAAGGTGTAGGTCAGGCCGTCTTCTGAAATGTCCCAACGGGTGGCCAGCGCAGGGCCTGCGGCGGTGCCGCCTTTTTCAAATTCTGCGAGGCGGTTGTAAATAGGCTCGGCCGCATCGTTGTCGGTGGCGGTGGTGTATTGCGCAGTATCAAAACCTGCCGGGCTGCCTTCGGAACAAAACACCAAACTATTGGCTGCGTTCGTGAATGGGCTGCTGGCAAGAGCGCCAGCGCTGAGCAATACAGATAAAACCAGAGGGTTGCGCATCGCGTTCCCAGTCCTTTTTATGTCGTGAGTCCTGAGCGCGTGCCAATAGGGGCGTTGCGGCATCGGGACGTGGATATCTTCGGCTGCGGCGATTCACTCAGGGGCTTTGCGTCGACGTTATGGCGCCAAAGCACACGAGTAAATGCGTCGAGTCTTATAAGGGCGTAGGAAATGTCTTTGCGTCCTATCGCCTCTGCTGTAGTACGCAGTGGCTTAAGGATGAAGGGTGATTTCCGCCGTCCTGGCAGTTAAGTAAGTGCGGCGCTATAGCCGCACTTACCGGTCCTTTTTATTTAGCGATGCTAACGCCGTAGAAGGAGTTCAAGCCGAAGGGGCTGATCTTGAAATCCTGCACGGTATTGCGCATAGGCTGATACACCGTCGAGTGGGCGATAGGTGTCATGGGTACTTGGTCTTTCAGCAGACGCTGTGCCTGTTGGTACAGTTCTGTGCGCTTGGCAACATCGGTTGTTGATTTAGCCGCTTTCACCAGCTTGTCGAACTCAGGGTTACACCACTTGGAGAAGTTGTTGCCTTCCAGTGCGTCGCAGCCAAACAGAGTGCCGAGCCAGTTGTCCGGGTCACCGTTGTCGCCGCTCCAGCCGATGAGCATCGCGCCGTTCTCGCCGCCCTTAGAACGCTTGATGTACTCGCCCCATTCGTAGGTCATGATTTTGGCTTTGATGCCAATCTTGCCCCAGTCGGACTGCAGCATTTCAGCCATCAACTTGGCGTTGGGGTTGTACGGGCGTTGAACCGGCATGGCCCACAAGGTGATTTCAGTGCCTTCTTTGATGCCGGCTTCCTTGAGCAGTTCTTTGGCTTTTTCAGGGTTATACGGCACGTCTTTGATGGAGGTGTCGTAAGACCACTGCGTTGGCGGCATCGAGTTGACGGCTAATTGGCCTGCGCCCTGGTACACCGAGTCGATGATTTGTTGCTTGTTGACCGACATGTCCAGTGCTTGGCGAACTTTGAGCTGGGCCATTGGGTTTGGCTGGTCGCTGCCCTTAATTTTGTCCATCACGTTGTAGGCGATGTAACCAAGGTTGAAGCCTGCTTGGTTCGGCATCTTAAGGTTGGGGTCTTCTGTTAGGCCTTTGATGTCAGCAGGGCGAGGGAAGAGCGTGACTTGGCATTCGTTCTTTTTGAGCTTTTGCACGCGCACCGAGGGGTCGGTGGTGATGGCGAAAATCAGGTTGTCGATTTTGACGTCTTCAGGCTTCCAGTAATCCTTGTTGCCGGTGTAGCGAATGTTGGAATCTTTTTGGTAGCTCTTGAACGCAAAGGGGCCTGTGCCAATAGGTTTTTGGTTGATGTCGGCAGGCTTGCCTTCTTTGAGCAGTTTGTCGGCGTATTCGGCAGATTGAATGGAGGCAAAGCTCATCGCCAAGTTTTGGATAAACGCCGCGTCAACCGAATTGAGGGTGAATTTGACGGTCTTGTCGTCGACTTTTTCGACCTTGGCGATGTTTTTATCCATGCCCATGTCGGTGAAATAAGGGAACTCAGTTGGGTACGCCTTACGAAACGGCATGTCTTTGTCGAGCATGCGGTTGAAGGTGAAGAGCACATCATCGGCGTTGAAGTCGCGAGTTGGCTTGAAGTACGGCGTGGTATGGAACTTGACCCCATCGCGAAGATGAAAGGTGTAGGTCAGGTTGTCCGGAGAAATATCCCAGCTGGTCGCCAAGCCTGGCTCTACTTTGGTGCCGCCACGTTCAAATTGGCTTAGACGGTTGTAAATGGTTTCGGCCGAGGCATCGAAGTCGGTCCCGGTTGTGTACTGTCCCGGGTCAAAGCCTGCTGGGCTGCCCTCAGAGCAAAACACCAGATTGGTCGCCGCGTGAGCGAAGGGTGCGCTTGCCAGCAGGCTGGCGCCCACTAAAAACGGAATGACCGCGTGTTTGAACATGGTGGCCTCATGATTTTTGTCATTTTTGAGTTGAGGGCGACCTTGTGAGTCGACCCGGCGATACTTATGCACGCCCCATACCCAATGCAAGATGCGTTAACCGTTTCAGCGAGAATTAGTGGAACGATCGTACAGGAATGTCGCCTTTATATAATTTGTGACGCATTTGACCGATTGCGTGATGCTTTTTCAGACAATCGAATGTTCGAAAACCTCGCGTTCGGACGTGATATGCACTGCTTTAGGTCGGGGTTGTTACTTATCTAGACTCTTGCGGGAGAAATATGTCAGTGATGACAGATGTGATTTGTAAGACTTGTCTTTTATTCGCTCTAGAGGACTGTTGGGGTGCTGCGCAAATGAAAAAGCCCCTGACCGCGTGAGCGTTTCAGGGGCATTGAACGAACGTTTTGGCTTTAAGGCATGAGTACTTCGATCACACCATCGGCGCTCATGCTCACTTCGCTGGTTCCGGCTTCGACTTCGGGTGTCGGGGCTGAGTCCATTGCAGGGCCGCTTGCTTTCATCATCATTGCGCTGCGCATGAATGGCTGCGGGTAGCCGTTGTTATTGAGGTTCAGGCTGACGATTTTGTAACCCTTGCCGCCCAGTGCATCAGTGGCCAGTTGGGCCCGAGCCTTGAAGGCGCCGACAGCGTCTTTGAGGAGTGCATCTTCACTGGTTTTGCGTGTGGCATTACCGACAGTGAATTGCATGTTGCCCATTTTCAGGGTTTGCATCAGTTCCCCGGTGAGTTTGGACAAGGTGGCAAAGTCGGCACTTTCCAGGCGCAGTTCAGCGTGTTCGCGCCAGCCGGTGATTTTTTGGGTTTTGTTATCGTAGATCGGGTAGCTGTTACGGCTGCCCTGACGCAAGGTAACGTCTTTGGCTTGTTTGGCCTGACCAATGGCTTTGTTCATTTGAGTGGTGATTTCGGCGGCCAGTTTGGCGGCATCGGTGTTTTGTGCCTCGGTGTACAGCGTCACAATCATTAGATCGCGCGGGACTTCTTGGCTGGCTTCTGCACGCAGTGAAACCTGGTTGTACGTTACGCCTTCGGCCAGCGCAGGCAGGCTGGCAAGTGCGCCGATGCTTAGCGTCAGAAGGGCAGCAGTACGCTGGAATGTAGACATGAAGGCTCCTTGGGTGGGGTCGCAGGCATGGTTGTCCTAACCTGCGTTAAACCTATCAGACTCTAGTTAATGGCCATCAGTTCGCCCAGTTACATTTTCACTACATCTGGTCAGGTCTTCGTAGTCGCTGCCGCAGGCTGCGATAAGGCCCAGAGGCTTAGAGCGGGGGGGATCGCAGCCTGCGGCAGCAATTACGAGCGTGCAGCTAATAGTGTGTATTGCGAAAAAAGCACTGTGGCCCTTTGCCGCACTTTTGCCTGTCAGGCCGTCAGCTTGGTTATACTCCCGGCGATCCGCCTGGAGCGCTCATCAGGAGAGCTCATGCTCGCCCCCGTACAGTTAATGTCAGCCACTCGCCAAAACCTTTGGCGCCTCACCCTTATTCGCACGCTGGTGCTGGCTGCGCAGGCCGGTTCGGTAGGTATCGCCTACTTGTTCGATTTGCTGCCGCTGCCCTGGTTTCAGTTGAGCATCACCCTAGGGTGTTCGATGTTGCTGTGCGCATTTACCGCCATTCGGTTGCGAACCACGTGGCCTGTCACCGAGCTTGAGTACGCACTGCAATTGGCCTGTGATCTGGTTATCCACAGTGCCTTGCTGTACTTCTCGGGTGGCTCAACCAACCCGTTTGTCTCGTATTATCTGGTGCCGTTGACCATTGCCGCCGTCACCTTGCCCTGGCGTTTTTCGGTGGTGTTGTCGGGCATCGCGCTGGCGCTGTACACCTTGTTGCTGGTGCAGTCTTATCCTTTGGATACGGTCGCGTTCTTCCGTGAGAAGCTCCAGATCTATGGCATGTGGCTGAGCTTTGCACTGTCGGCAGCAGTGATCACTTTTTTTGCCGCACGTATGGCCGAAGAGTTGCGTCGCCAAGAAGAGTTACGCGCCCTGCGCCGTGAAGAGGGCTTGCGCGACCAGCAATTGCTGGCGGTTGCCACACAAGCTGCCGGGGCTGCGCATGAATTGGGCACGCCGCTGTCGACCATGAGCGTGCTGCTCAATGAGATGCGCCGCGATCACCTCGACCCCGAGTTGCAGGACGATTTGAGCGTGCTTCAGGATCAGGTCAAGTTGTGCAAAGAAACCTTGCAGCAACTGGTGCGGGCAGCCGAGGCTAATCGTCGTCTGGCAATTGAGATTCAAGACGTCACTCAGTGGCTGGATGAGGCCTTGAATCGTTGGCACTTGATGCGTCCCGAGGCCACGTACCGTTTTCAGTGCCTGGGCCATGCACCGGTGCCGCGATTGGCCCCGCCGCCCGATTTGACGCAAGCGTTGCTCAACCTGCTCAACAATGCAGCTGATGCCTGCCCCGAAGGGCTGGAAGTTTGTCTGGATTGGGATGCTGTTGATTTGACCATCAGTATTCGTGACCACGGTGCGGGTGTACCGTTGGCCATCGCCGAGCAAATTGGCAAACCCTTTTTTACGACTAAGGGCAAAGGCTTCGGTCTTGGCCTATTTTTGAGCAAAGCCAGCGTGACACGCGCCGGCGGCTCGGTAAAACTCTACAGTCATGAGGATGGCGGCACGCTCACCGAACTGCGCCTGCCGCGTGCCGCCCGAGGAAACGAAAATGAGTGAAGAAATTCAGATCGAAGGCGAAGAGCTGCCGCATTTATTGTTGGTGGATGACGATGCCACCTTTACCCGTGTGATGGCTCGCGCTATGGCTCGACGCGGCTTTCGTGTCAGCACGGCCGGCTCCGCTGAAGAAGGGTTGGTGCTGGCGCAACAAGATATTCCTGACTACGCCGCGCTGGACCTGAAAATGGACGGCGATTCGGGTTTGGTATTGCTGCCAAAGTTGCTGGAACTCGATCCCGAGATGCGGGTAGTCATTCTTACCGGCTATTCGAGCATCGCGACGGCCGTTGAGGCGATCAAACGTGGGGCGTGCAATTACTTGTGCAAGCCTGCCGATGCGGACGACGTAGTCGCTGCGCTGCTTTCTCAGCACGCGGATCTTGAAACGCTGGTGCCGGACAACCCCATGTCGGTCGACCGCTTGCAGTGGGAACACATCCAGCGCGTTCTGGGTGAGCACGACAACAATATCTCCGCCACTGCCCGCGCACTGGGCATGCACCGCCGAACCTTGCAGCGCAAGTTGCAGAAGCGCCCGGTTCGACGCTAAGCGCGTCACCTTGCACAGCAAACCGGTCATCTTGATCGGTTTGCAGGCAGCTCCTCACCGCCAAACACTTCATTACGCCGCTGAGTTTTGCAGTCAGCAAAGCCGTGCGTGATGGTTAAGGTTCCAACGCCCACCTCCTTAGCTATTTGGGTGTCATTGGTCGTGCCTGGTGGGTGGGTGGCTGTTGATGCGTTAAGCTCTGCCTCTTTGTTGTTTGTGGAGCTAACTAATTGATATGGAAGGTAATTATTCGAGTGGTCGAGCCGGCATGAAGCGCCGCAGCCTTGCCGAAGAAGTGGTCGATACGCTCACTGAACAAGTACGCACGGGCTTACTCAAACCCGGCGATAAACTGCCGACCGAATCAGCCTTGATGCAAACCTATAGCGTAAGCCGCACTGTGGTACGTGAAGCCATCTCCCGTTTGCAGGCAGCAGGTTTGGCTGAGAGCCGGCATGGCATTGGGACATTTGTGCTGGATGCGGGGGCTGCGCGGGGCTTGCAGGTGAGTGCCCGCGCCGATGCGCAGGATGAACTGGCCATGATTGAGTTGCGTCTGGCGATAGAAGTGGAGTCCGCCGGGTTAGCGGCAGTACGCCGTAGCACCGAGCAGTTACGGGCAATACGCCTGGCGCTGGAGACCTCTCACGTCGAGTTTTATCAGCGTGTGGTCGAGGCTACGGGTAATCGTTATTTGATTGAGATCGCAAGCCAACTGACGTGTGGGCCCGAGAGCAGTAGCGTTAAGCCAACCCATGAGCGTGAAGAGGTTTACAACGCCATTGCTCGTCAGGATGAGCAGGCTGCCAAAGCCGCAATGTGCTTGCATCTAATTAATCATCGCGAGCGGGTACGGGGTGTTTGAGGGCGTTGAGGTGTGGATGTCCATGCTAGAGTGCTGAACCCCGCGTTTTGGAGCCCTCCATGAGCCTTTTACTTCGTTGTGCTGCTGCTTGCTTGATTTTGACCAGCCTGCCCTTGGTCGCCGCGCCCAGCGCAACGTCACCCCTGCATGCGCAGTTTTTACCTGCGGACGACTTGCAGCTGCGCACTGAAAAACCAGAGCAGCAGCAATTGATGCTGGTGACGTCGTACTCCGTTGTAGTGGGCAGTCAGCGTCAGTCCAATCAGCAACCCATTCCAGTGACATCACCGTTGATGGTGCGTTTGAAGGGCAAGCCAATGAGTCAGGGGGCAACGGTTCGCGAAGTGCTGATTTCGTTTGATGGCGAAAGCAAGAGCCTGAAAAAGCCTGCTTTTGACAGTAAAACCCGAACCCTGACGTTGTCTTATCCGTTGACCCAATACCCGGTGGTGATGGATCTGCTGCGCAACGACACGATTTATTGCCAGTTTTTGACCTATGCCAATGGCCATATTTGGGCTGACTTACACACCGGCAGCGTGCGTGCGCGCTAAGCCTTGGGTAAACTGCGCTCCCCGTGAAGTATCAGCAGGCTGGAGTCGGACATGCGTAAAGATAAGAAGCAGTTGATTGGTGATGAGATCGGCGATGAGCAGGTCAAGTTGTTCCTGGACTTTGAACCTGTGGACGCCACTTCGCCGTCGCTGCACAAGCTGATCAAAGCCTACCGTGGTCTGCGCATCGACGACTTTGCGCGCTTCCTGACCTTCTTCAAAGAAGCCGGTTACGACGTTGATGGTAAGGACGAGCAGGGCCAGACGTTCGTCGACATCATTAAGGATCAGCGTAACGCCGAAGAGTACATCGAGCTTATCGAGAGCGCTCGCGGCTAATTTCAATCGGCGCCCTTAGTGGGCGCTGAATGCTCAAGAGCCCGCTGTGCAATGCAGTGGGTGAGCACGTTTGAGATGTTCTATTCCCCCTTGGCTTTCAATTGATGACCTGTCATTGCAGACAAGTCCGACAAGGACTGTGCTGTTTGCTGCGGGGTGTTTTTTTAGGTGCCAGCGATACTCAATTGAGATTAATCATGTCCACTGCGCATATGGATGATGGGCAGGGCACCCATTGAAATGGAATAGAACGATGAATGCTAAACGAGGGTTTGTAACAACGCTGTTTTTAGGGTTTGGCCTGAGCGCCCTGTGCCAGGCTGCACCCACGCCGGATGAGGTTCTGGAGGTGGAGATTTTTAATGCTGCCCCTCAGGCCATTGCGCCCGGAGAAGGTTTTGCGTGGCTTAGTGACCCGGATAATGCCGGTTATGACTTTGTGATTGAGCCGCATACCAGTCAGGAATTGACCTACTACATGCCAGAAGCTCGGGGCGAGCAATCGTTCACTTATCAACAGGGTGAGCAGATGTGCTTGTTCAGTGTTGGGCATAAGGCGCCCATTGGGGAGCATCTCAATCGCTGGGTGCAAGCCACTTCAACAGGTGCGCTCGACATTAACTGTGCGGCTGAGCTTATTCCCGTGCCTGACACGGATGAGTACGTTCGTAATGGTGGTACGCGGGTGCTGTTTACGATGGGGTGAGGACTGGCGCTTCGCCTGACAAAAAGCCCCTGACCAAATGGACAGGGGCTTTTTGTGGCGAATCAATGCGTGAGCAAATGATTACGCGATGCTGGTGTTGACCTGTTTTGGCTCAATCAGCTCTAGCAGCTCGGAGTTACGTGTGCTGATTTCGTGGTACAGCGCCGCGTCGGTTTCCAGAACTTTTTCCCGTGCCGGGAAAATTTCCTTGAGCTTGGTTGCCCAATCACCAGTAGCTTTTTGAGCGAAGCAACGTTCGATCAGATCAAGCATGATCGATACCGTTACCGATGCACCTGGCGAGGCGCCTAGCAAAGCAGCCAAGGAGCCGTCTTTGGCTGCGACCAGTTCAGTACCGAACTGCAACACGCCGCCTTTTTTCGGGTCCTTTTTGATGATTTGAACCCGTTGGCCTGCCACTTCAAGACGCCAGTCTTCGGCTTTGGCCTGCGGGTAGAAGCGACGCAGAGACTCCAGACGTTGCTCCATCGATTGACGCACTTCGCTGATCAAATACTTGGTCAGGTCCATGTTGTCGCGAGCCACAGCCAGCATCGGGCCGATGTTGCCCAAGCGGATCGACATGGGCAGGTCGAGGAACGAGCCATGCTTCAGGAACTTGGTGGTGAAACCGGCATATGGCCCGAACAGCAGCGATTTTTTGCCGTCAACCACACGCGTGTCCAAATGCGGCACCGACATGGGGGGTGAGCCCACAGCGGCTTGGCTGTAGACCTTGGCCTGGTGCTGTTTGACCACTTCAGGGTTGTCGCAACGCAGCCACTGACCGCTCACCGGGAAGCCGCCATAGCCTTTGCTTTCTTCGATACCGGACGCTTGCAGCAATGGCAGCGCTGCGCCACCGGCACCCAGGAATACGAACTTGGCATCAATGTCGCGGGTGTTGCCGCTGTTGATGTCTTTGATGCTGACGGTCCAGCCACTGCCATTACGCTTAAGGCCAGTAACCTTTTTGCTGTATTTGATCTGGGTGTCCGGGGCGCTGGCTAAGTGCTTGAGCAGTTGCTTGGTCAGGGCGCCAAAATTGACGTCTGTGCCGTGCATCACGCGGGTTGCCGAAATGGCCTGATCCGCAGGGCGGCCCGGCATCATCAGTGGCATCCACTCGTTCATCTTGGCTTTGTCTTCGGTGTATTCCATATCAGCAAACGCATGGTGCTTGCTCAGCACATCAAAGCGTTTTTTCAGGAAGGACACACCTTTTTCACCTTCGACATAGCTCAGATGAGGCACTGGGCTAATGAAGGATTTGCACGAACCGAAGGTGCCTTTTTGTGCCAGATAGGCCCAAAACTGTTTCGACACTTCGAACTGGGCATTGATATGCACAGCCTTTTTGATATCAATCGAACCATCCGCCGCTTGCGGGGTGTAGTTCAATTCGCACAGCCCGGCGTGGCCGGTGCCTGCGTTGTTCCACGGGTTGGAACTCTCCGCAGCACCTGAGTCCATTTGCTCAACAACTTCCAGCTTAATGCCGGGGTCGAGTTCTTTGAGCAGTACGGCGAGGGTGGCACTCATGATGCCCGCTCCAACCAGTACTACGTCGACTGCTTCGTTATGCGCCATTAACGCGTCTCCAAAATCTACGGCACCCAATTGACGGCATAGCTGCCAGGTGTTCCGAGGCGTGGATCAGGTGGAGCCTCAGGTCACGCTTGGCCGGATCGCCATGTCCGATTATTCGCAATTACTTGCAGCTTCAGCGCACGCTCCGTCCGGGCCTTCTAGGTTCATATGAACGCATTTCAGGACACCGGAGGCAATTCGACTTAAGGTCAAGAGCGTCCGTTTAAGCGGCCAAATCCGTCAGCGGACAGGCTTCAGTCTTGTGCGGTAAAGCTGATGCAGGTACTGCTCGATGGTGCTGTTTCAGACGCTAATGGTGCATGTTCAGACGCAAAACTTTTCATTTGCTCGCCACACTCTTGTGAAGTTGTGAAAACCCGTTTTTTTTCACGCTCTTTTGAAGACGTGAACCTCAAAAAAGGGCTGCCGCAGGCTTGGCACCGAACCCGAGAGTGGCATGCCGCCCCGCAAATACAGGGAGCACAACGGGTACGCAACGCAGTGGCCGAGCGTAATGGCAGCTCTGGCAGACCGGATAACAGTGCGGGTTTGCATAACTGAACAGCAAGCTCGCCAGTTTCACACGATCTGTGTGGGCGGCTCTCTGTGGGCGGTGCGGGGGAGCTAATACAAGCGCATTAGCGATGCTGCGAGGCCCGATCAGGAGACGTCCTTATAATCGGGGGGAGATTGTAGCGAAGAAACGCGGGCAATTGATCCTGTTAAATGACTTTTATTGGTGATTGAGTCAAACACCCAACAGTGGTTGCACCCTTGAGTGTGATGCGGGCGAGGCGATACGGGCGCTGGCGGGTAATACTGAGTGCAACCAGTTAAGTCGAATCTCTTGAATTTCGACCCAGCCATCGCCGATCGGGGGCTGTTTGCATTGCTTGAAGGCTTGGCATCGACCTGTGCTGTCCAAGCGAGCGTAGCTGCGATGTGGGCGAGTGAAATCAAATAACGAGCCAAGCCAGTTCATGAGCAAGCGCCTATCCAGTGAGTTAACGCAACAGTGCCATTGGGACGTGACGTAGTGATGTATCGGGCGTGACAGGGCGGTGACAGCAAGCGGCTAGTTAGCAGGCGCACAGCACCGCTATACTGGCGACCGGTTTTACCCAGTCCTGGAGAGATGAGCATGTTGCAACGCCTGTTGTTCGGTTTGATTACTGTGACCAGTTTGACTCTGGTCGGCTGCGCCCACAGCCCGCAACAACTCAGCCCGCAACCCAAGCTGACCACACAGCTTGCGCCGGTCGGTCGTGGGCAGCCTGTGGTGGTGCGTGTGGTTGATGGTCGTCCGTCGCCCACCTTGGGCACTCGCGGTGGCATGTACCCTGAAACCAGCGCGATCAGCGTCAGCAGTGCCGACTTGATCCCCAAGCTGCAAGCCCAGGCTGAGGCGGCTGTGCGTTTGTTGGGTTACACCCCAACGTCCAATGCCCTGAATGCGCCGCAGTTGACTGTGACCTTGGCTGAACTTAAGTACCAATCGCCTAAAGACACCATGTACGTGACCGAAGCCACCATCGGCGCGACCTTTCGCTCTGATGTGAAGAATGGCGGCCGTACTTACAGTGGTCGTTACGGCGCTTCGCTGGACCAGCGTTTTGGCATGGCGCCAAATCAGGAGACCAACACCAAGCTGGTGAGCGACGTGCTGAGCGATGCGCTGACTCGTGTGTTCAAAGACCCGTCGGTCGGTCGTTTGCTGGGCGAGTAACGCTGGCAAAGCAAAAAGCCCGAGTTCACTGAACTCGGGCTTTTTTGTGCGACTCAGGTTTAGGCCGCCTCAGCATACAACTCAAGCCGACTGACGCCTGTTAGCAAGTCTAGTTCGGGCAGGTCTGCGTGAGCATGGCCGCTGAGTGCGCAGTAAACCAGCCAGTGGCGGTCTTGAACGTTAAACGCCAAGCCTTCGATCAATGCCTGCTGCTCGTCGCTGGGAGCAATGAGATAGAGGCGATCCTGATTTTCTGCGTGCAGCATGACAAGCTCCGTGTCGGTGTTGAGGGGCCACAGAGTGACCTCTCTACATGACGATACGGTGACACAGAAAATTAGTAGGTCTGAAATGCTCCGCAGGAGCTGTCGTAGGCTGCGCTCTTTTAAAAGCCACAGCGTGCTTCAGCTCCTGCGGGTGATTACAGCGGCAAACCGGCTTTGATTCGGTACTGGTTACGCACAGGCATGGCGTACTGCAACACCAGATACGGCCGGTGCTCGGCAGGGCAGGCGTCCAGACGACGTTGCCATTCTTGCTGAGCTTTGGCCAGTTCGTCGGCGGGGAATACCTGGGCCGCGCTTGGCACCTGCAACTGCGGGTCAGCATCCGCCCATTGTGCGTATGCCAAGTAGTGCACCGGGAACAGGCGATAGCCGCTGAGAATCTGGCGATCCATTTCAGCCGCGAGCAATTTACTGTCCTCAAACGCTTCGGTAATCGGCGCTGCGAAGTTCACGTGAACACGGCCTTTGTAGCCCGTGATGCCGTTGGCGATGCTGGTGTCGTCTTCGCCGGGTGCCTTGCTGTAAGTGCCGGTGGTGGCGCGGATATAGAGTTCGCGGGCCTTGGCTTGATCACAGGGGTCGTATTCGTAGCTGATTGACACCGGAGTCATGTGCAGCGACTGAATGACCTCGGCGAACGGCTCGCTTTTACGGCTCATGTGGAACATCTTCAAAATCGCTGAGTCAGTACGATCATCGCCGTCTTTAGCGCGCCCTTCGGCTTGTGCGATCCAGATCGATTGGCAATCGTTGCGAATCGAATGGTTGATATAAGCCGATAGCAGTTGGTAGGCGGCCAGCTTTTCGCGGCGCCCAGTGATCGAGCGGTGAACGATGAAGCTCTTGTTCAGGCGCATCAAATCGCTGACAAACGGTTTTTGCAGCAGGTTGTCGCCGATGGCGATGCGGGGCGTTGGCAGCCCTGCGTGGTACACCGCGTAATTAACGAATGCAGGGTCCATCACGATGTCGCGATGGTTGGCCAAAAACAGGTAGGCGGTGCCCGATTTGAGTTGTTCAACGCCGGTATAAGTGACGCCATCGGTAGCGTGCTCAATGGTGCGGTCGACATACACTTCGACCTTGTCTTGCAAGGTGGCGACGGAGGTGACGCTGGCGAACTCTTTACGCAGACGATGCGCTATAAGAGGTTTTAACAACCAGCCGAACGCGCCAGCCAAGCGCGGGAAGCGAAAGTGGGTCAGGATGTCTAAAAACGCCTTGTCGCTGAGCAGCCGGGCCAGCACTGCTGGGACTTCGGCGTCGTCGTAAGGTCGGATGGAATCGAATTCGCCCATCATGCTCTCTTGTTGGAAACGGCTAGGGTAAGTAAACAGGGCAGGACAAAAAGAATAGCCCTGCAAATAGACCGGCGATTATACGCACAAGTCACTCTGGAGACCGCGATGCTTGAGACCGAACACTACGATTGCCCTTATTGTGGCGAGCCAGCCGAAGCCGTGCTTGATCTCTCGGGGGGGGACCAAACCTACATTGAAGATTGCCCTGTGTGCTGTCGGCCAATTGTATTCACCCTTCAGACCGATGGTCATGAGTGGATGCTGGATGTTCACAGCGAAAATGAGTAACAGGTGAGCAGCATGCAACGCATTTACGAACCCGAAAACTTGATGGAAGCCGAGCTTTTGCTGGGCATGCTGGCCAGCGAAGGCATTGAAGCGTGCCTTCAAGGGCGCGATTTAATAGGCGGCACGGGCGAGTTGCCCGCTTTGGGTTTGCTGGGTTTGGCTGTGGCCGACGATCAGGCGCTTTGCGCGCGGGAGTTGATCGATGCGTACAATGCCGCGTCGCCGGTGGCGGGCGATGAGCCCCAGAGCTTCCCTGACGTCTTGATTTGCTGAGACCGGCGCCTGCTTTTTCCCTGCTATATAAACAAGAGTTGTACAGCCCCATGTGTGGACGTTTTGCCCTGTTTCGCTGGAACCCGGCCTTTGCTGCCTTGCCCGGTTTCCCCGCAGATCAACAAGCCCAATGGAATATTTCGCCCAATGACTCGGTATTGATCATGCGCGCTGGCGCAGAGCCGGGGCAGCGAGAGCTGGCCCGAGCCCGCTGGGGGCTGACGCCCGCCTGGCTCACCGACCTGTCACGTACGCCCGCGCATGCCCGCGCTGAAACCTTGGCTGAGCAGCCGATGTTTCGTGAGGCTTTTCGTCAGCGTCGCTGCCTGATCCCGGCCAATGGTTTTTATGAGTGGCGCGGTACAACCCGCAAAAGACCGTACTGGCTAACGCCGGGCGAGGGCGCCTCGCTGTTTTTTGCCGGTATCTGGGAGGCGTATCCAGTGCAAGGGCACGTTTGGCTGAGCACCGCGGTGGTGACTCAGGCGGCGGCCAGCCAGCGTCGCCCACTGATTTTGGATGAGGTTGGCCAACAAGCGTGGCTGGACCCGCAAACGCCACTTCACGTTTTGCAAGCTTTGCTCGCCAGCCCGCAAGCGCCATTGCGCGAACGGCCATTGGCCAATCTGGTGAACGATCCCAAACTCAATGCACCTGAGTGCCTGACACCGGGCTGAGGTAGGATACGTGCCATCTTTAGGGAGAGTCGTGATGGGTAAGTTAGCGATAGTGTGCGCGGTGGGTGCCGGGTTGCTGCTCGGCGGCTGCCAGGCGGTCAATACCACCAATGCGGGAGCGGTAGGCGTTGAGCGAAAGCAGTACATGTTCAGCATGCTGTCGAGTCAGGAAGTTGACCAAATGTACGCACAGTCGTACCAACAAACCGTGAGCGAGGCTGGCACCAAGGGGGCTTTGGACAAGACAAGCGCCAACGCCAAACGACTGCAAGCCATCGCCAACAGGCTGATTGCCCAAGCGCCAGCTTTTCGCCCGGACGCCGCGCAATGGAACTGGGAAGTCAACTTGATCAAAAGTGACGAGCTCAACGCCAACTGTGGGCCGGGCGGCAAGATCATCTTCTACAGCGGGATTATTGATCAGCTCAAACTGAGTGATGACGAGATCGCTGCAATCATGGGGCATGAAATTGCCCACGCCTTGCGCGAACACGGCCGTGAGTCCATGTCAAAAGCCTATGGCATCGAAATCGCTAAACAGGGTGCCGGTGCATTTTTGGGCTTGGGACAGGACAGCCTGGCGCTGGCCGACACCGTAGTGAACTACAGCCTCACACTGCCCAATAGTCGCAGCAATGAAAACGAAGCCGATTTGATTGGTCTGGAGTTGGCCGCGCGTGCGGGCTACAACCCGAATGCAGCGATTACCCTGTGGCAAAAAATGGCTCAAGAATCGCAAAGTGCTCCGCCCGAATTCATGAGCACTCACCCGGCTTCCAGCAGCCGGATTGCGGCGCTTGAAGCGGCAATTCCAAAGGTTATGCCGTTGTATCAGCAAGCCCCCAAAAACTGACAAAACCACGCATCAGAGATGCCGCAGGCTGCGGCATCTCTAGCGCGTGGTTACGTGCTTTTTACACCCAGCCACTAATGGCCATTGCTTTGTACACCGCCACAGCGGCCAGTACGAAGAACGCGGTCGCCGCCAAGCGGCGGATCAGGGTAAGCGGCAGTTTGTCAGCGGCAAAGTTACCCGCCAGTACCACCGGCACGTTGGCAATCAACATGCCCAGCGTGGTGCCGATAATGACTAGCCACAGATCTGGGTATTGCGCGGCCAGCATGACCGTCGCGACTTGGGTCTTATCACCGATTTCTGCGATGAAAAACGTAATCAGCGTTGTCACGAAAGGCCCGTACTTGCGCGCTGTGCTGGCTTCGTCGTCATCCATTTTGTCTGGTACCAGGGTCCAGAGTGCAGTGGCGGCAAAGCTGGCGGCCAAGATCCAGTGCAGTGTGATATCAGTGAAGAAACTCCCGACCCACGCGCCTACGGCACCGGCCGCCGCATGGTTAGCCAGCGTCGCGGCGACGATGCCGGCGATGATCGGCCAGGGTTTACGAAAGCGTGCGGCGAGAATGAGTGCGAGCAGTTGCGTCTTGTCGCCGATTTCGGCCAAGGCAACGATTGCGGTAGGAACGAGTAAGGAGTCGAGCATCATCAGGTAAGTTTCCAGGGGCGGGTCGACACGGCTATGACACGTACAGCCTCCCCGCCCCGGGTAAGGTGTTCGTGTCATAGGTCTTGTCAAACCCTGGTCCGTCTGTGCGGACACCTGGGTCGCATGCACCATGGTCTGTTGACCAAGTATGTTGACGCATGCCGGATGAGCGTGGGGCTCAAAGGAGACTACTCCCCTAGGACGGAGCGGATTCTGCCTAGGCAAACCCGATCCGGCAAGCCCTGTTTTTCAAAATGTGTTAGCGGCGTTTGGCGCTGTAGATCCGAAAACCCTGACCTTCACCCTTGACCGAACACACGCCAAAATGCTCTTCGATCAGTGGCTGATAGCGCAAAAAGCTGTTGGCCACAATCCGAAGTTCTCCCCCTGATTTCAGATGTTTGACTGCTTTTTGCAGCAAGTTCTCTGTCGCGTGGTAATCGGTATGAACACCGACATGAAAGGGCGGATTGCTCAGAATGGAGTTCAAACCCATTGGCGCCGCATCAATGCCGTCACCGGTAATGACTTCGCCTTCCAGACCGTTGGCGGCCAGTGTCAGGCGGCTGCTGGCGGTGGCAAAGGCATCAACATCCAGCAAGGTGACGCTGTTATGCGGGTAACGACGCTTGACTGCCGCCCCCAACACACCCGCGCCGCAGCCGAAGTCGAGTACGTGGCCGCTCGGCAGTTTGTCCAAATGCTCCAGCAATAAGGCGCTGCCGCGATCCAGTCTGCCGTGGCTGAAGACCCCCGGCAGGCTGACCACTTTCAGTGGGCCTTCGGTCAGCGGCAGTTCGTAATGTTGGGCGAGCTCTGCCAGCACAGGCGCCGCGGGCGCAGTCTCCACAGTGACTTGCCACAGCTGGCAATGCCGCGCGCTGTCCAGCTTGCGCGGTTTGCCGAAAGGGACGAGCTGTTTGGACGCACCTTCGATGCCGCCTTTTTTCTCACCCACCAAAAACACATCGGCGCCGGGCAAGCGCGCGGCCACGGCCTTGAGCACGTAATCGCTCAGCTCTTTGGACTTGGGCAAAAACACCACGGCGGTATCGAATGTGCGCTCTGGCACTTCGATGCCAAAGTGCACACGGCCTGGGTAGCGGGCGTCCAGCGCGGCTTGATCGCCCGCATGCCAGCACCAGCCGTGAGCGTTTGGCAATTCGCCAAGCAGTTGATCGGGCGGCAAGCCGACTAACAGCAACGAGCCTTGAAAGTAGTCAGGCTGACGAAGCAGTACTTCACTGCGCGGATCCATAATCTGCTCCTCAAAAAGGGGCGCAGTTTAGCAACTGACGACCCGCAGCGCTGTAGCGTTGAAGAACGCTTGGGCGTTTTCGCTCAATTGCCCCACGATTCGCTGCCGAGCCTCACGGCTGCCCCAGGCACTGTGCGGCGTAATGATCAGACGTGGGATGTCGGCAGCCAGCAGCGGGTTACCTTCGCGAGGCGGCTCAACGCTCAGCACATCAGTTGCTGCGCCACCCAGATGGCCGCTGCGCAAGGCGTCTGCCAAGGCTTGTTCGTCGATCATGCCGCCCCGGGCGGTGTTGACCACAAATGCACCGGGCTTGAGCAGTGCGAGTTCGCGAGCGCCGATAAAGTGGCGCGTGTGTTCGTTGAGCGGGCAGTGAAATGTCAGGGCGTCGACTTGCGGTAGCAGTTCATCCACGGACAGTCGATCAGGTCGTGCAGGGCGGCCGGGAATTTGTCCGATTAACACGCGCATGCCAAAGGCTTCGGCCAGTTTGGCCACTGCGCTGCCAAGTTCACCGTGACCGAACAGGCCGAGGGTTTTGCCTTCCAGCTCGACGATGGGGAAGTCCAGCAAGCAGAACTGTTTGGCCTGCTGCCATTGGCCCTCGGTAACGGCTTTTTGGTAGTCGATCAAACGTGTGGCCAGCGCCAGCAAGAGCCCCAGCGTGTGTTGTGCCACCGACGGTGTGCCATAACCCTGGCAATTGGCAACGGTGATGCCTTGGGCGCGGGCGGCTTGAAGGTCAACGTTATTGGTACCGGTGGCTGCCACCAAAATCAGCTTCAGGTCGGGGCAGGCCGCAAGTGTTTGGGCATTCAGCAGGATTTTATTGCTGATAGCGATGCCAGCACCCTGCAAACGCTCGACGACGTTATCGGGCGTGGTGTCTGCGTACAGTTGCAACTCGCTGAAGCTGCGGTGCAGCGGGCCGAGGTCAAGATCACCCAAATCCAGTGAGGTGTGATCCAGAAACACTGCGCGGCGATTGTTAGTCATCAACTGTCCCTTTTGTGCTGTCGAGTGAAGGCGTAATGTGGCGAGCCTAACAGAAGAAACAATTTGTAATGGAGCCGTGCATGTACTGGACAGAATTCTTGACCGTTGCCTTGATTCACTTACTCGCCGTGGCGAGCCCTGGGCCGGATTTTGCCGTGGTGGTGCGTGAGAGCGTGACTCACGGCCGTCGTGCGGGCATGTTTACGGCGTTTGGTGTGGGCACCGCCATTTTTGTGCATGTGGGTTATTCGCTGCTAGGCATCGGGATCATTGTGTCGCAGTCGATTGTGCTGTTTAACGCCCTGAAATGGCTGGCAGCGGCGTATTTGCTGTACATCGGCATCAAGGCACTGCGCGCCAAGCCAGCAGATCCAGCCGCTTTGGCTGCGACCTTGCCGGTCGGTGAGCGCACCGCACGCGGTGCTTTTACTTCCGGTTTTGTCACCAACGGCCTGAACCCCAAAGCGACCCTGTTTTTCCTGTCGCTGTTCACGGTGGTTATTAACCCCCACACGCCGCTGTCGATTCAGGCGGGTTATGGCGTATACCTTGCGGTCGCAACAGGCGCTTGGTTTTGCATGGTTGCCATGTTATTTAGCCATCAGCGTGTGCGCACCGGCTTTGCGCGCATGGGGCATTGGTTTGATCGCACTATGGGCGCGGTGTTGGTTGCGCTGGGCGTGAAGCTGGCCTTTACCGAGATGAATTAATCAATATTGGTTTGTCGTCGCTGGCGCAGGCTGCGATGGGTTGCGAAGCAACCCGTTAACTTGAAAATCCCACTATCGCTTCGCAGCCTGCACCAGCGACTACGACGATCTGCGTTCACACGATCTTGTCAAAATCTGGTTTTGCTTCATCCTTGCGGGCTTATTGCTTTCAGCCCACGGAGAAGTATCAATGCCCTCAGTCAACCGGTTCTGGCGCCGAGTCAAACTGCCGCTGGCAGTCAGCCTTGCCTCGACGCTCGCCGGGCCTGCATGGGGCGTAAGCTTCAATATTGGCGAAATCGAAGGTCAGATAGATTCTGAACTGTCGATTGGCGCCAGTTGGTCCACGGCTAAGGCCGATCACCATTTGATCGGGGCCAATAATGGTGGCAAAGGTCACTCTGAAATCTCGGACGACGGCCGTTTGAACTTCAAACGAGGCGAAACCTTTTCAAAGATCTTTACCGGCATGCACGGGTTGGAACTCAAATACGGCGACAGCGGCCTGTATGTGCGGGGCAAGTATTGGTACGACTTTGAGCTGCAAGACGACAGTCGCCCCTTCAAACCCATCAGCGACAGTGGCCGTAAAGCGTCCGCGCAATCAGCCAGCGCGCAGTGGCTGGATGCGTTTGTGTATCACAACTACGCCATTGCCGATCAACCGGGTGCTGTGCGCTTAGGCAAGCAAGTAGTGAGCTGGGGCGAAAGTGCGTTTATTGGCGGGGGAATCAATGCGATCAACCCGACAGACGTATCAGCCTACCGGCGACCGGGTACTGAACTTAACGACGGGTTAGTGCCGGTTAATCTGTTTTATATCTCGCAAAACCTCACCGATAACCTGTCCGCCGAGGCGTTTTATCAGCTGGATTGGGAGCAGTCCGAGGCCGATAACTGCGGCACATTTTTCTCGCAGTCCGACGTGATTGCCGACGGTTGCAGTAATAACTATCGGGTGCTGAACAAACGCTCGGCGCTGAATATGGCTGATTTGGCGGCATTGACGTCTGCGGGCGTCGATGTGAACGGCGAGGGCGTGTTGGTGCGCCGTGACGCTGATCGCGATGCGCGTAACGGTGGGCAATTTGGTGTGGCCATGCACTATGTGTTTGAGCCGCTGGACACTGAATTTGGCGCGTACTTCATCAACTACCACAGCCGCGACCCCATTATCAGCGGGCGTGGGGCTTCGCAGTCGGCGTATAACGCGGCTTCGTCCTCAGGCGGTTTGGCGCCGATGATTGTCGCGGGCAACTCAAGCTATTACGTCGAGTATCCCGAAGACATTCGTTTGTACGGCTTGAGCTTCAACACGACCTTATCCACAGGCACGGCCTGGAAAGGCGAGTTGAGTTATCGTCCCAATGCGCCGGTGCAACTCAACAGCAACGATGTGCTGTACGCAAACCTCACACCGCTGCCTGGTTTTGGCGATGCTTCCCCGCTGAGGGTAGTCCCGGGGGCTGATATTCAAGGTTATCGGCGTAAAGAGATCAGTCAGTTTCAGACTTCGCTGACACACATCTTCGACAATGCAATGGGCGCTGATCGTCTGACATTGGTGGGTGAAGTCGGTGTTACCCACGTTGGTGGGCTTGAAGGCAGCTCCAGCCTGCATTACGGGCGCGATCCGGTGTTTGGCTCATCGGGTAACGAGGGCTTTACCACGGCGAACGCGTGGGGTTATCGCGGCCGAGCAGTGTGGGAATACAACGGCGTGATGGCTGGCCTGAACCTCAAACCTAATCTGGCATGGGCGCATGATGTCAGTGGCTATTCGCCTGCCCCCGACAACACCTTTCAGGAAGGCCGGAAAGCCATCAGCCTGGGGCTCGACGCCGAATACCAGAACACCTATACCAGCAGCTTGTCGTACACCAACTTTTTTGGTGGCCGGTACAACACACTCAGCGACCGGGATTTCATGACGCTGAGTGTGGGGCTCAAGTTTTAAGCAGCAGCCACCAGCCCGAATGCGGGCTGTTCACGGCGCACTTTGTTTAGCGGGATGATGACCAGCAGCAAGGTCAACAGCACAGTAACTGCGATGCCCCAAGCCGCCAGGGTGAAACCGCCCATAGAGATCAGGCCCCCGGAAATCGCGGGGCCTACCGCCAGGCCCAAGCTCAGAAAGCTGCTGGCGGCCGCCACGACCCGCCCTTCGCGATCAAGGGCTGCGGCCAGCCCTGTGAGGTAACTCAGGGCGTAGAAATAGGTGATGCAGATGGTCATCACACCGATGGTGTAGAGCGTTTTGGAATGTTCGCCCAGTACATAGCTCAAGCTGGTGCCGCCGGTCAGCAAAATCGCCAGAATCACCGGGGTGCTAAGGCCGAAGCGTTTACCGATCATGGCGGCCAGCAACGGCCCGATCAGCCCGACCATCGATTGAACAGACAGTAATATGCCGAGTTCCTCGCCGCTGTAACCGACCATGGTGCCGATCCGCTCGACAAACGCCCAGCCCATTGTGTCCCGTGCCTGAAACACAAACATCGCGAGCATCATGCAGATGGCTGGCAGACTCAGCAGCACATTGCCCGAGCCAGCGCTGACGGTATGGGTTTGGGCCTTTGGTGCATGCTGAGGCATAAAAGGAATGGCCAGCAGCATGACCGCCATAGTTGCTGCCATCGCGTAATACAGCCCTGGCAAACCATACGCAGCCATTACTTTGGCGTAGCCCAGCATCACAACAATCATGAGCACCACCGATAACACGTTCATGTGCCCGGCGATTCGGTCAGGTTGTTTGGCACTGGCCACACAGGCGTTGCCGCACGCCAGTGCAAGGCCTGCGCCGATACCCGCCACGCAGCGTACGGCGGCCAAGGAGTAAAGGTCAGTCATGCTCGCGCTGACCACGTTGGCGACAATGGCCAACAAGGTTCCGGCTATCGCCAATGTACGGCGCGGAGCGCGGCCCATCAGGGGGGCCACCAGCAATGAAGCAAGCATGGTGAAAATGAATTCGGCCGACATCAAAATGCCAGCTTGGGCCTCATTAAGATTGAGGTCGTGGATGATCGCACTGATCAAAAAGGGCAGCGCCCAAAGACCGAGCAAGCCGACACCATAGGCGGAGGCTGCCGCGGAGAACACCAGGCTCCAGCTCTCAGGCAGGAAGTTTCGTATTGTTTTCATGGGGTGATCCCTGGGGGGTGAGAAACAGACCAGTGCGAAAAGCGCGCCATATAGGCGCGCTTTCAGGCTTGGGGTTTATTGTTGGCTTTCGTCAACGGGCGTGCCGTCGTCGTATTGCGACAGCCAAGTGACCATCTCGTCGCGGTAACGGGTGAAGCCCTTGTAGTCGACCAGTTCCTGATCCAAGTCGCGGATCACGCGGTGCATGCGCTTGGCCCATTGTGGGGCGAACTCGGCCAGTTGTTTGAGGCTCACCAGATAAGTGCGAACCGGGAATAGCACGGCGTTACTGCGCGGCAGGCGGTGCAGTGGTTGCAGCTCGACGCGCAGGTTGACCAGATCACCGGCGTTTTCGGCGGTTACGATGGTGCGATCCGGCGCCCAGTCGGGCAGGGTTTCGGCCGAGGTTTCCAGGCGTGGATTAACGGTGATCGACCAGTTGGTTCGGCGTACCGGGTGGCCAGGGCGCAGGCGCAGCAAGAACTTGAGCGCACGTTGCAAAATACCCATTTCGTGCAGTTTTGGAACCGGGCCGTGGAACTCCATGAAGCTCATGCCCAAGTTAAAACGTAGCGAGTAATCGGCACGCTGAGTAGCCATGCCGGCGCCCATGATCAGGGTTTCGTCACGTTCTTCCAGCAAGATGAACTCGCCCTGAGCCTGACGGGTGATGTATTCCATCGGGTCCATCGGCAAGGTGCTGGTGTCGCCAAAGGTGAACGTCTGGTTGATCTGCAGCGGGCGGTTGATCCAGTGCCACTGGCTGCCGTTCTTCTCCAGCGTGAAGTGCTCGGGGAAGTCCCGCGAGTAAGACTCCATCAGCAGTTCGAGCAAGTCCCACTGTGCTTCCATCATGTGCGGCAGCGCAGCGTAATGAACGCCTGGCTCGTTTTTCAGGGTTTCAGCGCGGTGATGACACTCGGAGATGTAGTGCTCGTCGATATCAAACTGAGCGCGCAAGGCACCTTCACCGAACGGTACATGCGGCTCCACGTTCATCGAGTACATGTACTCGTCTTCCGGGTAAGGGAAGGGCAGGCGGGTCACGGCTTCGCGGCTGTTGCTGTAGGTGTAATCGCCCGAATAGGTTTCGATAGGCTTGAAAGCAGTCATAACAGAACGTCCTATATTAGAGATCTACGACCAAACGGCTGCAGGTGGCGCGGGATACGCATGGCATGAATTTGCGCTTGCTGAGCTTGTCTTCTTCGCTCAACCAGTCATCGCGGTGATCGAGTTCACCGTCGATTTCCAGAACTTCGGTTTCGCAGTAGCCGCACGCGCCGCCACGGCACAGGTAAGGCACCTGATAACCGGCTTGTTCGGCCGCTTCGAGCAGCGATTGGTCTGGCGGGACTTCCAGGGTTACGCCTTGGCGTGCAAGGGTCACGGTGAACGGCTGGCCATTGGAGCCTTGCTCCACGAAGCGTTCGAAATGCACGTGGCTGTCGGTCCAGCCCAGATCGCGGGCGCTGTTCAGCGTGTCGTCGATCATGCTGTCCGGGCCGCAGGCGTAAACATGACTGCCGAGCGGGCGGTCGGCGAGGATCGCGCGAATGTCCATGCGTGGGCCTTGGCCTTGCACGTAGAGCGTGACTCGTTCGCCGTAGCGGGCTTGTAACTCCAGCCCCAGAGCCGTGTGTTCCGGCCCGCGAACGGCCAGATGCAGTTCGAATTCAGCTTGCTTGAGCAACAGTTCTTCGAGTTGGGAGTAGACCGGAGTAATACCGACGCCCCCTGCGATAAACACGTGCTGGCGTGCGTGTTTGGCCAGCGGAAACAGGTTAGCCGGCTGCAAAATTTGCACCGTATCGCCTTCTTTTAACTGCTCATGCAGGTAGCGCGAGCCACCCCGACCTTCGCTGACGCGGCGTACCGCGATCTGGTAGGCGCTGGAGTCATACGGCGAGTTCATCAGCGAGTAAGCGTTGCGCAGGTTTTTCTCGCCGTTGGGCACCAGCACCACCACGTGACTGCCGCCGGAGAATGCAGGCAGGTGTTTGCCTTGCGGATCTACCAACGTGAAGCGCTTGATTTCTGGGGTCAGGCTCTCGATGCGTGCAACCTGAACGCTGAGGGTTCCGTTGTGGGTACTCATGTGTCCAGCTCCTCGGCAGGTGGCAATTGGCCCGGGACTTCACCATCGGCCTTGATCCCTTGGAAGGCGGCGAGGCGGCGGGAGTAGTGGTCACGCACGACCAGATTGAGTTGGCAGCCGGGGCAGGTGAACAGGCGTTGGGTGACGTTTTCGGTGTAGGTATCGCAATGCACACACCACACGCGGCGTACTAAGGTGCCGCTGTGTTCGCGCAGCACTTCATCGCGGTTCAGGTCTACCGCGTTGGCGGCCTGCATCGCGGTGCCGATGAAGGTTTCCGAGCCGCTCAGGTACAGGCGAGTGCCCATAAAGGCGTTGCCCAGTAGCGTGCGCAGTGCATCAAGCAGGGCCTGATTGCTTTCGAACACGCGCAGCTCTGCGACCTCGCACTGTTGCAGCGCGTCCAGATGGTTGTGTCCGGAAAAAGATTCGGTGGAGTACAGCAGGGTGCTGTTTTGGCGCTGAGCAGGGGTCATCTCCTGAATCAGTCGCAGCATGGCTGTACCGCCGCTGCCCTGACCTGCGATCAGATGGCGCAAGCCACCCGCCATAGGTTGCAGCAGGTCATAGACCGGGCGGCTTTTGATGCCGGTGATAAGCATGGTTACACACCTCTTGATACGTTACCCACGGCTGGGCCGGACGGTAACAATGACGGCTGTTTTAGGCTCGTGCAGAGTGCAAAGCAGAACCTATGCCATATTTCATCTTGTTTTATATGTTTTATCGCTGAGACCTGATTTGAGCGGCATTTCCAAGCGGGGGAAAGGATAATCTCGGTGTTCGTCAGGTCTCTTACTCGAATTGTGCGCGCCGTAATGGTGCGCGCAATTCGATATGTGCTCGTTTAAGGTGCTGTTTAGTGTTTGAACATCACATGCCGAACGCAGGTGTAGTCTTCCAGCCCGTACATGGACATGTCCTTGCCGTACCCGGATTGCTTCATGCCGCCGTGGGGCATTTCGCTGACCAACATAAAGTGTGTATTGACCCAGGTGCAGCCATATTGCAGACGGGATGCAAGGCGATTGGCTCGACCTACATCGTTCGTCCATACCGAAGAGGCCAGGCCGTAATCCGAGTCGTTGGCAAAGGCCAAGGCTTGGGCTTCGTCAGTGAACTTGGTAACGCTTACAACCGGGCCAAAGACTTCGCGCTGAACAATTTCGTCGTCCTGGTGGGCGTCAGCCAGAACTGTGGGCTCAAAGAAATATCCAGGGCCATCGACCCGATTGCCGCCGGTGATGACACGAATATGCGGGAGGGCTTTGGCGCGGTCGACGAAACCAGCGACGCGTTCCAGATGATCGCGGGTGACCAGTGGGCCCAGTTCGGTTTCAGGATCGTCCTGCAGGCCGTGGCGAATACTGCCCACTGCGGCGCCGAGTTTTTGTACAAAGGCTTCGTAAACACCTTCTTGCACATACAGGCGGCAGGCGGCCGTGCAGTCTTGACCCGCGTTGTAGAAGCCAAAAGCGCGAATGCCTTCAACTGCGGCGTCGATGTCGGCATCGTCAAAAATCAGCACCGGGGCTTTGCCGCCCAACTCCATGTGGGTACGTTTTACGCTGCTGGCGGTAGCGCCAACGATACGCGCCCCCGTGGCGACCGAGCCGGTCAGGGACACCAAACGCACTTTAGGGTGAGTCACCAGTGGCTCGCCGACACTCGGCCCACGACCAAACAGGATGTTGACCACGCCAGCCGGGAAGATCTGCGCGATGAACTCGGCCAGTTTCAGGGCTGTCAGTGGGGTTTGTTCTGAAGGCTTGAGCACTACGCAGTTGCCCGCGGCCAGCGCAGGAGCGAGCTTCCAAGCCACCATCATCAGCGGGTAGTTCCAAGGGGCGATGGAGGCCACGACGCCCAAAGGATCGCGGCGAATCATCGACGTGTGGCCCGGCAAGTACTCACCACCTGCAGAGCCGGTCATGCAACGGCTGGCTCCGGCAAAGAAGCGGAACACGTCGGCGATGGCCGGAATTTCATCGTTCAAGGCGGCTTGATAAGGTTTACCGCAATTCAGCGATTCGAGGCGAGCGAGGGTTGGCGCTTCGGCTTCGATGCGATCCGCCAGTTGCAGCAGCAGGTGGGCCCGCTCTTTCACTGGGGTTTGGGCCCAGCCTTCAAATGCTTTGTCCGCAGCTTGGACTGCGGCTTCAACCTGGCTGCTGCTGGCTTCAGCAATGTCCACTAGAACAGTGCCCAAGGACGGGTTGTACACAGCTTGGCTGGCGCCTTCGCCGTCGATCAGTTGGCCGTTGATCAGAAGTTTGGTTTGCATGGCGTATTCCTTGGTCAGCGTGCAGGTTGAGAGTCGCTAAGGTGGGTCGGTCACGAAGATTGCAATGCAGATCAGAGCTTTAAACATATGGAAACATATCTTAAAGTTTATAGTGTGCGCAACCCGGCTCCATATTTTTGGCTTGCAGCGCTAGCGTTGCGGATTTTTGAGCCATCGGAGCCAAAAACTGGCCGTATCAGGGGCCAGTCAATCGCTATAAGATGCGTTACTGAACGTTTAGCCGAACATGGGCCGAGGCACTGGTGCCTATGACCGGCTACACCATTGCAAGCTGAATTTGGAGAGCCAATGAGTGCCCTGAATACTGCCCGCAGTACCGCTTTTATCAGGCTGCGCCAAGAAGGTCGCACCGATGAAGTCGCGAGACGGCTGGTGGAAGCCATTGAACTGGGCTTGTTCGCCGAGGGGCAGCAATTGCCCAGTGAGAGTGAGCTGGCGCTGCAACTGGGGGTCGCCACTGTCACCTTGCGCGAAGCGCTTGTGGTTTTGCGTGAGCGCGGTTTGATCGAAACGCGTCGCGGGCGTAATGGCGGTAGTTTTGTCTGCGCGCCAGTGGAGTTGCCCGAGGCTTTGCTGTTGCAGCGTCTCAAGGAAATAAGCGGCCCTGATTTGCGTGATCTGTGCGATGAGCAAATGGCCATCTCCGGGACGGCCGCACGTCTGGCTGCCCAGCGCAGCTCTCCCGAACAGCTGGCGCGGATTGCCCATCATATTGAGGCGCTGGGGCAAAGTACGACGCGCCTGGCCCGTCACCGAGCGGATGCCCGTTTTCACATTGAAGTGGCCGCAGCCGCGCAATCATTGCGTCTGACTCACGCCGAGATGCGCTTGCAGTCAGAGGTGGGCGAGTTGTTGTGGCTGGAAGCCATTGGCGGCAACGACGTGACCTTGGTCGAGCAAGAGCACAGAGCGATTCTGCAAGCCTTGGTCAATAACGACTCGGTTTTGGCGGGCGCTTTGGCGCAGGCCCATGTCATGAGCGGGATCAAGCGTTTGATCGGTTTACGTTTGGAGTTATTGGCCGCAAGCGAGGAGGCCGAGTAAGGCTGGCGTGGTAATTGCGTGGGTTTTTTCATCTGCCATCCGATGAGGATGGGGTGCTGAATTAAGCCTGTTGCATGGTCAAGCGACCAAAGTCGAATCCACTGAGTGCCGTTGCGACGTTAGGTTTCACACAAGGGAAGACGATTTTGGACATTGATGTCAGCGATTAAGTGGGCAATTCTCGGTTTGGGTGATTTTTCCCTCCGCAGGCTTCGCCCACAGCAGCACCTATAAAAAGAAAGCTAACCCTGCGTGAGGTAATGCCATGTCCACCCCGAGTGAGAATCCTTCCCTTTCTGCGTGCGCTCAACAGCTCAACAGCACACTGGAAGCCATCTTCGGTCAGGTCCGCCAACTGGTGGATGAAACCCTTCAGTTATGGGAGCGAGTGCTCGCTGAAGGCCGTCAGCCAAATGCTCGGGACTTGTCGTTGCTCAGGCCTGCTATCGACCAGCAATTGCTGGCTACTGGAGCGTTCGGCTGCGGCGGCGGGGTGATTCTTGAGCCGGGCTGTCTGGCTGACCGAGAAATGCACTTGGAGTGGTGGTACTTGGCCGATGCAGGTAAAACCCTGCCGCTACGGCCCAATTTCGACCTGCGCCGAGAGAATTTTTACGATTACACCGAAATGCCTTGGTTCAGTCGCCCGCGAAGCACGGGTGCGAGCAGTGTCGAGGGGCCTTATGTCGACCTCTACGGCACCAACATGTATGTGCTGACCTTCACCATGCCGATTCTCGTCGAGGGACGTTTTATTGGCGTGGCGGGATTGGATTTATCACTGCATAACGTTGAGCGCATGCTAGTGCGCAGTCTGATGCGCCTTGAGCACGAAGCGGTTTTGATCGCGGCGGATGGGCGAGTTATTGCGTCCAATAGTGCCAACTGGATGGTGGGTGATCTGGCCTTGAAGCTCTTACGGGCGCTGCCTGAAGACGCTGTTCGAGTGACACTGGCTGGCCCGGAAGCAGGCTGGTCGCTGGTGCGTTTATCGGCACTGCGCAAGGCTGCGTGAGCGTGTGACGTTAGTTTTTGCCTGCGTGCCAAGCACAAGGGCGCTGCTCTTATTTATTTCTTAAGCGAGTTACCCTGCGGCTTTGCGCGAACATTCAGATATTCAGGGGCGGGCGAAGGTGCAAAAATCGGGTCGGTAAATTTTTGACTGGAGTGCCCATGAAAGCCGCAAAGCCTGCGCTAATACGCGAAACCTTCCCCGTCGGCCCTTTGCAGTGCAACTGCACGATCATCGGCGATCCGGTGACTAAAAAGGCCATTGTGGTTGATCCAGGTGGCGATCATGAGTTGATTTTGGCTCGCTTGGAATCGCTGGGCTTAAGAGTCGTGAGCATCATTCATACTCATGCGCATCTGGATCATTTCTTGGCCTCGGGCCAACTCAAGGAAAAGACAGGTGCCACACTGCATCTGCACAAGGACGACAAAATCTTGTGGGACAACCTGGAGAGGCAGTGCGAGCTGTTTGGGGTGCCGTATACGCCCGTTCCGCCGCCAGATCTGTGGTTGGCAGATGACGAAGAGTTAGCGTGTGGCTGCGGCGTTGCGCTGCATACACCGGGTCACACGCCTGGCTCCATGAGCTTTTGGTTTTCTGAGGCTAAGCTGTTGATTGCCGGTGACACCCTGTTTCGTCGTGGTGTAGGGCGCACGGATTTGTGGGGTGGCGATCAGGCAACTATCGTACGTTCTATCAAGCAGCGTCTGTATACGTTGGACGAAGATGCGACGGTGATTACCGGACATGGCCCAGACACGCGCTTGGGTGATGAAATGCGTGAAAACCCATTTGTACGCGCCTAACCAAAGCCGTCATGGAATTTTTACCGTTGGTCGTGTTCAAACGCCCACAGAGGTCCATTGCCAATGACCTTTGCCCCCAGAAAGCATCGAGTAGGAGCTTCACCATGTTTATTTCGCGTCGTTTGATTGTTGCCGCAAGTGCTATTGCCTTGCTGGCTGGCTGCGCATCGCCCAACCCTTATGACAATCAAGGTCAAGCTTCTACGGGTATGAGTAAAACGGCCACATATGGCGGTCTTGGGGCGTTGGCAGGTGCAGTTGCCGGTGCTGCGATTGATCACAATAACCGCGGCAAGGGTGCCCTGATCGGTGCTGCAGTGGCGGGCTTGGGGGCTGCAGGTTACGGCTACTACGCTGACAAGCAAGAAGCCGCACTGCGTGCAAGCATGGCCAATACCGGTGTTGAGGTTCAGCGTCAGGGCGATAACATTACGCTCGTGATGCCGGGCAACATTACTTTTGCGACCAGTTCAGCGAGCATTGCGCCAAGCTTCTACCAGCCGCTCAATGCACTGGCAAACTCGCTGAAGCAGCTCAACAACCAGCAGCAGATTCAGGTTGTTGGTTATACCGACAGCACGGGTAACTACGACTACAACATGCAGTTGTCCCAGCAGCGTGCGCAAAGCGTAGCGACCTACCTGACGTCTCAGGGTGTCAGCGGTCAGTACCTGAGCGTTACGGGTAAAGGCCCTGCCGATCCGATTGCCAGCAACGCCACGGCTGATGGCCGTGCACAGAACCGTCGCGTTCAGATCACTCTGGCACCGATTCCGGGTATGCAGTATCAGCAGCCGGGTCAGGTTCAGCAGTACCCATAAGCGGGGGCGGTTGTAAGCAACCCGCGTCGCAGGCTTCACCCGCACTTGCGGGTTGATTCAGTCAATAAAAAACCCGCGATCTTTGCAGATCGCGGGTTTTTTATTGAGCGCTTTACCGGATGAATTACTTCTTCAGGCCGTAATGCTCATCGAGCATGCCGGGTGCGTTCGGGGTTTTCGGTGCGTAATCCAACGGTGGCTCAGCGCTGTGCGGCGGGGTAAGGCGCTCGCGATGCGGTTGTGGCGCGTCAGAATGCAAAGCAGCTAGCAGGCGTTGACGCGTTTGCTCGTCCAGGGCCAAACGGTTGGCGCCCTCGGCGAGGTGGTCTTGTACGTCCTGATAGCTTTGGGTGAGTTTTTTCACCAGATTTGCGGTGCTGTTGAAGTGGGTCACCACTTCATTTTGATAACTGTCAAAACGTTCCTGGATGTCATCTAGCTGACGCTGCGTGCGGTTAGGCGCGGCATTTGGCAGCAGACGAGCAACCAGAAAACCAATAGCGACACCGGCAACCAAGGCTAGAGTCGGCAACAACCAAATTAAGAGCGAGTGTTCCACGAGTCCTTCCTCTATAAACGGCTTTGCTTTACGTTAACGGCTCGGACCTGCGCTGTATACCGCGATGCACTCGCAAATATGCCAGACAGAATCTATCAGCTAGACGAGTCGACCCACTTTGAGGTCACGGAGTTCCTTCTTGCTTACCCGCGAAACCCCCGTAGTGATTGATGGCCCGGTTGGCCAATTGGAAGCCTTGTACCTTGATTTGCCTGAGCCGCACGGCCTTGCGCTGCTGTGTCACCCTAATCCGGTGCAGGGCGGCACGATGATGAATAAAGTGGTTTCAACCCTGCAACGCACAGCACGTGATGCTGGCCTGATTACCTTGCGATTTAATTACCGTGGAGTTGGCGCCAGTGAAGGCAGTCACGATATGGGCACCGGCGAAGTCGACGATGCTCTGGCTGCAGCGAAGTGGTTGCGCGCCCGGCACCCTGACTTACCGATCACCTTGTTAGGGTTTTCGTTTGGCGGTTTTGTTGCCGCAAGTTTAGGTGGGCGCCTAGAGGCGCAAGGCGAACGACTTGCTCGACTGCTAATGGTCGCTCCGGCGGTGATGCGTTTACGCAACGAAGACAACTTGCCGCACGCCTGCCCGCTGACCGTTATCCAGCCCGAAACCGACGAAGTGATTGACCCTCAGTTGGTTTATGACTGGTCAAACAACCTCTCGCGCCCCCATGAGCTGCTGAAAGTGGCAGAATGCGGACACTTTTTTCACGGCAAGCTGCCTGAACTCAAAGAGTTGGTAGCGCCACGCCTTTCGAAATGATTGCAGTCTGATAAGCGATTACCTATGACCACTCGTACTCGTATCCTCACCGGTATTACCACCACCGGTACGCCGCACTTGGGCAACTACGCCGGGGCTATTCGTCCGGCGATCCTGGCCAGTCGTGACAGCAACGCCGACTCGTTTTACTTTTTGGCTGATTATCACGCCCTGATCAAATGCGATGACCCGCAGCGCATTCAGCGCTCGCGTCAGGAAATCGCGGCCACCTGGCTGGCGGCCGGTCTGGATGTTGAGCGTGTGACGTTCTATCGCCAGTCAGACATCCCGGAAATCCCTGAGCTGACTTGGCTGCTGACCTGTGTGGCGGCCAAGGGCTTGCTTAACCGTGCGCATGCTTACAAGGCGTCGGTTGACAGGAATCTTGAAAACGGTGAAGACCCGGATGCGGGCATTAGCATGGGTTTGTACAGCTACCCGGTGTTGATGGCTGCCGACATTTTGATGTTCAACGCGCACAAGGTGCCGGTCGGTCGTGACCAGATCCAGCACGTTGAAATGGCCCGTGACATTGGCCAGCGCTTCAATCACCTGTTTGGCAACGGCAAAGAGTTTTTTGCCATGCCTGAAGCGCTGATCGAAGAAAGCGTCGCGACCTTGCCCGGCCTTGATGGTCGCAAAATGTCCAAAAGTTACGACAACACCATCCCGTTGTTCAGCAGCGCTAAAGACATGAAAAGCGCGATCTCGCGGATCGTGACCGACTCGCGCGCGCCGGGCGAGCCGAAAGACCCGGACAACTCCCACCTATTCACGTTGTATCAAGCTTTCTCCACGCCGCAGCAGTCGGCAGAGTTTCGCGGTGAGCTGTTGCAAGGCTTGGGCTGGGGCGAGGCTAAAGATCGCCTGTTCAAGTTGCTGGATGGCGAACTGAGCGAGCCCCGTGAGCGTTATCACGATTTGATGTCTCGCCCATCTGACATGGAAGACATTCTTCAAGCTGGCGCGCAAAAAGCGCGTAAAACGGCGACGCCGTTCTTGGCGCAGTTGCGTGAAGCGGTTGGCCTGCGTTCGTTTGTGAGTGCGGCGCCGAGTGCCGCCGCCAGCAAAAAGAAAGCCGCCAAAGGCCCGCGCTTTGTCAGCTTTCGCGATGAAGACGGGAGCTTCCGCTTCCGCCTGTTGGCCGCTGATGGCGAACAGTTGTTGCTATCGCGCAGCTTTGCCGATGGCAAAACCGCTGGTCAGGTCACCAAGCAACTGCAATCGGGCGAAGCATTAGATGTGCGGGCAGAAGGCCACAGTTTCAGTGTTTGGCTAAACGATGCCTGCGTGGCCGAGAGCCCCGCATTTGCTGACAACACAGCGCGTGACGCCGCCATTGAAGCCCTGCGCTTGGCGCTGGTGCCTGCGCAAGATTAATCCGCGGCGGGTCGACTCAAGGTTGATTGCCATTCCTCAGGGCCGTCGCTACAGTGGCGGCCCGTTTTTGTTGCCTTGCTAACGAATTATGACGCCTCTAGAACGATATCAAGTTGATCTGAAACGCCCGGACTTCTTCCACGATGCCGCGCAGGAAAACGCTGTACGCCATTTGCAGCGACTGTACGACGATCTGGTCGCCGCCTCGCAGAGCAAGCCTGGCTTTATCGGCAAGCTGTTCGGTAAAAAAGAACAGGCTCCGGTGAAAGGTCTTTATTTTTGGGGCGGAGTTGGCCGGGGTAAAACCTATCTGGTTGATACGTTCTTTGATGCTTTGCCGTTCAAGCAAAAAGTGCGTACCCACTTTCACCGCTTCATGAAGCGTGTGCACGAAGAAATGCGCACGTTGAATGGCGAAAAAAACCCGTTGACCATCATTGCCAAGCGCTTCGCGGATGAGGCTCGGGTGATTTGTTTTGACGAGTTTTTTGTGTCGGATATCACCGATGCCATGATTCTCGGTACGTTGATGGAAGAGCTGTTCAAAAATGGCGTCACCTTGGTCGCGACATCCAACATCGTGCCTGATGGCTTGTACAAAGACGGCCTGCAGCGTGCGCGCTTCTTGCCTGCAATTGCCCTGATCAAACAGAACACCGAAATCGTTAACGTTGACAGTGGCGTTGACTATCGCTTGCGTCATTTGGAGCAGGCTGAGCTTTATCACTTCCCGCTTAACGAAGCCTCCGAGAAGTGCCTGCGTGAGAGCTTCAAGGCGTTGACGCACAACTCCACACGAGCGATTGAAAATGACGATCTAGTCATCGAAAACCGCACCATTCGCGCGCTTCGCACCTGTGATGATGTGGCTTGGTTTGATTTCCGTGAGCTGTGTGATGGCCCGCGTAGCCAGAACGACTACATTGAGCTCGGCAAGATTTTCAACGCCGTCATCCTGAGTGGTGTTGAGCAGATGGAGAGTAAAACCGACGACATCGCTAGACGCTTCATCAACATGGTTGATGAATTCTACGACCGCAACGTCAAGCTGATCATTTCGGCTGAAGTTGAGCTCAAAGACCTCTACACAGGTGGCCGCTTGAACTTCGAGTTCCAGCGCACATTGAGCCGTTTGCTTGAAATGCAGTCTCACGAATACCTGACGCGGGCGCACAAGCCATAGTCCGGCGCTGTACACCAAAAGGCCTGCATTGCAGGCCTTTTTTGTTTGTTGGGGTTGATTAGGTTCGCCGCTCTGTAGCAACTGCCCAAGGCGGCTCTAGGGTGGCGTGCCTAGGCCGCCTGCTGAAATTGTTGGCGATACTGGTTTGGTGACAGTTCGGTGTGCTGCCTGAACAGGCGTGCAAAAAAACTGGCGTCGTCGTATCCCACGTCATAACTGATGGTTTTGATGCTTTTGCGGGTGGCCGAAAGCAAGCCTTTTGCGGTTTCTATGCGCAAGCGTTGCAGGTAGTGCAGGGGTTTATCCCCCGTGGCAATTTGGAAGCGACGCATGAAGTTGCGGATGCTCATGCCGTGCTCTCGGGCTACGTCTTCGAAGCGAAATTTATTGGCGAAGTGCTCTTCAAGCCAGTGCTGAATTTGCAAAATGATGACGTCCTGATGCAGTTTTTGCCCGCCAAAACCAATACGTCCAGGAGCATAGTTGCGTTGCACTTCGTAAAGAATGTCGCGGGCCACAGCTTGAGCAATATTTGCGCTGCAAAAGCGTTCAATCAGGTAGATATACAGGTCGCAGGCTGAGGTAGGGCCGCCGGCGCAGTAGAGGTTGTCAGCGTCAGTCAGGTGTTTGTCTTGATTGAGGTGAACCTTGGGGTAGCGTTGGGCAAAGGTGTTGAAAAAACGCCAGTAAGTCGTGGCTTCCTTGCCGTCGAGCAGTCCCGCTTCCGCTAGCCAAAATACCCCGGTGGCTTCGGCGCACAGCACAGCACCGCGCGCATGCTGTTCACGCAGCCAAGGCAGAACCTGAGGATAACGCTGGAAGAGGGTGTCGAAATCCTCCCAGAAAGTTGGAAGGATAATGATGTCCGTGTCTTCCAGAGCACCATCGACGGGCAGTGCCACGTCGCTGAAGCTGTTGACGGAGTTACCGTCCGGGCTAACCAGGCGTGTTTCGAACGAAGGGGTAAACCCTTGGCCTAGCTGTTTGTTGTGGCGCAGGCTGGCAAGGTGAAAAAAATCTTTGGCCTGCATCAGCGTCGAAGCAAAAACCCTATCAATTGCCAAAATGCTGACGCGCCGTAACGGCGTGGAGAGTTGATTAGACATGATTTGATTATTCTTATAGGTGAAATTGGTCAACTTACGGCTGGATCGTCTTATTTTTTTTCCTGTGTGTCTAGGGGAAAGGTTTTACGCAGTCTGTAGCAGTTGCTGAAGGAAGAAGGCTGCGATCTTTTAAGGTTTGGACCGCAGCCTTCGAAGGTTCCCGCGGGGATTCTGGACTTAAGGAGCGGGGTTTGGCTGGTCTTTGTGAATCGCTTCAATCCCGGCGAGTACATCATCGGACAGCTTCACGTTGAAGCTGTCGATATTGCTTTTGAGCTGCTCCATCGTCGTTGCCCCAATGATGTTGCTGGTAACGAACGGTTGTTGAGTGACGTAAGCCAGCGCCATTTGCGCGGGATCAAGGCCGTGCTCACGCGCCAGAGCGACATAGCGTTCGCTGGCAGCCACGGACTGTGGGTTTGAATAGCGCGAGAAGCGGCTGTAGAGGCTCAGGCGGCCTTTTGGTGGGCGGGCGCCGCCATCGTACTTGCCAGAGAGCATGCCGAACGCCAGAGGCGAGTAGGCGAGCAGGCCGCATTGCTCGCGAATGGCGATTTCGGCAAGGCCCACTTCAAAGCTGCGGTTGAGCAGGTTGTAAGGGTTTTGAATTGACACTGCGCGTGGCCAGCCACGGCTCTCGGCCAGTTGCAGAAACTTCATCGTGGCCCAAGGTGTTTCGTTGGAGAGGCCGATATGGCGGATCTTGCCTGCCTTGACTTGCTCGTCCAGCGCTTCGAGTGTGTCTTCAAGTGGCGTGAACTGTTCGTCTGCGTTGTGCTTGTAGCCCAGTTGACCGAAGAAGTTAGTGCTGCGTTCAGGCCAGTGCAGTTGGTAAAGGTCGATCCAGTCGGTTTGCAGGCGTTTGAGGCTGGCGTCCAGGGCTTGCACGATATGGGCGCGGTTGTGCTTGAGTTGACCGTCACGAATGTAATCGATGCCGTTGCCGGGGCCTGCAATTTTGCTGGCCAATATCCAGTCGGCACGATCGCCACGTTTTTTAAACCAGTTGCCTATGTAGCGCTCGGTGCTGGCATAGGTTTGTGCCTTGGGCGGCACGGGGTACATTTCTGCGGTATCGATGAAGTTGATCCCGGCGTTTTTTGCGTATTCGATTTGGGCGAAGGCTTCGTCCTGAGTGTTTTGCTCGCCCCAAGTCATGGTTCCGAGGGCGATGGCGCTGACTTTCAGGTGAGTGCGGCCGAGCTGGCGGTAGTCCATTGGTAACTCCTTTGGGGAAAGAATCATAAAAGCAGGTTGTAATTTTTTCCGCAATCTGGATAATTGCCGTCCTCTTTCTGCAGTGGAAGTGATGCGCCGCCTGCCGAAGAATCTTGCCGTTGAACGGACGCGCTGACCCGAGCCCCCGATAGCGTCTGTATCCGGCTGCCTTTGACTTGTCAAAGTACGCACTATTCAGTAAGATCCGCCGTCTAATTTACAGGGCGGCCCCTGAGGCTATAAAGAATGAAAACTTTTACTGCTAAACCAGAAACAGTTAAGCGCGACTGGTTTGTCGTCGACGCTGCTGGTCAGACCCTGGGTCGTCTGGCCACTGAGATCGCGAGCCGTCTGCGTGGCAAGCATAAGCCTGAATTCACTCCGCACGTTGACACCGGTGACTACATCGTTGTTATCAATGCTGAGCAGATTCGTGTCACTGGTGCTAAGACCTCTGACAAAATGTACTACTCTCACTCCGGTTTCCCGGGCGGGATTAAGTCGATCAACTTCGAAAAGCTGATCGCCAAAGCTCCTGAGCGCGTGATCGAGACCGCGGTTAAAGGCATGCTGCCTAAAAACCCGCTGGGTCGCGACATGTACCGTAAGCTGAAAGTCTATGCGGGCGCTGTACACCCTCATACTGCTCAGCAGCCCCAAGAACTGAAGTTTTAACGGAATAGTTCATTATGTCGGCGACTCAAAACTACGGCACTGGCCGTCGTAAAACTGCAACCGCACGCGTTTTCCTGCGTCCGGGTACCGGTAACATCTCCATCAACAACCGCACCCTGGAAAATTTCTTCGGCCGCGAAACTGCCCGCATGGTAGTTCGTCAGCCGCTGGAATTGACTGAGACTGTCGAGAAGTTCGACATCTACGTCACCGTGATCGGTGGTGGTGTAAGTGGTCAAGCTGGCGCAATCCGCCACGGTATCACTCGCGCACTGATGCAGTATGACGAAACTCTGCGTGGCGCTCTGCGCAAAGCAGGCTTCGTAACTCGCGATGCTCGTGAAGTTGAACGTAAGAAAGTCGGTCTGCGTAAAGCGCGTAAGCGTCCGCAGTACTCGAAGCGTTAATTCGCAGCTTCGTTCAAAAAAGCCCAGTCTCCTTCGGAGCTGGGCTTTTTTTATGGGTGAAGATATCTTGGTGTGACAACTTGCCACATCCAGCAAATGCCTATACTACAAGGCTTGTAGCCGACCGAGATCGGTAATTACCTTGTCAGAATAGGGGCTTTTCATTACCATTCTGCAAAATTTTTATAAGTTCAGATTTTTACTTAGTAGATGCCTGATTTAACAGGCCACAAAGCTGATGGGAGAGGACTGAATGAGCAATGACGGCGTAAATGTCGGCCGGCGTCGCTTCCTCGTAGCAGCCACATCCGTGGTGGGTGCTGCAGGAGCGGTGGGGGCGGCGGTCCCGTTCGTGGGGTCGTGGTTCCCCAGTGCCAAGGCGAAAGCCGCAGGCGCACCGGTGAAGGTGAATATTGCAAAGGTTGAGCCAGGTCAGCAGATGATTGCTGAGTGGCGTGGTCAGCCGGTATTCATTGTCCGCCGCACCGAAGAGATCCTGGCGAATCTGAAAAAGATTGAGGGGCAGCTCGCTGATCCTGAATCCTTGAGTTCTGATCAGCCTGAAAACTCAAAAAATGAGTGGCGTTCCATCAAGCCAGAAGTGCTGGTATTGATTGGAATTTGCACTCACTTGGGTTGTTCGCCGACTTTCCGCCCTGAGGTTGCGCCTGTTGACCTTGGCAAAGACTGGGTTGGTGGATATTTCTGCCCTTGTCATGGTTCGCACTATGATCTGGCCGGCCGTGTCTACAAGGCCCAACCAGCTCCGCTGAACCTGCCGGTGCCGCCTTACTACTATGTAGAAGGCAGTGACAATGTCATTGTCGTTGGCCTCGAAGGGGAGAGCGCGTAATGAGCAAGTTCATGGATTGGGTAGATGCCCGCTTCCCTGCCACAAAAATGTGGGAAGACCATCTCAGCAAGTATTACGCCCCGAAGAACTTCAACTTCTTCTATTTCTTTGGTTCTCTCGCATTGCTGGTTCTGGTAAACCAGATCGTTACCGGTGTTTGGTTGACCATGAGCTACACGCCGTCGGCGGAAGAGGCCTTTGCTTCTGTCGAATACATCATGCGTGACGTCGAATACGGCTCCATCCTGCGCTACCTGCACTCTACGGGTGCATCGGCGTTCTTTATCGTGGTCTATTTGCATATGTTCCGTGGCTTGCTCTACGGCTCCTATCAAAAGCCGCGTGAGCTGGTTTGGCTGTTTGGCATGATGATTTATCTGGCGCTGATGGCTGAAGCCTTCATGGGCTATCTGCTCCCTTGGGGGCAAATGTCCTACTGGGGCGCCCAGGTGATCATCTCCCTGTTCGGCGCGATTCCGGTTATCGGCAACGACCTGACTCAGTGGATTCGTGGCGACTACCTGATCTCCGGCATTACCCTGAACCGCTTCTTTGCCTTGCACGTAGTGGCGTTGCCTATCGTGATTCTGGGCCTGGTTGTGCTGCATGTTCTGGCCTTGCACGAAGTTGGGTCTAACAACCCGGACGGCGTAGACATCAAGAAGCACAAAGACGAAAACGGCGTACCGCTGGATGGCATTCCTTTCCATCCGTACTACACCGTGAAAGATATCGTCGGCGTTGTGGTGTTCTTGTTCATCTTCTGCTCGATCGTGTTTTTCTTCCCGGAAATGGGCGGTTACTTCCTGGAAAAACCGAACTTCGAACAGGCGAATGCCTTTAAAACACCAGAGCACATTGCACCTGTTTGGTACTTCACTCCGTTCTACGCGATCTTGCGTGCCATTCCAGACAAGCTGATGGGCGTTATTGCCATGGGTGCTGCGATTGCCGTGCTGTTTGTGTTGCCTTGGCTTGACCGCAGTCCGGTTAAATCCATGCGCTACAAGGGATGGATGAGCAAGATTTGGCTGTGGGTGTTCTGCATCTCGTTCGTGATTTTGGGTGTGCTGGGCGTATTGGCGCCGACCCCGGGTCGTACGTTGCTGTCGCAGGTGTGTACGTTCCTGTACTTCGCCTACTTCATTCTGATGCCGTTCTACACCAGGCTTGAGAAGACCAAACCGGTTCCGGAAAGGGTGACTGGCTGATGAAAAAGCTATTTGCTGTATTGATGCTCGCGGCGATGCCTGTATTGTCCTTTGCGGCTGAACAAGGTGTGCATCTCGACAAAGTCGATATCGACGTTTCTGACAAGGCTGCAATGCAGGACGGCGCACGTACGTTCGCCAACTACTGCATGGGCTGCCACAGTGCCAAGTTCCAGCGCTACGAGCGCGTAGCGGATGACTTGGGGATCCCTCATGACGTCATGATGGATAACCTTGTGCTGACGGGCGCCAAAATTGGCGACCACATGAACATCGGCATGAAGCCTGAAGACGCCAAGGCCTGGTTTGGTGCTGCACCGCCTGACCTGACCCTGGTAGCCCGTGTTCGCGGCACAGACTGGTTGTACAGCTACCTGCGTGCTTTCTACGAAGACCCGTCTCGCCCTTGGGGTGTAAACAACAAGGTCTTCCCGAATGTGGGTATGCCTAACGTTCTTGCGCCGCTGCAAGGCCGCCAAGTTGTGGGTTGCAAGCAAGTACAGATCGTCGAAGACGGCAAGAAGCAGTATGATCCGCTGACCGGCACGCCTTTGACGCATGAAGCGTGCGACCAGCTGACAGTGCTGCCTAAAACTGGCGCACTGACTGAAGAGCAGTTCGATGAGAAAGTTAAGAACCTTGTAACCTTCTTGGCTTACTCGGCTAACCCGGTGAAGCTGGAACATCAGCGCATCGGTACGTACGTGCTGCTTTATCTGGCCTTCTTCTTTGTGTTCGCATATCTGCTTAAGCGCGAATACTGGAAAGATGTGCACTGATACCGTTACAAATATTGCTGTTAATCGTGCGCGCCCAAGGGTGTCTCTGAAAAGGTAACAGTGCAGGACAAGCGGGAGGGCGGGTTCAAGTAACCTGCCCTCCGGTGTCTTGTTGTTACCGCAAGAGCTCCTTGGGCGCGTTCGTTTTTCCGCTCCTGATAATTTCAACAAGCGAGGAGGACCGCCATGGGCGTGACCAATCGGTTGGCCTGTTACTCCGACCCCGCCGACCACTATTCCCATCGAGTGCGCATTGTGCTCGCCGAGAAAGGTGTCAGCGCCGAGATCATCAGTGTGGAGGCGGGCCGTCAGCCGCCGAAGCTGATCGAAGTGAATCCTTACGGCAGCCTGCCAACGCTGGTCGATCGTGACCTGGCGTTGTGGGAGTCGACCGTTGTGATGGAATACCTGGATGAGCGTTACCCGCATCCACCGTTGCTGCCGGTTTATCCTGTCGCGCGTGCCAATAGTCGCCTGCTCATTCACCGTATTCAGCGTGATTGGTGTGCTCTGGTCGACTTGATCCTCGACTCGCGCACTAAAGAGCCTGCGCGTGTGCAGGCGCGCAAAGAGCTGCGTGAGAGCTTGACGGGTGTGTCTGCGTTATTTGCGGACAAACCTTTTTTCCTCAGTGACGAGCAAAGTCTGGTCGACTGCTGCCTGTTGCCGATACTCTGGCGACTGCCTATTTTGGGTATTGAGTTGCCTCGGCCTGCCAAGCCGTTGCTTGATTATATGGAGCGCCAGTTTGCGCGTGAGGCTTTCCAGGCGAGTTTGTCTGGTGTCGAACGCGACATGCGCTAAGGCTTTAGGAGCCCTTGATGAATTCAAGTCGACCTTATCTGGTGCGTGCGCTCTACGAGTGGATTGTGGATAACGATTGCACTCCGCACATGCTGGTTAATTCTGATTACCCGAAGGTGCAAGTGCCTAGCGGGTTTGCCAGTGATGGGCAGATTGTTCTGAACGTAGCACCCGTCGCTGTGCGCAACCTGCACATGGACAACGAAGCTGTCAGCTTTGAAGGGCGTTTTGGTGGCGTGCCGCATACGTTGTACGTGCCTATAGCGGCCATCTTGGGCATTTATGCCCGAGAGAATGGCCAGGGCATGGTGTTTGAGCTCGAAGAGCTTTTTGAAGCTGAAGATGAGCTTGAGCCAGATGACGATGGGCCTCCACCGGGTACTGAGCCGCCGCGACCTAGTGGTCGGCCAAGCCTCAAAGTGGTGAAGTAATAAAAAAGGCGCCCTGTGAAGGTCGCCTTTTTTGTGCCTGACAGTTGAGTGCTTTTAGTCGATGTACTCAAACAGTTTGACGATTTTCTGTACCCCAGAAACGCTTTGCACCAGGTTGGTTGCGCGGGTGGCTTCTTGCTTGGTTACAAGGCCCAACATGTAGACGATACCGTTCTCGGTAACCACTTTGATGCGTGAGCCGGGAATTGCGCTGTCGGTCAGCATCTGGGTTTTGATCTTGGTGGTCAGCCAAGCGTCGTTGTTACGCGCCAGAATCGAAGACGGGGCCATGACTTGCAGTTCGTTGTTGACCTTCTTCACGCGCTGTACGGCTGCTGCAGCTTGTTCAGCTTGCGCCTTCAGGTCTGCGCGAGGGGTTTGTCCGGCCAGCAAGACAATGCCGTTATAGCTGGTGACCACGATGTGAGAGCCTGTATCCAGATCTGGGCTGGCTTTGGCTACGTTCACGGCAACTTTGGTTTCGATCAGGGAGTCATCGATCTTGCTGCCAAAGGTACGCGTACCGCGATCATCTTCAATGGGGGTGTCGCGGGTAGCGGTCAGCACCGAGCTGCAACCTGTCAGGCCGAGGCACAAGGCCAGAGCGGCCAAGCTGAGGCGATTAAAAGTCATTCTTCACTCCCGAACAGTTGGCTGTCGATCAGATCGCACAGGCAGTGGATCGCCAGCAGGTGGACTTCTTGGATGCGTGCAGTGACGTTGGACGGCACGCGAATTTCTACGTCTTCAGGTAGCAGCAGTGATGCCATGCCGCCACCGTCACGCCCGGTCATAGCGACCACGATCATTTCGCGATCATGTGCTGCCTGAATGGCTTGAATGATGTTGGCTGAATTGCCGCTGGTCGAAATAGCAAGTAGCACATCACCGGGCTGGCCAAGGGCGCGTATCTGCTTGGAGAAAATCTCGTTGAAGCTGTAATCGTTACCAATTGAAGTGATCGTAGAGCTGTCGGTTGTCAGTGCGATTGCTGGCAGGCTCGGGCGCTCGCGTTCAAAGCGGTTCAGTAGCTCGGACGAGAAGTGTTGAGCGTCGCCTGCAGAGCCGCCATTGCCGCACGAAAGCATTTTGCCTTCATTGAGGAGTGCGTTGACCATTACTTGGCTGGCTTGCTCGATGTGCGGTGCAAGAACGTCCATCGCCTGCTGTTTGGTGTCGATACTGGCCTGAAAAAGCTGGCGAATCCGGGATTGCATGTCCATCAATGTGACCTTAAGTAGGGCGGCTGGTCGGGCGTGATCCAGGTGTTCCTGAGTGACTTCCCGGCACAAGAATGTGCGGCCCGCAAAGCAAAGCAAAATCGTTTAATAAAAGGGTGCTGGAATCGGCCTTGCAGCGCGTTAGCTGTCAAAGGCATTCCGTAGCCAGTTCAAATGAGGTGTAGCGCTGTCCATTGCGACGACATCGAATCGGCATGGGTGGTTGGCCCAGCGTGACTCTCGCTGCAGAAAATACTGTGCAGCGAGTATCAGTTTTTGACGCTTGCGTGCATCAATGCTGGCCAGTGCATCACCCCATTGCGCGTGTTGTCGGTAACGAACTTCGACGAATACTACTGTATCGCCGTCAAGCATGACCAGATCCAGCTCGCCACGTTTGCATAACCAGTTCTTTGCCAGTAGGCGTAAACCTTGTTGCTCAAGGTGCTTTAGTGCTTGGCTTTCGGCGTCTTTACCGCTCTGCTGGCTTGAACGGTTAGGCATCAGTCAGGTGTGCCTGGCAGGGTTTGAACCTGACCATTAACAAATTCGGCCCAAGGCAGTCGGCGCTCAACGCGTTGGGTTGGGCTCATGCTGAGGCTTCCAGACAGGCCGTCAATGCGGCTGTCAGGCAGTGCCTTGAGCTGGCCCAGGCTTGGAGCTAATCGATAAGCGTCGATCCCCATTGCATACAAGCGGCCCAGACTGCCGCCTGCTTGAGGCCATTGAGCGGACACCTGCTGGCGCAATGGGTTACTTGGGGTAAGCAGCCAAGGCGTTTCGCAAAAACGGATGCCGTTCATGTCGTTGTACTGATTTTGGTCACCGCTTGCGCTGAAGACGTGAGACGTCGCGTAAACAGGAAGATCGCCCGCGTATTGGTAGTTAAGTGTCGGCTTAATTTGTTGGGCTTGCTGTGGGGTCGCGGCAAGGAAGATGAATTCCATGTCCTGGCGACGTGTTGGTTGCGTCCCGGATGAGTTGCCACCACGGTTACGTAATTGCACAAGATCGGCCACTTGTTGGGCCAAAGCCACGGGTTTGTCGATGTGTTCAACGCCAACGATGGTGCCGCCATTGGCTTCCCATTCTTGGCGGAAGGCGTTGAGAACACGATTACCCCATTCACCTTGCGGCACCATTGCGCCGGCACGGGTTAAGCCGTCAGCGTGCGCACGGCGAGCCACTTCACGGGCTTCGTCTTCAGCGGCCAGGCCAAATTGAAACAGTTGCGATGGGCCTTGGGAGCCTTCGCTGTAGTTCAAGGCCAGGGTGGTAATCGGTAGCTGTTGGCGCGCGCTGAGTTGCTTGACCAGTGGTTTTTCAAGCGGGCCAACGACCAGTTGGACGCCGTCGGCCTGAGCCTGACGATAAAAGTCATCGATGGAGGTCAGGCGTGATGAGTCGTAAAACTGAATGCTGGGCGGATTTTGGCCAGCCTGTTGAGCTTGGTAGTGCGCTGCCATAAAACCATCGCGAAGTGCTTTGCTAACCGAAGCCAGTTGGCCGTCTTGAGGCAGTAGCAGAGCAATTTTGGTCAGGGGTTGGCTGGCCAGTTCTTTGAGCTTTGTCAGTGGGGTTGGCAATTGGATGGCAGCAGGGTGTGTTGGGTTTTGCGCTCGCCACTGGTCGATAGCATTTTGCTGGTCTTGCAGGGTACTGGCACTCTTGACGACCAGTGCCAAGGACATCCAACCGCCTAGTACGCCGGTGTCCGGGGTGCGCAGTTGGTCGGCTGGCAGTGCAGCAACCAATGCCCAAATAGCCTCGTTATTGCTGTTGGCTGCGCTGTCGGTCAGTACCGAACTCATGGCTGCGCGTTCACGAGCGGCGGCAAGGGTTTGGCCGTCCGCTTCAAAGGCGAGCGCATGTACCGTATGTGTGCGCACTTGCAGATCGGCCGGCATTTCATTGATGCGCGCGACGCTTGGGTGGCTCAGCGCGGTCAAGGCTTCTTTGGGCTGATTGCGGCTCATGGCTAGCTCGGCAGCCAAGGTGCTGGCGAATGCTTGTTGAGCGGGCTTGAGCTGATCCAGTGGAACTTGTGTAAGAATTTCGGTCGCGCGCTGAATGTTTTTTTGGCGATAAGCCAAGTCAGCTGCCGAAAGGCGCAGCAATGCGGCTTTTTCCGGATTTTGGCTCTCGGAAGCCTGTTGCAGCAGCTGTTCAAGGCTGGCATCTGGGGTTCGAGGGAGTTCGCCAAGGCTGGACGAGGGCGAGCTGGCGCAGGCCGCCAGTAAGGCAGCAAGGCAGAGGGCAGTGAACAGCCGCAGGCAAGCGATCATGTAAATGTTCCTGAATACTCGATCAAATGAGTGGGGAAGTGTACCCAAGCGCTGGCCGGGGCGCGATGTTAGAGGTGATAAAGCCTAAATTTAGATCACTTTGGCGTCTTCAGCCGCTGTGATGCGTGCGTTTAGGCTGGGTCTACGCGCTACAATGGCGTCTTTAACTTCCATGAGGTGTGCGTTTTGACTGCTCCAGGTGCTTTGAATTCCGTTGTTGGCTCGCTTTATGTGGTGGCCACGCCCATCGGTAACCTGGACGACATCAGTGCGCGTGCGCTCAAAGTGTTGCGTGAGGTGTCGCTGATTGCAGCTGAAGACACGCGTCACTCCCTGCGTTTAATGCAGCATTTTGGTATATCCACCCCGTTGGGGGCCTGTCACGAACATAACGAGCGTGACGAGGGCAGTCGATTCATTCAGCGTTTGCTGGCGGGTGATGATGTCGCTCTGATCTCAGATGCGGGCACGCCGCTGATCTCCGATCCTGGCTATCACCTTGTGCGTCAGGCTCGTGCGGCGGGTATTAAGGTGGTGCCAGTGCCTGGTGCTTGTGCGCTGATTGCTGCGTTGTCGGCGGCGGGCTTGCCGTCCGATCGTTTTATTTTTGAAGGCTTTCTGCCCGCCAAGGCCGTAGGTCGTCGCTCGCGGCTTGAGTTATTAAAGGAAGAGCCTCGCACGCTGATCTTCTACGAAGCCCCGCATCGCATTCTTGAGTGCCTGCAAGATTTAGAACTGGTTTTTGGCCCGGATCGTCCTGCGTTGCTGGCACGTGAGCTAACCAAAACCTTCGAAACACTCAAAGGGCTACCTTTGTCCGAGTTACGGGCTTTCGTTGAAGGAGACACTAATCAGCAGCGCGGTGAGTGCGTGGTGTTGGTTGCGGGCTGGACAGCTCCGCAAACAGACGAAGTTGTCAGTGCGCAATCGATGCGCATCCTCGATTTGTTACTTAAAGAAATGCCCCTCAAGCGGGCTGCGGCACTGGCGGCTGAAATCACGGGCGAACGCAAGAATGTGCTGTACCAGGTAGCTCTTGAAAAGCAAAAAGCTGAATAAGCACTAGTGGCCTTTAGCCTCAATCTATGGGAAGAGCTTTTTAAATAAAGGCTTGCGGGAGGGTTGTTGGCGATACCGCTGAGCTTTTAAAGCTTGTTCTATACGCTGTGTACAGTTAATCTTCGCGCCGGAGAGTCGATTGGACAGTCGCTGCCTTCTATGAAAATTAGGAGGGGGAGGAAAGTCCGGGCTCCATAGGGCGAAGTGCCAGGTAATGCCTGGGAGGCGTGAGCCTACGGAAAGTGCCACAGAAAATAACCGCCTAAGCGCTTCGGTGCCGGTAAGGGTGAAAAGGTGCGGTAAGAGCGCACCGCACGACTGGCAACAGTTCGTGGCTAGGTAAACCCCACTTGGAGCAAGACCAAATAGGGTTCCAAGGCGTGGCCCGCGCTGGAACCGGGTAGGTTGCTAAAGATGTCCAGTGATGGCCATCGTAGACGAATGACTGTTCACGACAGAACCCGGCTTACAGATCGACTCTCCACCTTTTTTCTCCTGCTTGTTTCGCAAGCAGGTACGCATTTTTTAAATGCACGCTCCAATCCCCTCGCTTCATACGCAAGTAGAAATAAACCTCTAATGCCGAAAAGTTCTTACTCTTAACAAACTACTTTAAGTTTGAAGTCTAGATCTTTGAATTGCCAACGCATGGCTTGTCAAAAAAACACTTCGCTTGCGGCTGTACGTCTAATTACCCACCTAAATCTCCGTAATGTAAGGATTTTCCTTTGGGACGCGCCTTGACGGTGTGGTGGGCGCATTCCTATAGTGTGCGCAAGTGGAGAAAAGTGGCATAAAGTGGGTTTCCTAGACGTAAAACGCTAATATTTGGAGTGCCGCCTCGTGTTTCGCGGAGCTAATGCAATCAATCTCGATGCCAAGGGCCGTCTCGCAATGCCGAGCCGGTACCGTGACGAGTTGATTTCCAAGAGTTCCGGGCAACTGATCGTGACCATTGATGCGGTAGATCCCTGCTTATGTGTGTACCCGCTCGATGAGTGGGAATTGATTGAAGCCAAGCTGCGGGCGTTGCCTTCCCTGCGTGAAGAGAACCGCCGTTTGCAACGTCTGTTGATTGGTAATGCTGTCGACCTCGAGCTCGATGGCAGTGGTCGTTTTCTGGTGCCGCCGCGTTTGCGTGAGTATGCCAAGTTGGATAAGCGCGCAATGTTGGTGGGCCAACTGAACAAGTTTCAACTGTGGGACGAGGATGCCTGGGAAGCTGTTTCTACCGCTGACCTTGCAGCCATTCAACAACCGGGCGCGATGCCTGACGAACTGCGTGATTTAATTCTGTGACTATAGATAGCGGCTTCAACCACATCACCGTACTGCTCGACGAAGCCGTAGAGGCTCTCGCCGTACGTCCTGATGGATGCTATCTGGATGGCACCTTCGGTCGCGGCGGACATAGCCGCCTGATTCTCCAGAAGCTCGGCCCACAAGGGCGTTTGCTCGGGTTTGATAAAGATCCACAAGCGATTGCCACAGGGCTTTCGCTAGCGGCCGAAGACGGCCGCTTTGTCATTGTGCAACGCAGCTTTGCCGAAATGGGCTCAGAGGTTGCAGACCGCGGTCTGGCCGGCAAAGTGAGCGGTGTGCTGCTTGATCTTGGCGTGTCCTCGCCTCAGCTTGATGATCCTGAGCGCGGCTTCAGCTTCATGAATGATGGCCCGTTGGACATGCGTATGAACCCGGACAGCGGTATCAGCGCTGCTGAGTTTGTGAATACGGCCTCTCAGGATGAGATCGCACGGGTGTTCAAGGAATATGGCGAAGAGCGCTTTTCCGGTCGCATGGCTCGCGCTGTTGTTGAGCGTCGAGCTATTACGCCGTTTGAGCGCACCGCCGACTTGGCTGAAGTGCTGAAGGTTGCTAACCCTGCCTGGGAAAAGGGCAAGCACCCGGCCACCCGAACGTTCCAGGGCCTGCGTATTCACGTCAACAACGAACTGGGCGATCTGGAGGCAGGCCTTGAAGCTGCGCTGGAGTCGCTGGAAGTGGGCGGCCGTCTGGTGGTTATCAGTTTTCACTCGCTTGAAGACCGTATCGTCAAATTGTTCATGCGCAAGCTGGTCAAGGGCGAGCCAGACAACCTGCCGCGTGGCCTGCCTGTCCAACACACGACCTTTGTTCCAAAAATAAAAATTCATGGCAAGGCGCAGTTCGCTTCTGAAGCAGAGCTAAAAGCCAATCCGCGCTCGCGTAGCGCTGTCATGCGCGTCGCGGAGAAGCTTCGTTGAACAAGCTCTTTGCCAAGCCACTTCCCGGCGGAAGCTTTTTCATGCTGCTGTTATTTATTGGCGTGTTGGTGTCGGCTGTAGGTGTTTCTTACAGCGCTCACTGGAACCGCCAACTGCTCAACACCTTATATGGCGAGCTGAGTGTGCGTGACAAGGCGCAGGCGGAGTGGGGTCGTTTGATTCTTGAGCAGAGCACGTGGACTGCTCACAGTCGCATCGAAGCCTTGGCCAGCGAACAATTGAAAATGCGCATCCCGGGTGCGGCAGAAGTTCGGATGGTGGCACCATGATCAAACTCGAAGGCGCACTGTATCCGTGGCGTTTTCGTGTGGTGCTGGCACTGCTGGCGCTGCTGGTGGGCGCTATCGCCAGCCAAATTATCTACTTGCAGGTGATCGACCATGACTTCCTTAAAGGTCAGGGCGATGCCCGTAGCTTGCGTCACATCCAGATTCCTGCACACCGCGGCCTGATTACCGACCGTAATGGCGAACCTTTGGCGGTGAGCACGCCCGTGACTACGTTGTGGGCCAACGCCAAAGAAATGCAAGTTGCCAAAGACCGCTGGCCTGCGTTGGCGCATGCACTTGGGCAAGACCCAAAGGTGTTGGCCGCACGTCTTGAGCAGCAAGCCAATAAAGAATTTATCTACCTGGTACGCGGCCTCACGCCTGAACAGGGTCAAGTGGTGCTCGACCTGAAAGTACCAGGTGTTTACGGCATCGAAGAGTTCCGGCGCTTTTATCCGGCCGGTGAAGTGACCGCACACATGGTCGGTTTTACTGACATTGATGACAAAGGCCGCGAAGGCGTAGAGCTGGCTTATGACGAGTGGCTGGCCGGGGTTCCGGGCAAGCGACAAGTGATCAAGGACAGACGAGGGCGTCTTATTAAAGACATCCAGGTCACCAAAAACGCCAAGGCAGGGAAGACCTTGGCGTTGTCAATTGACCTGCGCCTTCAATACCTGGCTAACCGCGAACTGCGCAATGCGCTGGTAGAGAACGGGGCCAAGGCGGGTAGCCTGGTAATCATGGATGTGAAGACGGGCGAGATTTTGGCGATGGTCAACCAGCCAACCTATAACCCGAACAACCGCCGTAACCTGCAACCCGCGATGATGCGCAACCGCGCCATGATCGACGTGTTTGAACCGGGGTCGACAGTTAAGCCCATCTCAATGAGTGCCGCGCTAGAAACCGGGCGCTGGAAGCCAACCGATAAGGTCGAGGTTTACCCTGGCACCTTGCAACTGGGTAAATACACCATTCGTGACGTATCGCGTACCGAAGGCCCGGTGCTGGACTTGACGGGTATTTTGATTAACTCCAGTAACGTTGGCATGAGTAAAGTCGCCTTCGATATTGGCGGCGAGGCCATCTTCCGCACAATGGCCAAGCTGGGTCTGGGTCAGGACACAGGTTTGGGCTTCCCGGGGGAACGTGTCGGTAACCTCCCGAACTACCGTGAGTGGCGCAAAGCTGAAACTGCGACTTTATCTTACGGCTACGGTGTGTCCGTGACGGCGATCCAGCTGGTTCACGCGTTCTCGGCACTGGCCAACAACGGCAAGCTGGCTCCGCTGACCTTGCTTAAAAGCGACAAGCCCGCACAAGCCACACAAGTGATGCCTGAGCAAGTCGCCAAGACCGTGCAGGGCATGTTGCAGGAAGTTATCGAAAACCCGCGTGGTGTTTGGCGTGCCAAGGTGCCGGCTTATCACGTGGGCGGCAAGTCGGGTACTGCGCGTAAAACATCGTCGGGCATGAAAGGGTATGCCGTTAACTCTTACCGTTCCCTCTTCGCCGGTTTTGGCCCGATGAGTGACCCGCGCTACGCGATCGTTGTAGTGATTGATGAGCCCAGCAAAGCCGGCTATTTCGGCGGTCTGGTTTCAGCCCCTGTATTCAGCAAAGTGATGTCCGGCACCCTGCGCCTGATGAACGTGTCGCCAGATAACCTGCCGACTGCTGCAGAACAACAAGCGGCTGCGACAGCCGCGGCAGCCAAAGGAGGGCGTGGCTAATGTCCTTGAGCCTGAACAAGATTTTCCCTCACGCGGGCCACGATCTTTTGATTCGTGAGCTGACCCTCGACAGCCGTAATGTGCGCGCAGGGGATCTGTTCCTCGCGGTGCAAGGTGGCAAGCTCGATGGTCGCGAGCACATTAGTGACGCATTGAGCCGCGGTGCCGCGGCGGTTGCTTACGAAGTGGAGGGCGCCTCGGTTCTGCCTATCACTTCAGTGCCGTTGATCCCGGTCAAAGGCCTGGCTGCGCAGTTATCCGATATCGCAGGGCGTTTTTACGGTGAGCCGAGCCGTCAGCTCAATCTGGTGGGTGTCACTGGCACCAATGGCAAAACCAGCGTCACTCAGTTGGTGGCACAAGCACTGGACTTGCTGGGGCAGCACTGCGGCATTGTGGGCACTTTAGGTACTGGGTTTTATGGTGCGCTGCAAAGCGGTCGCCACACCACGCCAGACCCGATTGCCGTGCAAGCCATGCTGGCTGACCTGAAAAATGCCGGCGCCAAAGCCGTGGCGATGGAAGTGTCCTCCCATGGGTTGGATCAAGGCCGGGTCAGTGCCTTGGCGTTCGATGTGGCCGTGCTGACCAACTTGTCGCGCGATCATCTGGACTATCACGGGACGATGGAAGCTTACGCAGCTGCCAAGGCCAAATTGTTCAGTTGGTCTGGCTTACGGTGCCGTGTACTCAACCTTGATGACGAATTTGGTCGCCAACTGGCGGCAGAAAAACACGATTCTCGCCTGATCAGCTACAGCCTCGAAGACAGCGGCGCCTACCTGTATTGCCGTGAAGCCACGTTCGATGACGATGGTGTGCGCGCAACGCTGGTCACGCCTCAAGGCGAGCACCATCTGCGTAGCGCTTTGCTCGGTCGCTTTAACTTGAGCAACGTCTTGGCTGCGGTGGGTGCTTTGTTGGGGCTTGACTACGCGCTGGATGAAATCCTCAGCGTATTGCCAAAACTCGAAGGGCCGGTTGGCCGCATGCAGCGTTTGGGTGGCGGCGACAAACCCTTGGTGGTGGTCGATTACGCCCACACGCCCGATGCCTTGGAAAAAGTCTTGCTGGCACTGCGACCTCACGCCAAAGGCCAGTTGTTGTGCTTATTTGGCTGCGGCGGCGATCGTGATCGCGGTAAGCGCCCTTTGATGGCGCAAGTGGTTGAACGTCTGGCTGACGGCGTTTTGGTCACTGACGACAACCCGCGCACAGAAGACCCCGCACAAATTTTTGATGATGTGCGTACCGGTTTCGCTGCTGCTGAAAACGTTACCTTTGTGGCCGGTCGTGGTGCAGCCATTGCACAAATTATTGCCAGCGCCCGCGCTGAAGATGTCATCGTGCTGGCCGGTAAAGGCCATGAGGATTACCAGGAAATCAACGGCGAACGCCATGACTTTTCGGATCTGGTTGAAGCTGAAAAAGCCCTGAACATGTGGGAGGCCGCCAATGCTTAAGCCTCTGCTCCTCAGCGAAGTGTGCGCAGCTGTTAATGGCCGTCTTGTCAGCACGGACGTCGCGTTCAGTGGTGTGAGTATCGACAGTCGAGCGATCACCAAGGGCCAACTCTTTATTGCCCTCACTGGGCCGCGTTTTGATGGGCATGATTATCTAAACGAAGTCGCAGCCAAAGGCGCAGTCGCAGCCTTGGTTGAGCGCGAAGTCCCTGAGTCGGCATTGCCGCAACTGATCGTAAAGAACACCCGCGAAGCATTGGGCCAGTTGGGGGCGCTCAATCGCGCCGGTTACGACAAGCCTGTCGCCGCTATTACCGGCTCCAGCGGTAAGACAACGGTCAAGGAGATGCTCGCCTGCATCCTGCGCACCCGTGGCCCGGTGCTGGCGACCAAAGGCAATTTGAATAACGATCTGGGCGTGCCGCTGACACTGCTCGAGCTGACGCTTGAACATACCGCTGCCGTGATCGAGTTGGGCGCTTCACGTCTCGGCGAAATCGCTTACACCGTTGGTATGACCAAACCCTGTGTTGCGGTACTCAACAATGCAGGCACCGCGCATGTGGGCGAGTTTGGTGGGCCAGACAAAATCATCGAAGCCAAAGGCGAAATTCTGGAAGGGCTGGACGCCGATGGCGTCGCCGTTTTGAATCTGGATGACAAAGCCTTTGGCATTTGGCAGGCCCGTGCAGCGGGTCGCAAGGTGCTCAGCTTCTCGCTGACAAACCCGGATGCACATTTTTACGCCAGCGATCTAAGTCGTGATGAGCGTGGCTGCCAAGGTTTCAAGCTACATAGCCCATTGGGTGTTGCCCCTGTTCAGCTCAACCTGCTGGGCAGCCATAACGTGGCCAACGCCTTGGCAGCAGCGGCTGCGGCATATGTGTTGGGCGTCTCGTTGTTTGGCATCACTTCAGGCCTTGAGGCTGTAAAGCCGGTCAAAGGGCGCGCAGTGGCACAACTGACCGCTCAAGGCTTACGAATTATTGATGACACTTACAATGCAAACCCCACCTCAATGTGTGCTGCCGTTGATATACTCGCCGCCTTTTCCGGCCGCACCGTTCTGGTGCTCGGAGACATTGGCGAACTGGGTGAGTGGGCGGAGCAAGGACATCGTGAAGTAGGCGCTTATGCCGCCGACAAGGTTTCAGCGCTGTATGCGGTGGGACCAATGATGGCTCATGCCGTCTCAGCATTTGGACACCAGGCTCGTCACTTCGCCAATCAGGCCGACCTGATCAAGGCGCTTCGCGCTGAGCATGAAACAAACACCACTATTTTGATCAAGGGCTCACGCAGCGCTGCGATGGAAAACGTCGTTGCGGCTTTGTGCGGTTCCAGCGGGGAGAAACATTAATGCTGCTGCTGCTAGCGGAGTATCTGCAACAGTTCTACAAGGGCTTCGCGGTCTTCCAGTACTTGTCCCTGCGGGGGATTCTGGGTGTCTTGACTGCTTTGTCGTTGTCGCTGTGCCTAGGGCCGTGGATGATCCGCACCCTGCAAAATCGCCAGATCGGGCAATCGGTTCGTAACGATGGCCCGCAATCGCACCTGTCCAAGTCCGGTACGCCGACAATGGGCGGCGCACTGATTTTGTCAGCCATCACCATCAGCACCTTGCTGTGGGCTGACCTGAGCAACCGCTACGTGTGGGTCGTGATGTCGGTGACCTTGCTGTTCGGTGCCATTGGTTGGGTGGATGATTACCGCAAGGTGATCGAGAAGAATTCACGTGGCTTGCCGAGTCGCTGGAAGTACTTCTGGCAGTCAGTGTTTGGTCTGGGTGCCGCGATCTTCTTGTACATGACCGCGCCTAGCGCCGTCGAAACCACGCTGATTCTGCCGATCCTCAAAGACGCCAGTATCCCGCTGGGTATCGGCTTTGTGGTACTGACCTACTTCGTGATTGTGGGCTCCAGCAACGCGGTCAACCTGACTGATGGCCTGGACGGTCTGGCAATCATGCCGACGGTCATGGTCGGCGGTGCGCTGGGTATTTTCTGCTACCTGTCGGGTAACGTGAAATTCGCCGATTACCTGCTGATCCCTTACGTGCCGGGCGCAGGCGAGTTGATTGTTTTTTGCGGCGCACTGATTGGCGCCGGCCTCGGATTTTTGTGGTTCAACACTTACCCGGCTCAAGTGTTCATGGGCGACGTCGGCGCACTGGCGCTGGGTGCAGCTCTGGGCACTATCGCCGTGATCGTGCGTCAAGAAATCGTGTTGTTCATCATGGGCGGTGTGTTCGTGATGGAAACCCTGTCGGTGGTGATCCAGGTAGCGTCTTTCAAGTTGACCGGCAAGCGGGTATTCCGCATGGCGCCGATTCATCACCACTTTGAACTCAAGGGCTGGCCCGAGCCACGTGTGATTGTCCGTTTCTGGATCATCACCGTAATTCTCGTGTTGGTCGGCCTTGCCACGCTGAAGCTGAGGTAGAACCTGTGTCTCTGATCGCTTCTGACCACTTCCGCATCGTTGTCGGCCTCGGCAAGAGCGGCATGTCTCTGGTGCGCTTTCTGGCGCAACGGGGTGTGTCGTTTGCTGTGGCTGACACGCGGGACAATCCACCGGAGCTGGCCACGCTGCGCCGTGACTACCCGCAAGTGGAAGTGCGTTGTGGCGAACTGGATGTCGACTTCTTGTGCCGCGCCGATGAACTCTACGTGAGCCCCGGTCTGGCCTTGGCGACACCTGCATTGCAAGCGGCCGCTGCCCGTGGCGTGAAGCTGTCTGGCGACATCGACCTGTTCGCGCGTAACGCGAAAGCGCCCATTGTGGCAATCAGTGGTTCCAACGCCAAAAGCACCGTCACCACCTTGGTCGGTGAAATGGCTGCAGCCGCAGGCAAGCGTGTTGCGGTGGGCGGTAACCTTGGCACACCCGCACTGGACTTGCTCAACGATGACGTTGAGTTGTACGTGATGGAGCTGTCGAGCTTCCAGCTGGAAACCACTAACCAGTTGGGCGCAGAAGTCGCCACCGTGCTTAACGTCAGCGAAGACCACATGGACCGCTACAGCGGCCTGCCCGCGTATCACTTGGCAAAACACCGCATTTTTCGTGGTGCCAAACAAGTGGTCGTCAACCGCCAGGATGCACTGACCCGCCCGCTGATGAGCGAAGGTCTGCCGTGCTGGACCTTCGGTTTGAGCGCGCCAGATTTCAAGGCATTCGGTGTGCGCGAAGAAAACGGCGAGAAGTATCTGGCCTTTGAATTCCAGAACCTGATGCCTGTGCGCGAGCTGAAAGTTCGCGGTGCGCACAATCAGGCCAATGCCTTGGCAGCGTTGGCACTGGGGCATGCCGTTGGTTTGCCGTTTGACGCCATGCTGTCGAGCCTGCGCACGTTTACCGGCCTTGAACATCGCTGCCAGTGGGTGCGTGAACTCGACGGTGTCAGCTATTACAACGACTCCAAAGCGACCAACGTGGGGGCCGCACTGGCCGCTATCGACGGCCTGGGCGCTGACATGAATGGCAAACTGGTGCTGATCGCTGGCGGCGACGGCAAAGGTGCTGATTTCAGCGGCTTACGAGACTCCGTGGCCAAGTATTGCCGTGCTGTGGTGTTGATGGGGCGCGATGCCGATCTGATCGCGACAGCCTTGGGCGATGCCGTGCCACAGGTGCGTGCAGGTTCGCTGGATGAAGCCATTGCCCGAAGCCGTTCATTGGCGCATTCCGGCGATGCGGTATTGCTGTCGCCCGCCTGCGCCAGTTTTGACATGTTCAAGAACTACGAAGAGCGCGGCCATTTGTTCGCCCGCGCAGTGGAGGCCTTGGCATGATCTTCGGCATTATCAAGCCTTATCCCTCACCGCTGATCACGGGTCGTGGCATTGACCTCGACTTCCCGTTGCTGGCTGGTTGTCTGGCCCTGCTCGGTCTGGGACTGGTAATGATCACTTCGGCGTCATCTGAAGTGGCAGCCTTGCAATCGGGTAACACGCTGTACCACATGATCCGCCACTTGTTTTACATCGTGCTCGGTCTGGGTGCTTGCATCCTGACCCTGATGGTGCCGATTGCGACATGGCAGCGTTTGGGCTGGATGCTCCTGATCGGCGCATTTGGTTTGCTGGTGATGGTGCTCACGCCGGGCATTGGCCGTGAGGTTAACGGTTCGATGCGCTGGATCGGTTTCAGCTTCTTTAACGTACAGCCCTCGGAAATCGCCAAAGTGTTCGTGGTGATCTACCTCGCGGGCTATCTGGTACGCCAGCAAAAAGAAGTGCGTGAAAGCTGGATGGGCTTTTTCAAACCTTTCATCGTCTTGCTGCCGATGGCTGGCTTGCTGCTGATGGAGCCCGACTTCGGTGCCACCGTCGTGATGATGGGTGCTGCAGCGGCCATGCTGTTCTTGGGTGGCGTTGGGCTGTTCCGATTTGCTTTGATGGTGGTTCTGGCGGTTGGTGCGGTGTTCGTGTTGGTGCAGGCGCAGCCTTATCGTATGGCGCGTTTGATTACCTTTACTGACCCGTGGTCTGACCAGTTCGGCTCTGGCTACCAGTTGACCCAAGCCTTGATCGCATTTGGTCGCGGTGAGTGGTTTGGCGTGGGGCTAGGCAACAGCGTTCAGAAGCAGTTTTACCTGCCTGAAGCCCACACCGACTTTGTGTTTTCGGTGTTGGCTGAAGAGCTGGGTGTGGTCGGTTCGCTGCTAACGGTCGCCCTGTTTGTGTTCGTTTGTGTACGGGGCATGTACATCGGGCTGTGGGCCGAGCGCGCTAAACAATATTTCGCAGCGTACATGGCCTACGGCTTGTCGTTCCTGTGGATCGGCCAGTTCCTGATTAACATCGGCGTGAACGTTGGTCTGTTGCCCACTAAAGGTTTGACCTTGCCATTCCTCAGTTATGGCGGCAGCTCGTTGGTGATTTGCTGTGTGTGTATGGGCTTGTTGCTACGCATTGAGTGGGAGAGTCGAACCCACTTGGGCAGTGAAGAGACCGACTTCAAAGAAAGCGACTTCGCAGAGGAGCCGACTCATGGGCGCTAATGTGCTGATCATGGCGGGCGGCACTGGCGGGCACGTGTTCCCGGCGCTGGCCTGCGCGCGCGAGTTTGAAGCACGCGGTTACACCGTGCACTGGCTTGGAACCCCGCGAGGCATAGAAAACGAACTGGTGAAACCCGCAGGTTTCACCCTGCACCTGATTAACGTTGCGGGCCTGCGTGGCAAAAGCAAACTGTCGCTGCTCAAGGCCCCTTTTGTGTTGCTCAAGGCGTTGTTTCAGGCGCGTAAAATTATTCGTCAGCTCAAGCCGGTCTGCGTGCTTGGGTTTGGTGGTTACGTCACGGGCCCCGGCGGCTTGGCGGCTAAAACCTGTGGCGTGCCCGTGATTATTCATGAACAAAACGCCGTAGCGGGCACCGCTAACCGTTTGCTGGTGCCGATGGCGAGCCGTGTCTGCGAAGCCTTTCCGCAGACCTTCCAGGCTTCGGACAAACTGCGTACCACCGGTAACCCGGTGCGTCCTGAGTTATTCACGTTGGCATCGCGTGCTCCCCTGCAAGGGCGTCAGGCGCGCTTGTTGGTATTGGGCGGCAGTCTTGGCGCTGAGCCACTGAACAAATTGTTGCCTGAAGCATTGGCCAAGGTAGCGGCTGATGTTCGCCCTGAGGTGTTTCATCAGGCGGGCAAGCAACACGACCAAATTACCGCCGAGCGCTATAACGCGGTCGGTGTTGAGGCTCAAGTGCAGCCTTTTATTAAAGACATGGCCCACGCCTATGGCTGGGCCGACTTGGTGGTTTGTCGCGCAGGCGCGCTGACCGTCAGTGAACTGGCTGCGGCCGGTCTGCCATCGCTGCTGGTGCCTTTGCCCCATGCGATTGATGACCATCAGAGCCGTAATGCTGACTATTTGGCTCAGGAGGGCGCGGCCTTTCTGATGCCGCAAGCGACGACTGGCGCAGCCGAATTGGCTGCACGCCTGACAGAGGTTTTGATGCAACCGGAACGACTGAACAGCATGGCGACCAATGCTCGCCGCTTGGCCAAGCCTGATGCAACCCGCAACGTTGTCGATATCTGCCTGGAGGTGGCCAATGGTTGAGAATCAAAAAGCTATGCCACAACCCGAAATGCGCCGTATCCGTCGCATCCACTTCGTCGGTATCGGCGGCGTGGGCATGTGCGGTATCGCCGAAGTGTTGCTGAACCTGGGTTATCAGGTGTCGGGCTCTGACCTGAACGCATCGCCTGTGACCGAGCGTCTAGAGACGTTCGGCGCGCACATCTTCATTGGCCACCGCGCCGAAAACGCTGCCAATGCAGATGTATTGGTGGTGTCCAGCGCGATCAATCCGGCTAACCCGGAAGTTGCTGTTGCACTGGAACGTCGTATCCCAGTGGTGCCGCGGGCTGAAATGCTGGCTGAGCTGATGCGCTATCGCCACGGCATTGCCGTTGCTGGCACGCATGGCAAAACCACGACCACCAGCTTGCTCGCGTCGGTGTTTGCCGCTGGTGGTCTGGACCCAACGTTTGTGATTGGTGGCCGACTGAATGCAGCAGGAACCAATGCACAGCTTGGAACGAGTCGTTACCTGATCGCCGAAGCTGACGAAAGCGATGCCAGCTTCCTGCACTTGCAGCCGCTGGTTGCGGTAGTGACCAACATCGACGCCGACCACATGGCGACCTACGAAGGTGACTTCAACAAACTGAAGAAAACCTTTGTCGAGTTCCTGCACAACCTGCCGTTTTATGGCTTGGCAGTATTGTGCCTTGATGATCCGGTGGTGCGTGAAATTCTGCCGCTGGTCAAGCGTCCGACTGTCACTTATGGCTTTAGCGAAACCGCTGACGTACGTGCCATCAATGTCCGTCAGCAAGGCATGCAAACCTTCTTTACCGTATTGCGCCCGGATCGCGAACCGCTGGATGTGTCGGTGAACATGCCGGGCAACCACAACGTGCTTAATGCGTTGGCGACTATCTGCATCGCCTCGGACGAGGGCATCAGTGATGACGCCATTGTTCAGGGCCTCTCGGGTTTTCAGGGTGTGGGCCGTCGCTTTCAGGTCTACGGTGAACTGCCTGTTGAGGGCGGCAGCGTCATGTTGGTCGACGACTACGGTCATCACCCAACCGAAGTGGCCGCCGTTATCAAGGCGGTACGCGGTGGCTGGCCAGAACGCCGCTTGGTCATGGTTTACCAGCCGCACCGTTTCAGTCGCACCCGTGACCTGTACGACGATTTCGTGCAGGTACTGGCCGATGCCAACGTGTTGCTATTGATGGAAGTCTATCCCGCAGGTGAAGAGCCTATCCCGGGCGCAGACAGCCGCCAGTTGTGCCACAGCATTCGTCAGCGTGGCCAATTAGACCCGATCTACATTGAGCGCGGCGTGGAGCTGGCGCCGATCGTCAAGCCGCTGCTGCGTGCGGGCGACATCCTGTTGTGCCAAGGGGCGGGCGATATCGGCCGTCTGGCACCGCAACTTATTAACAGTCCGTTATTCGCCGGTGCCGTTGTTGCGACCAGCGAGGGGAAGTTGAAATGACTGCTGCCTACGCCAATCTGTTCTCGACCATCGCCCCCGCCGATTTTGGCCGCGTGGCGGTGTTGTTCGGAGGCAAAAGCGCCGAGCGTGAAGTGTCCCTCAAGTCAGGTAATGCCGTGCTTAAAGCGCTGCAAAGCGCTGGTGTGAATGCCTTTGGTATTGATGTGGGTGATGACTTCATCAGCCGTATTACCAGCGAAAAAATCGACCGTGCGTTCATCATCCTCCACGGCCGTGGCGGCGAAGACGGCAGCATGCAGGGGTTGCTGGAGTGCTTGGGCATTCCCTACACCGGCAGTGGCATTTTGGCTTCGGCTTTGGCAATGGACAAATTGCGCACCAAACAGGTGTGGCACAGCCTGGGCATTCCGACCCCGCGCCACGCAGTGCTGAGCAGCGAAGCCGATTGTATTTGTGCAGCGAAGGAACTGAGCTTCCCTTTAATCGTCAAACCGGCGCATGAAGGTTCAAGTATTGGTATGGCCAAAGTGAACAGCGTTGAGGAATTGATCAGCGCGTGGGCCGAAGCCAGTAAGTACGATTCGCAAGTGTTGGTTGAACAATGGATTTCTGGTCCGGAGTTCACCATCGCCACCCTGCGTGACCAAGTGCTGCCACCTATTGCACTGGGCACCCCGCATACGTTCTACGACTACGACGCCAAGTACGTGGCCAACGATACCCAATATCGGGTGCCGTGCGGTCTTGATAGCGCCAAAGAACAAGAACTTATGGAGCTCACGGCCAAAGCCTGTGAGGCGATTGGTATTGCCGGTTGGGGACGTCTGGACGTGATGCAAGACACCGATGGCCAGTTTTGGCTATTGGAGGTCAACACCGCGCCGGGCATGACCGATCACAGTTTGGTGCCGATGGCGGCCAAGGCGGCCGGTCTGGATTTTCAACAGTTGGTGCTGTCGATCTTGGCAGCTAGTTTAGAGGCGCGAGGTTAAGGCCATGCAAGGCGCATCGGTTCGTCATCAACCACCTGCACCCGGCCGCAAGCCGGTGCCGCGTGGTGCCAGCCGAATGGTGGCTAAAGAGCCGATGTCGGTGCGCCTGCCCAAAGCTAACTTTGGCTTTTTGAAGGCTCTTTTTTGGCCTGTGCTGTTGGTGGCGTTGGGGTTTGGTACGTATGAAGGCGCTCAGCGATTAATGCCTTACGCGGATCGGCCGATTACCAACATCAATGTTCAGGGCGATCTGACCTACATCAGCCAGCAAGCTGTACAACAGCGGATCGCTCCCTACGTGGCGGCCAGCTTTTTCACAGTCGACCTGGAAGCCATGCGCACTGAACTTGAGCAAATGCCCTGGATTGCGCACGCCGAAGTACGCCGTGTGTGGCCGGATCAGGTTGTGATTCGCCTCGAAGAGCAACTGCCGGTTGCACGCTGGGGCGATGAAGCCCTGCTCAATAACCAAGGGCAGGCTTTCACACCGCGAGAGCTGGCCAATTACGAACATTTGCCACAGCTGTTTGGCCCGCAGCGGGCTCAGCAGCAGGTTATGCAGCAGTATCAGGTGCTGAGCCAGATGCTGCGTCCGATGGGCTTTTCAATTGCCCGGCTGGAATTGCGTGAAAGGGGCAGTTGGTTCCTGACCACCGGAGCTGGCAGTGCAGGGCCTGGGATCGAGCTGCTGTTAGGGCGCGATCACTTGGTAGAGAAAATGCGTCGCTTCATAGCCATCTATGAAAAAACGCTGAAAGAACAGATTACAAACATTGCGCGCATTGATTTGCGTTATGCCAACGGATTGGCCGTCGGCTGGCGGGAACCTGTGGCACCCACGATGGCCCAACCCGCTGTCGCGAAGAATTAAGAAGAGGCAGGACCCATGGCAAATGTGCAAAGCGGCAAAATGATCGTCGGTCTGGATATCGGCACCTCCAAGGTGGTTGCGCTGGTAGGCGAAGTCGCGGCCGATGGCCAGTTAGAAATCGTCGGTATCGGCACCCATCCATCCCGTGGCCTGAAAAAGGGCGTGGTGGTGAATATCGAATCCACTGTGCAGTCGATTCAGCGCGCAGTTGAAGAGGCCCAACTGATGGCGGGTTGCCGCATTCACTCGGCATTTGTCGGTGTGGCGGGCAATCACATTCGCAGTCTGAACTCCCACGGCATCGTGGCGATTCGTGACCGCGAAGTAAGCTCGGCCGACCTTGAGCGCGTACTGGACGCCGCTCAAGCCGTTGCGATTCCGGCTGACCAGCGTGTGCTGCACACCCTGGCGCAAGACTATGTAATCGATAACCAGGAAGGCGTTCGTGAGCCACTGGGCATGTCGGGTGTACGTCTTGAAGCCAAGGTTCACGTTGTGACCTGCGCCGTGAATGCTGCGCAGAACATCGAAAAATGCGTGCGCCGCTGCGGGCTTGAAGTGGATGACATCATCCTTGAGCAACTGGCCTCGGCTTACTCGGTACTGACTGACGACGAGAAAGAACTGGGCGTGTGCCTGGTGGATATCGGCGGCGGTACCACTGACATCGCGATCTTCACCGAAGGCGCGATTCGCCACACGGCAGTGATCCCGATTGCGGGCGATCAGGTGACCAACGACATCGCTATGGCGCTGCGTACACCGACTCAATACGCCGAAGAAATCAAAATTCGCTATGCCTGCGCACTGGCCAAACTGGCAGGCGCGGGTGAAACCATCAAGGTTCCAAGCGTGGGCGACCGTCCTCCGCGTGAACTGTCCCGTCAGGCATTGGCCGAAGTGGTTGAGCCGCGTTATGACGAGCTGTTCACCTTGATTCAGGCTGAGCTGCGTCGCAGTGGCTACGAAGACCTGATCCCGGCTGGCATCGTGCTGACGGGTGGCACATCGAAAATGGAAGGCGCGGTCGAGTTGGCCGAAGAGATCTTCCATATGCCGGTGCGTCTGGGCGTGCCGCACAGTTTCAAAGGTTTGGCCGACGTTGTACGCAACCCGATTTACTCAACTGCTGTGGGCTTGTTGCTGTACGGGCTGCAAAAGCAGTCGGACGGCATCTCCCTGTCGGGTATCAGCAGCCGTGAAAGCTACAGCAGTGATGAACAAAAGGCGCCGGTACTTGAGCGTTTGAAGCGCTGGGTACAAGGCAACTTTTAAGTTTTAAGCAGTACCAGATTCAAAGCAGTAGAAGTAGGCGAAAAAACTAGAGAAATGAAAGGAGAGGGAAAATGTTCGAACTCGTAGACAACATCCCGCAAAGCCCGGTAATCAAGGTTATCGGTGTTGGTGGTGGCGGTGGCAATGCTGTTAACCATATGGTTAAGAGCAACATCGAAGGCGTGGAATTCATCTGCGCCAACACCGACGCACAAGCGCTCAAGAGCATTGGCGCGCGTACCATCCTGCAATTGGGCACTGGTGTGACCAAAGGCCTGGGTGCTGGTGCTAATCCAGAAGTTGGTCGTCAGGCTGCGCTGGAAGACCGCGAGCGCATTGCTGAAGTGTTGCAGGGCACCAATATGGTGTTCATCACCACGGGCATGGGCGGTGGGACCGGTACCGGTGCTGCGCCGATCATTGCCGAAGTGGCCAAGGAAATGGGAATTCTCACTGTTGCAGTGGTGACTCGTCCGTTCCCGTTCGAAGGTCGCAAGCGCATGCAGATCGCTGACGAAGGTATTCGTCTGCTGTCCGAAAGCGTCGATTCGTTGATCACGATTCCGAACGAAAAACTGCTGACCATCCTTGGTAAAGACGCAAGCTTGCTGTCTGCTTTCGCCAAGGCTGATGACGTATTGGCCGGAGCCGTTCGCGGTATCTCCGACATCATCAAGCGTCCGGGCATGATCAACGTCGACTTTGCCGATGTACGCACTGTGATGAGCGAAATGGGCATGGCGATGATGGGCACTGGCTGCGCCAGCGGTCCAAACCGTGCTCGTGAAGCCACCGAAGCAGCGATCCGTAACCCGTTGCTTGAAGACGTGAACCTTGAAGGCGCACGCGGCATTCTGGTGAACATCACCGCCGGTCCTGACCTGTCTCTGGGTGAGTACTCCGACGTGGGTAGCATCATCGAGGCGTTCGCTTCCGAGCACGCGATGGTCAAGGTCGGTACGGTTATCGATCCAGACATGCGTGACGAACTGCACGTGACGGTTGTGGCTACTGGCCTGGGCGCAAAAATCGAGAAGCCGGTCAAGGTTATCGACAATACCGTTCAGACTTCCTACGCACCTGCTTCGTCGCAGACGGCCTCTCGTCAGGAAACTCGCGTAGAGCGTCAGGAGCAGCCAGTGGTTAACTACCGTGATCTGGATCGCCCGACCGTGATGCGTAATCAGGCTCAGCAAGGCGCAACAACCGCTGCTAAGCTGAATCCGCAAGACGATTTGGATTACCTGGACATCCCGGCTTTCCTGCGTCGTCAGGCTGATTAATGAAATCAATCAGGGGTATTAAGGTGATTGGTGTTCAGCAAAGGCTCGGTCTGCTATTATCGCCAGCCTTTGTTGATACCAGTTCGCAATTTGCGCTGAAGCGGCCAATGCCATGATTAAACAACGCACCCTGAAAAATATTATCCGTGCCACAGGTGTCGGCCTGCACTCCGGTGAGAAGGTCTACCTGACCCTCAAGCCTGCGCCTGTGGACACCGGCATCGTGTTTTGTCGTGCAGACCTTGACCCTGTGGTGCAGATTCCTGCTCGCGCGGAAAACGTCGGCGAGACAACCATGTCGACCACGTTGGTCAACGGCGATACCAAAGTAGACACGGTAGAGCACTTGCTCTCGGCCATGGCTGGCCTGGGGATCGATAACGCCTACGTCGAACTCTCCGCGTCTGAAGTCCCTATCATGGACGGTAGCGCTGGACCTTTCGTATTTTTGATTCAATCTGCCGGCCTGGAAGAACAGGACGCGCCGAAGAAGTTCATCCGCATCCTGCGTGAAGTGACAGTGGAAGATGGCGACAAGCGCGCCACTTTCGTCCCTTTCGAAGGGTTTAAGGTGAGCTTCGAGATCGATTTCGATCACCCGGTTTTCCGTAACCGCACCCAAAGTGCAAGCGTGGATTTCTCAAGTACTTCGTTTGTTAAAGAAGTCAGCCGCGCCCGTACTTTTGGTTTCATGAGTGACATCGAGTACCTGCGCAAGCACAACCTCGCACTCGGCGGTAGCGTGGAAAACGCGATCGTAGTCGATGCGGATGGTGTACTGAACGAAGACGGTCTTCGCTATGAAGACGAATTTGTGAAGCACAAAATCCTCGACGCCATTGGCGATCTCTACCTGTTGGGCAATAGCCTGATTGGTGAGTTCAAGGGCTTCAAGTCTGGCCATGCACTGAACAACCAGCTGCTTCGCAAGCTGATTGAGCAGAAAGATGCGTGGGAAGTCGTGACCTTTGAAGACGCCAGCACTGCACCGATCTCGTACATGCGTCCGGTTGCGGCAGTTTAAGTAAAACTTCTTTCTCTAGTTTTTGAAGGCCACCCTCGGGTGGCCTTTTTTTATGGGGCAACGTTAGGTTTGAATGCAATCAGCCCCGTTTCATTAATGTTGACCACGCGGTTGCGACCACTCTTTTTGGCCTGGTACATCGCTTTGTCAGCCGTATTGATAATCGCCAAGGGCGAATCAAAAGCTTTGGCGTAGCGCGTACAGGTGCCGAGGCTGATGGTTAGCACCTTGTTGTCGGCTGTTACAGGTTCCATGTGCTCGACTGCGTGACGAATGTTTTCGGCAAGCAAGCGGGTGCTGGCAGCGTCGGCTTCGTTGAGAACCACCGCGAACTCTTCGCCTCCATATCGAGCCGCCAAATCGGTAGGGCGACGTACATGCGCTTTGATGACCTGCGCCACCTGACGCAGCGCCTCATCACCGATTTGATGGCCATAAGTGTCATTGAAGGCCTTGAAGTGATCGATATCAATCATGATCACCGACAGCGGTTTACCTGATCGCTGCGAGCGCCGCCAGTCCATCTCAAGTGTTGCGTCCAGCGTTCGACGATTCGCAAGTCCTGTGAGTGCGTCTGTGGAGGCGAGCCCTGCCAGCTCGCGCTCGGCATGTTGGCGCAAGCGCAGTTCGCGCACCAACAGCCAGGTCAACCACAGCAAGCCCGAGCACAACAGCAGGGTGGCGGCCCCAATCAATAAGGTTGTGTGCCACCAGTTACTGAAGATGTTCTCGGTGGACAGGGCGACCACTACTACCATCGGTAAATCGTGGACTTGTGAAAAGTTGTACAGGCGCTCTTGACGATAAAGCCCGGACATCGCTGTAAAGCTGCCATAGCGTTCACTGAGAAAACGTATGAAGTTTGGTGTCTGGCTCAAGTCCACGCCGACAAACGCTTGCAAGGTCACTGGGTATTGCATCAGCAAAAAACCGTCGGTACTGATCAGATTGATGTTGCCGTTGGTGCCGACGTCCAGTCCTCTAAACAGCCCTTTAAAGTAGTCCAGCTTCATCTGGCCCACAGCGACCCCAACAAACGTGCCGTCGGGGGCCGATATCCGACGGCTGAAACTGATCTTCCAGTCCTCATCTTTTTTGCTCGACTGAAAAGGGCGGCTGATGAACACCTGGCCACTGTTCAGGAGTTTGTGCACGTTAAAAAAGGGCTGCTCACTGAAGTTTTCATGGGGCAGCGAGGACGTGCCAGACCATGTGATGACTTGGCCTTGGGCGTTGAGCAAAAAGAAACCTTCATTGGAGGGCGCTTCGCTGGATCTGCCAAACAGCAGTGAGTGCTCAGTGATGGGTGATAGGGGGCTGAGTTCATTGCTTTGCCACACTGAAATCAAATTTTTCAGGGCGGAATCGTAAATCTCGACGGTGTTGCGCACGTCGCGATTGATCAGTTGCACGATGTTAAGGGCTGAGCGCGAAGCGTCTTGCTCGGCGCTGCGATATTCGCGCACCAACAGGTAGCTCACGATACTCAGGATGGTCATGACACAGAGCGTGGTAGCACCAATTAACATGCGCCGCGTGATGACGTGTGCTCGGGGTAAATGCTTAATGACAAAACCCTCAGCCTTGGACGTGGCGCCCCATTAAAGGTCGCGCCGCGAATCAAAGACCAACCAAGCGTTGGCCATTGATTCGCGGCGCGAAACACCCTGAAAGAATAGCTGAAGATAACGTCGAATCGTTGCTTCTTATTACGCGATTTTGCGCGTTTAAATGCGTTTTTCAGCCGTTCACGACTTAAAACACATCCAGTGGGTAATCGACGATCACACGGTATTCATCGACATTGTTATCCACGGCTTGATAGGCCTCGTTGCCGCGGTTGGTAGACCAGCGCAGGGCGACGCCCAAGTCTTTTGCCGCGCCGTCTTGAACCACGTATTTAACGGTCATGTCGCGCTCCCAGTGGTGAGCGTTTTTGCCTTGCGGGTTGTACCAACTGCTGTAACCCACGCTGTTGGGATCAACCTTGGTCAAGTCCAGTTCGCCACGTGAGTACGAGACCATAGACGTCAGGCCCGCCAGGCCAACACCTGCAAAGTCATACTCGTATTGCAGTTTCCAGGAGCGCTCGTTCGGGCCGTTGAAGTCCGAATACTGCTGCGAGTTGTCGAGGAAAACGCTGTCACCTTCGTAGATGTAGTCAAAAGGCGTGTTGCCGTTGACCCGCTGATACACCGCCGTCACGGTATGCCCGGCCATGACTACAGCAAAGTGCAGGCTGAAGGTGTTGTTGTCGATGTCCCCCAGCAGGGCCTTGCCAGTGTCTTGGGTGTGATAGAAATGCAGGCCCGGATTCAGGCTGATGCTATCGCTCAGTTCATAGGTGTAGTCAAAGTCGTAGTAGTACTGGTTCCAGACATCTTTGAGTTCAGCGCCGTACAGGTTGCTGGTGATCTCGGGAATACCGCTGAAGGACACGCCGGCCCAGGTCAGATGTTTGCTGCTCTGGTCGCCCATGTCGCCGTAGGTGGTGGTCAGACGACGCATGCCGCTTTGGTCATAAGGCTTGTTGAAGCTCACCTGACCGCCTTCAAACATCCAGCCTTCGAGGCTGTTATTGGTCAGGCTGACACCGCGGAAAGTCTGCGGCAGCATGCGTGTTTCGCCACCGGCTATGACCGGGTTGTTCAAAAACATGTCACCAGCTTTGAGTTCGGTGTCAAAAGCGCGCATTTTCAGCGCTGCGCCGGCAGACGAAAACGCCGTGGGCGCTTTGCCGTTGCCATCACTGACCGGCAGGATGCTGCTGCCATCGGTGCCGCCACCGCCGTCAAGTTTCAACCCGAGCAAGCCATACGCATCCAGACCAAAGCCCACCACGCCTTGAGTGAACCCAGACTCAAACTTGCCAATAAAACCTTGCCCCCACTCTTTGCTGTCATCGGCTTTAGGGCTGCGGATGTCGTGGTTCATGTAGTAGTTGCGCAGGTTTAGCTTGAGGCTGGAACCTTCGATAAAGCCCTCTTTGGAGGCTTCGTCATCTGCGTAGGCACAGGCTGGGATCGTTGCAGCCAGGGCAATGAATAGCGGGCTAAGTTTGAGTGAGTACTTCACGAGTAAATTGCTCCTTGAAAGTGACGGCAGTTTTTATTTTCTTTAAGAAATCAATTCTTGTTCGAGTTACGCCAAGCGCCGCGGCGTTTTTTTAAAACAAAAAAAAGCCGCTATAGTAGCGGCTTTTGAAACAGTCAGTCACATTTGTAAGCCGTGACCGACTGGGTCGGGAAGTCTGTCAGTGCTCGATCAGCTGTCTTTAGCGTCATCGGTAACGTTGGTTTTAACCTGTGTTTGCTGAGTCTTTACATCGTTTTTATGGCTGGCGGTCAGTGCTTGTTGGTGCTGCTCAAAGGCGGCGGCGCGGGCCTCATTTTGTGCGACGAACGCTGGCGATTCTTCCGCCATGGCCAAAGGCGACAACAACAAAGACGACATAACGAAAACGCTGGCCATACCCATACTGCTGGACATTTCAAAGACCTTCTTGCTGAGCAAGTTCTGTGTGGTGCGATCAAAATATAGCGCGAGCGCACACCGAAAAAGCCCTGCTCTGGATAAGGACTTTTGCGTTTAGGGTAACAAAGTCGGTGAGGGCCGAGTTAGACGCATTGTGCTGCGCCCACTGGGGGCGGGCATTTGTGATCTCTAGCAACTCTGGCGCGTAGGATCAGTGAGATTCAGCCGGCAAATACAGGCCAAATGTATTGCGCCCTTCGCCGCTTCGCACAAACACTTCGCCTCCGTGCATGTGGGCAATGGCTTTGACGATGGCCAACCCCAGTCCATGATTGGCACCGCTGTTGTGGCGCGAGGCATCCACGCGATAAAAGCGTTCGAACAAGCGGGGCAGGTGTTCTTCGGTAATCGGCGGGCCGGGGTTGCTGATGCTGATGCTGACCTGATGCTCGGTTTGCTCGATCAGCACTTCAATCCGCTGCCCCGGCTGGGTGTGCTGCACAGCATTGTTCAGCAGGTTGATCAACGCACGTCGCAAGTGCGCCTTTTCGATATTGACCTGCGCATCTCCACTGACCTGTACCCATACCCGTGCGTCTTCAACAATGAACTCCAGATAGTCCAGCGTCGTTGCCACTTCGTCTGCCAGCGAAGCGCGGGTTAGTTTGCTGGCTTTGCTGCCTTGGTCGGCGCTGGCCAAAAACAGCATGTCATTGATGATGTTGCGCAGTCGTTCCAGTTCTTCAAGGTTAGATTGCAGCACCTCAAAGTAATGCTCGGCTGAACGCCCGCGGGTCAGTGCGACTTGGGTCTGGCCAATTAAGTTGGTCAGCGGCGAACGCAGCTCGTGAGCCACGTCAGCGTTGAAGGATTCCAGTCGGGTGTACGCCTGCTCGACTCGCTCCAGTGTTGAGTTGAAGGCGATGACCAGTTGATCCAGCTCTGGCGGTAACGGCGACAGGCGCAAGCGGCCAGACAACCGCGGCGGAGCCAGTTTTTGCGCTTCTTTAGACAGGGTGATCAACGGCTTGAGGCCGATACGCGCCACCCAATACCCAAGCAGAGAGGCCAGCAGTACGCCGATGATTGCCAAACTAATCAGCGCCGTGAGCAAGTGGTGCTGAGTTTCACGGAAGGTTTGGGTGTCGATCGCAATCAAAAAGCGCAGGGCGGGGCGTTGCTCCTTGGCCGGAATCTGGCTGCTCAGCACCTTGAACGGGTAGGCCTCCTCGGGCAGTTGCAGGTCTCGCACGCCTAGCGGGCCTTTGGCGAACTCGCGCACTGTCGAATCCGGGTTGCCGTACTCGTAGTTTGGGTCGTCGCTGATCGCCCAGAACCGAATGCGTTTGTCCTCTTCGCTGAGCAACTTGAGTTTGGTGCTCATTTTGGCCCAGTGTTCTGGATTGCCGTAGCGATTGATCGAGGACTCCAGCACGCTGAATCGTGCATCCAGCTCGGCGTCAGGCAGCAGGCCAATGCCTTTGTCGACCTGCTGATACAGCGCACCACCGATCAACACAAACACCAACAACGCCACCAGCGTGAACATCGCGCTCAGACGCAAGGCGATGGAATTCAAACGGTTGGGCTGCTTAAACACCGCGTCGCTCCAGCACATAACCCATGCCGCGAATGGTGTGCAGCAACTTGTGCTCGAATGGCCCGTCGAGTTTGGCGCGCAGGCGTTTGATGGCGACTTCAACCACGTTGGCATCGCTGTCGAAATTGATGTCCCAGACCATTTCCGCGATCGAGGTTTTGGACAGGATTTCACCCTGACGCCGTGCCAGCACGCTGAGCAGTGAAAACTCCTTGGCGGTTAGCTCCAGGCGAGCGCCAGCGCGAGAGGCTTTGCGACTGATAAGGTCAATCCACAAATCATCCACCGTGATCTGCACGGGTTCATGACCGCCGCTGCGTCGGGTCAGGGCTTGCAAGCGCGCCACCAGTTCCAAAAACGAAAACGGCTTGCCCAGATAATCGTCGGCACCTTCGCGCAGGCCGCGAATGCGGTCTTCTACGCGCTCGCGGGCGGTCAACATAATCACCGGGGTTTGTTTGCGCGCCCGCAGCGCCCGCAGCACGCCAAAACCATCCAGGCCGGGCAGCATCACATCGAGCACGATGACGGCGTAGTCACTTTCAAGCGCCATGTGCAGCCCTTCAATGCCATCGCGGGCCACGTCCACGGTGTAGCCTTGCTCGCTCAAGCCCCGGCGCAGGTAGTCGGCGGTTTTTTCTTCATCTTCAATAATCAGAACGCGCATAACCTGCCTCAGTGATCAGTCGCCAACAAGCGGGCGGGTTTAGAACGGTGGAACAGACGCTCAAGCCACAGGTAGATCACGGGCGTGGTAAACAGCGTCAGCGCCTGACTCACCAGCAGGCCGCCCACCACGGCGATGCCTAGCGGCTGACGCAGTTCTGCGCCGGGGCCGTAGCCGAGCATCAGCGGTAACGCGCCAAGCAAGGCGGCGAGTGTGGTCATGATGATCGGCCTGAACCGCGTCAGGCAGGCTTCATGGATCGCCTGCTCAGGCGTAAGCCCGCGAGTGCGTTGGGCGTCGAGGGCGAAATCGATCATTAGAATGCCATTTTTCTTCACGATGCCAATCAGCAATACCAGCCCGATCAGCGCCATGATGGAAAAGTCCTGCCCGCACACCCACAGCATCAGCAAAGCCCCCAGCCCCGCAGACGGCAGGGTGGAAATGATCGTCAGCGGGTGCACGAAGCTTTCATACAACACACCCAAAATGATGTACACCGCCACCAGTGCCGCCAAAATCAGCCACGGCTGACTGGCCAGTGAGCTTTGGAACGCTTGCGCTGCTCCCTGGAAATTACCGCTGATGGTGCTTGGCATGCCGATTTCGTTTTTTGCTTGATTGAGCATTAGCACTGCATCGCCCAGCGCCACGCCGGGGGCGAGGTTGAACGAAAGGTTGGCCGCGGGGAACATGCCGTCATGGCTGATCGACAATGGCCCGCTGACGGGCGCATCGACTTTGGCCACCGCAGACAGCGGCACCATTTCTCCTGTCAGCGGCGAGCGCAGGTAGAAGTAGTTCAGGCTTTCGGCCTTGCCACGTTGCTGGGCGTCCAGCTCCAAAATCACGTTGTATTGGTTGATTTGGGTCTGGAATTCATTGATTTGACGCTGACCAAAAGCGTCGTACAGCGCTTCGTCGACATCGGTGGCGGTGAGACCAAAACGGGCGGCTGCGTTTCGGTCGATGCTGATGTGGGTGATGCTGCCGCCCAGTTGCAGGTCGTTGGACAGGTCGCGAAAGGCCGGGTTGGTGCGCAGTTTTTCAGTTAGGCGCTGCGTCCAGGTGTTGAGCGTTGGCCCGTCATTGCTCTTGAGCACGTATTGGTACTGACTACGACTTGGCCCAGAGCTGAGGTTGATGTCTTGACCGGCCCGCAGGTACAGCACAATCCCCGGCACCTTGGCCAATTGCGGGCGGATGCGGTCAATAAATTCACTGGCCGACACATCACGCTGGTTGCGGTCTTTTAGGGCAATCCAAAACCGGCCGTTTGCGATGGTCTGATTGCTGCCGGTCACCCCTACCGCATGCGAAAACGCCTGAACCGCGGGGTCGTCGCTGACGATGTTGGCCAGCGTTAGATGCTTTTGCACCATGTCTGAGTACGACACATCGGCGGCGGCCTCGGTGGTGCCGAGTACAAAACCAGTGTCTTGAACCGGAAAGAAGCCCTTGGGGATCAACACATAACCGGCCACCGCCATCGCCAGCGTAATGCCGAATACGCCCAGCATCAGCCGCTGATGCGCAAGGGCTCGCAACAAGCCTTTGTCGTACAGCGCCAGCAGGCGCTCGCCAAAGCCGGGTTTGGTCTGTGGGTGGTGTACCGGCGCACGCATAAACAGCGCCGCCAAGGTGGGCGCCAACGTCAGGGACACCAGCACAGAAATCAAAATGGTTGAGGTTGCTGTGAGAGCGAATTCTTTGAACAGTCGCCCGACTACGCCACCCATAAACAGCAATGGAATAAACGCCGCCACCAGCGAGAAGCTGATTGAAATCACTGTAAAGCCGATCTCGCTTGCGCCTTTGATCGCCGCATCGCGCATGGTGTCGCCAGCTTCAAGGTGGCGATGGATGTTTTCCACCACCACAATCGCATCGTCCACCACAAACCCCACGGCCACCACAATCGCAACCAGCGTCAGGTTGTTGAGGCTGAAACCCAGTACGTACATCAGCGCAAAACTGGCGATCAACGACACTGCCAGTACCGCCGACACAATCAGCGTGGCCGACCATTGGCGCAGAAACAGCGCCATCACCGCCACCACCAGCAGCACGGCGATCAATAAGGTGATTTCAACCTCATGCAGCGAAGCACGAATGGTTTGGGTGCGGTCACTGAGCACCTTGACCTCAACCGATGCCGGGAGCATGGCTTGCAGGCCCGCAAGGGACGCCTGAATACGGTCGACGGTCTCAACAATGTTCGCGCCGGGCTGGCGCGAAATCACCAGATTGAGCCCCGGCTGGTGCCCAGACCACGCCTGCACGTAGTCGTTTTCGGAGCCGTCGATGACGCGCGCCACATCGCGCAATTGCACCGGGGCGCCGTCTTTGTACGACACGATCAACTGGCTGTATTCGTCGGCGTTAAACAGTTGGTCGTTAGTTGACAGTGTCGAAATGCTCGACGGCCCATACAGCGCACCTTTGGCCAGATTGAGGCTGGTTTGTTGAATCGCCAGCCGAATGTCCGCCAATGTCAGACCAATGGCCGCCAACTTGTCGGCCGAGGCCTGGATGCGAATGGCAGGGCGCTGCTGGCCTGTGATGTTGATTAGCCCCACGCCGTCAATTTGGCTGATCTGACGCGCCAACAGGGTTTCGACATAATCGCTGAGTTCGGTGCCGGGCATTTGCATCGAGCTGATGCTCAGAATCAACACGGGGCTGTCGGCCGGGTTGACCTTCTTCCAAGTGGGCAGCGTGGGCATGTCTTTAGGCAACTTGCCGGACGCGGTATTGATCGCTGCTTGCACCTCTTGCGCGGCAGTGTCGATGCTTTTATCGAGGGTGAATTGCAGGGTCAGGGTGGTCGAACCCAAGGCGCTGCTGGAGGTCATTTGGGTCATGCCGGGGATGGCGCTAAATTGCACCTCCAGCGGCGTGGCCACCGACGATGCCATCGTGTCCGGGCTGGCGCCGGGCAACTGCGCAGAGACTTGGATCGTCGGAAATTCCGCCTCAGGCAGCGGAGCAATGGGTAAACGCGGGAAGGCGATTAGACCCAGCAATACCAGAGCGAACGTCAAAAGCACTGTGGCTACGGGGTGATCGATGCACCAAGCCGACAGCGAGCCGCGAGCATTCATGGCTGCACCGCATTGGCGTTGGGCACACTGCTCAATGCGGGCTCGCTCAAGACTTCAATGCGCGAACCGGGCTTAAGCCGTGATTGGCCGTCGCTGACCAAGGTATCGCCCACATCGACGCCGCTGATGATGTTCAAGCGGGAGTCTTGAAACAGCATGTGCACGGGCACGGTTTCGACGGTGTCGCCCTTGACCCGGTACACGAAATAACTGTCCAGTCCGCGCTGCACAACTTGCGGCGGCACCACCAAAGCGTTTTGATCGACCCCGGTTTGCACTTCAACATTCACCAGTTGGCCGGGCCACAGGGTTTGTCTGGCGTTATCAAACTGTGCTTTGACCTTGATCGTGCCCGTCGTGGCGGACACTTGATTGTCGATCAAACTCAAGCGGCCTTCGCCCAGTGGTGTGCCGCTGAGCAGGGTGTCACCCAAAAAGGCGCTGACCCGGGCTGAATCTTTGGCCTCAAGCAGGTCGTGAAGGATGGGTAACTGTTGTTGAGGTAACGAAAACTCAACGGCAATCGGGTTAATTTGGGTTACGGAGAAAAGCCCCTGCGCATCGCTGACGCGCAGAAAGTTGCCGGGATCCACGGCACGAATCCCTACCCGGCCTGTGACCGGAGAACGGATTTGCGTATACGACAACTGCACCTGCGCTGCGGCGATGGAGGCTTGATTGCCTTGGGCGGTGGCTTTGAGTTGATTGACCAGCGCCTGTTGCTGGTCGAGCGTCTGTTTGGATACACCGCTGTCGACGCTGAGCAGTTGGTAGCGCTTGAGGTCAATTTGCGCGACCTGCAACTGAGCTTGGTTTTGCGCTAACTGCGCTTTGGCCTGATTGAGGCTGGCCTGAATCGAGCGGTCGTCCAGCGTTGCTAGCAAGTCACCGGCCTTAACCGTCTGGCCTTCCTTGACCAGCAGTTGAGTGAGGATGCCGTCGATTTGTGGGCGAATCATCACGCTGTGCAGTGACAACACTGCGCCAATCGCGCTGATGGAGCGCGGCACGTCCTGCTGCACCACCTGGATAACCCGCAAGGGGACGGCTGTTGCAGCGCCGGGCTTATTTGCTGTTGGGCGTTGCAATAGCCAGATGCCTGCACCGATCAAAACTATGATCAAAATGCTCAGCTGTATTTTCTTGTTTTGAGTGCGCATGCCGGGTAAACGCCGTGTGCGTGAAATGAGGGAGTGTGCAGCCTGCCAAGGGTTATAGCGGATCTAGTCGGTCAGTACGGTGACGTCAAACTGACATTCCTGACAGTTAGGCAGAAAACCTGTTGATACACCTAAAGAAATTATGGAATTGGCCGATGAGATAGTTATCACAGAGGGGCGCTGGAGCGTCTCTAGACGGGGAGCTATTGATGAAGTTATTTGCGTTGGGGTTGGCGGCATGCGTGTTGTTCGGGCTCTCCAATGAAGCCTTGTCTGAGACAACAGAAAGTGGCGGCACTATCGAATTTACCGGTCAAATTACGGAAGCTGGCTGCGAGTATGGCCCACCTGGCATCGTGAGTTTTGGTCAGCAAACGCGTTTGATTCAAGTCACTCCCACTGTGGCGCTGGCAGTGAACATGGCAAGTAATGCTTGTCGCAGTGGAGAGGTGCCGTTCGTCGCTTCTTATAAGAAGCTCAACAACCCGGCTTACAGCGAAGAGCAGGGCGTACGCAATGGTGTGCTGACTATTTCCTACCTCTAAGTCAACTCTGAGTGCAACGCGGGGAAAGGAGACGGGTATACTGCGCGGTCTTGCGCCACCTGGCCTGATTCTTACCCCGTATTTCGGAGCTTTCATGACTACTCCTACACAACCGACTGCTCCTGATGCCTTGGGCACTGAACAGACTGACACTGAAGCCTGTGTGGACAGTTCGGCAAAACCGGTTATTCCTGCGTTCAGCTTCCCGTTCAAGCCTTCTGATTTTGCCAAGGCCAAGGCCGCAGCCCAGCCTTACTACCAAAAGGGTGGCACCGGTCATCACCACAAAACTCCAGACGCTCCGCCTCACGGCACCCGTAAAACTATGGGCAAACGCTGAGTTCTGGCGCCGAAAAAATGGCACATGTCCTCCAGTTTCAGCGTGTGCCCAATTAACTTGTCCAGACCTGCGCTAGATCAGTATTTCGTTAATAGGTGCGCTTAGAGTCGACAGCCCTGCCGACTCTTCCCTATTAATCGAGCGCGCCCGTCATGAAAATCAATCTACCGATAACCGGCCGACCTGTTGATTTTGCTCCCGACGCTAATATTCTCTCCACCACTGACCTCAACAGTGCCATCACTTACGCCAACTCTGACTTCATAAAGGTCAGTGGCTACGAGCTGAATGAGTTGTTGGGCAGCCCACATAACCTTCTGCGTCATCCCGACATGCCGTCAGCGGCTTTTAGCCATATGTGGCAAACGCTCAAGTCGGGCCGTTCGTGGATGGGGATGGTGAAAAACCGCTGCAAAAGCGGCGATCACTATTGGGTCAGCGCCTATGTGACCCCCGTGATGAAAAACGGTGAGACCGTCGAATACCAATCAGTGCGCACTCATCCAGCGCCCGAGCGAGTGGCTGTGGCAGAGGCCTGCTATGCGCGTATGCGTTCGGGGCGTGTGTCGCCATTGCAGCGTTTGGCACGCGTTGGGCTTGTCGCCAAGGTGGCGATGTTTGTCAGTGCTGTGTTTGGCGCAGTGACCGCCTTGGGCACGGTGTGGTTGCCGCAGATTGATATGCAAGCCGGGGTGCTGATTTGGCTGGCGGGCAGTGTGCTGAGTGCCGCGGCGGTTGCTTGGGTTTTGCGGCCTTTGAATGCATTGGCTCGTCGCGCCAAGGGCGTGGGTGACAACCCGTTGAGCCAGCAGATCTATACCGGGCGTGGCGACGAACTGGGGCAGATCGAATTCGCGTTGCACATGCTGGAGGCCCAGGTTGGGGCTGTGGTGGGGCGCATTGGCGATGCGTCGCAGCGTTTGGCCGGGCACGCCAGTGAGTTGGTCTCGCATCTGGAAAACAGCCATAACAGCACGCTGCACCAACAGCTTGAAACTGACCAAGTGGCTATTGCCATCAATGAAATGGCGGCCAGTGTGGCGCAGGTGGCGAGCAATGCACAGCAAGCCTCTCTGGCGGCTGATCGGGTCGAAAACGAAACCCGTGAAGGTCATGAGCTGGTGATGCAAAGCCGCAGTTCGGTACAGCATCTGGCGACGGAACTGGAGCGTGCGACCGAGGTGGTGCACCACCTGGAAAGCCACAGTAGCGACATTTCATCGGTGCTGGAGGTGATTCGCAGCATTGCCGAGCAAACCAATTTGCTGGCGCTTAACGCTGCCATTGAAGCGGCGCGGGCAGGTGATCAAGGGCGCGGCTTTGCAGTGGTGGCTGATGAAGTGCGAGGTTTGGCGCAGCGCACACAGCAGTCGACCAGCGAAATTCAGCAGATGATCAGCACGTTGCAAGAAGGCGCGCGGGCCGCGGTGCAGGTTATGCAGCAAAGCAGCGAGTTTGCGCAGAGCAGCGTGAGCCAAACGCAACGGGCTAGCTGCGCCTTGAGCGGCATCAGTTTGCAGGTCAAAAAAATCACTGAAATGAGTGTGCAAATCGCCTCGGCGGTGGAAGAGCAAAGCGTGGTCAGCGAGGACATCAATCGCAACATCGCAGGCATTCGCAGTGCGTGTGAAGTCACGGTGGATGCTGGGCAACAAAGCCATCGCAATTCAGGTGATGTGGCCGCGCTGGCGGCTGGCTTACGCTCGCTGGCCCAGGAGTTTTGGCAGACGCGGCGCTGAGTGAGTGCTCGCCGCTAAAGCCGCTTAGCGCCTAGAGCGCTTGGCGCTGAATCAGGGTCATGCCGTGCTGTTCATACAGGCGCCGCGCCCTGAGGTTGTGCTCCATCACTTTGAGGTCGACGCAGGCTTCGCCGCGTTGCTTGAATACCGCGAACACGTGGCTCAGCAACGCGCTGCCTACACCCTGACGTTGCTGATCGTGGCGCACCACCAAGTCTTTGAGGTAGGCGCTGGTCCAGGCTTGAGCAACCCCCACCACCTGCTCATCTCGCAGGGCTACAAAACACAGGAGTGGGTCGTACTCGGCGTCATGCTCAAGTGCGTGCAGCCACTGCGCCAGTGGTTCAACACAGCCTTGCCCCTGGGCATAGCCTTGGCTGAGCAGTGCATGCACGGGTTGTAACAGCGCCTCGCTTAAGGGGTTGAGCGTCACCCCTTGTGGCCATTGCGCCAGGGGGAAACCCCCGCGTAAATCCTTGCGCAGCAATAAGCAGTGGTTGCTCATTGCATTCAATAGCCTTGAGCTGCAACGGTGCGGGCCGCATCAATCAGGCACTTGGTCAGGTCTGGCGATGAAAATTTGGTCAGCACCGCATTAGCGCCCGACAAGCGCGCTTTTTCGCTGTTCATCGCACTGTTGAGCGAGGTGTGCAGCAACACATACAAGTGCTGGAAGTCAGGGGTTTCGCGCAGTGTGCGGGTGAAGGCATAACCGTCCATCTCAGACATCTCGATGTCTGATACCACCAGGTTGATTTGCTGCGCAGTGCCTTGCAGTTCCAGCAGGCGGTCGATGGCCTCCTTTGCACTGCGGGCGGTGTGGCAATGCAGGCCAAGGTTGCGCAGGGTAATGACCGACTGTTGCAGGGCGACTTGGCTGTCGTCGACCACCAAAATCCGCGCATTGGCCAGCAGTTCGGCCTCTTCTGTGCTGACGGCTTCAGGCTCGTCGATGACTTTGGAGGGGGCAATGCCGTGGATGACTTTTTCGATATCCAGCACTTGTACCAGCATGTCGTCGACCCGGGTGACGCCGGTGATAAACGAGCGATTGCCGCCTGCACCATAAGGCGGTGGACGAATATCGGTGCTCAGGCAGTGCACGATCTTGCTCACGGCCTGTACGTGCAAGCCCTGTTTGGAACGACTGACATCGGTCACGATCAGGCAGCCGCCCGCCGGGTCCAATAACGGTTGCTCGCCGATGGCACGGCTCAGGTCGATCACTGACAACGGGGCACCCCGTAACACCGCAATGCCTTTCACGTGCGGGTGTGACTCGGGCATTTTGGTCAGGGGCGGGCAGGGGATGATTTCGCTGACTTTAAGCAGGTTAATCGCCATCAGCTTGCCGCTGCGCAAAGTGAACAGCAGAAGCGAAAGAGAATCTGCGCGGGCGTTGTTGGATGACATAAAAACCTTCTGTTTAAAGAGAGGCTCGCAGGCCTTGGGGCAGCGGCTAGCGGGCAATAACGGGTTATCGACCTAATTTAGTCGGTCTTTAGGAAACATCCTAATCAGAACCTCTTGTTACAGGGCGTGCTGCGTCAGACGGCCTCTCCATCACAACGCGTGGACTCGCGATATTCAGATAAGGCGAGTTGTCAGGTTTTATGATCGCTTTGCAATCGGACGCAGCCTGCGCCAACGGCTTCGGGGGTTGTGGGTTATTTCAAGCCTAGGCGTTTGGCCATTCGGCTCAGATTGGCCCGATCGAGCCCCAGCTCGCGCGCCGCACTGGCCCAGTTGTGTTGATGGCGCTCAAGGCAGGCGTTAATGATGTGCCGTTGATACGCCTCGGTCGCTTGGCGTAAATCACCCGCTGCGACGGGTAATGCCGCCTCGGCCAGTGGTTCAACTTCGAGGGGCTGAGTGGTGGGCAACTCCAGGTCGGCTGCCGTTAACGTCAAAATGCGTGGTCGGGTTTTGCAGTTGCCCAAGGCTTTAAGGGCGCTGCGACCGATCAGGTGTTCCAGTTCCCGCACATTGCCCGGCCAGTCGTAATGCAGCAGTGCAGCTTGGGCGTCCGGGCTCAGGCGTAAGCTGCCAAGGCCCATGCGCGAGCGATTTTGCTCAAGAAAAAAACCGCTGAGCAGCAGCACGTCTCGCCCGCGCTCTCTTAAAGCCGGCACCTTGAGCGGGTAAACACTCAGCCGATGATAGAAGTCGGCGCGATAGCGGCCACTGCGCACTTCTTCGGCCAGGTCTCGGTTAGTGGCTGCAATCAGGCGCACGTCGACTTGGTACTCCTGATCCGAGCCAAGGCGCTGCAACTGGCCACTTTGTAAGACCCGCAGCAGTTTGGCTTGCACGGCGAGCGACAACTCACCCACTTCATCCAAAAACAAGGTGCCGCCATTGGCCAGCTCGAACTTGCCACGGCGTTCATTGGTCGCGCCAGTGAAAGCTCCGCGCACATGGCCGAACAGTTCGCTTTCGACCAGCGTGTCTGGCAGAGCGGCGCAATTAAGGCTGATGATCGGTTTGTCGGCCCGCGGCGAAGCGACATGAATGGCTTGGGCGACCAGTTCTTTGCCGACACCGGTTTCGCCCGTAATCAACACGGTCAGGTCGCTGCCGCCTACCAGTGCGATCTCTTCGAGTAAGCGCTTGTGGACTTTGCTTTGGCCGATCAACTCTTTATTCGGGCTGCCGTGGGCTTGGCGATAGAGTTCGGCTTTTTGCTGTTCGTCCTCAACCCGCAACGCCAAGCGTTCAATACGCTGGGCAACATTAACGGTGGCGGCGGCTAGGCTAGCGAAGGCTTGCAGCGCATCCAGCTCGACGGGCTCAAAACGTTTTGGGTCGAGCGCATCAAGCGTCAGCAAGCCCCACGGTTGCTCATCAATAAACAGCGGGCAGCCCATGCAGTCGTGGACTTCCAGATGCTCCGCCAACCCTTCAACCAGCCCGTCATAAGGGTCGGGTAGCTCGCAATTGCTGGGGAAGCGCGTCGGCCCGGGGCTGCTAAGCAGTACTTCAAAGCGCGGGTGTTCACTGACTTTAAAACGACGGCCCAAGGTGTCGAGGCTCAAGCCATCCACCGCCAGTGGCACCAGCCATTCTCCGTCCAGGCGCAGTAAGGCGGCGGCGTCGCAGGGCAGCAAGGCGCGCATGGCTTCCAGCAGGCGGCGGTAACGTTCGCTTTCTGGCAGTTCGCGGGACAGGTCGGCCACCAGTGGCAGTAAGGTTGTGAGCAGTAGTTTTGCAGTCATTTTGACCTCGTGTAGTCGGAGTGACTATAAAACAGGCTGAGTCAAAATGACTATTTGTTATTTAAGATGCTGATTTTAAAGGCTTTAAAAGTTGGCATGAATACTGATACCTGACTGGCAATTGGAAATTTATTTTTGCCTAAGTGCTCAGGAGTCACCTTTATGCTTACTGCTCAGGATCGTGCCATCGTCAAATCCACTGTGCCGTTGTTGGAAAGCGGCGGCGAAGCACTGATTACACACTTCTACCGCATGATGCTTTCGCAATACCCAGAAGTACGCCCCCTGTTCAATCAGGCCAATCAAGCCAGTGGTGACCAGCCGCGCGCGCTGGCCAATGGTGTGTTGATGTATGCGCGCCACATCGACCAACTCGACCAGTTGGGTGATTTGGTGGCCAAGATCATCAACAAGCACGTTGCGCTGCAAATCCTGCCGGAACACTACCCGATTGTTGGTAAATGCTTGCTACGTGCCATTGAAGAAGTGTTGGGCAGTGATATCGCGACTCCTGAAGTGCTGGGCGCTTGGGGAGCGGCTTACAACCAGTTGGCCGATATTCTGATCGGCGCAGAAGCGGCCATTTACGACGAGAAAGCGGCAGCGCCGGGTGGCTGGCGTGGCGGGCGTGATTTCAAACTCGCGGCCCGAATTCAAGAAAGCGCCGAAATTACGTCGTTTTACTTTCGGCCGGTGGATCAACAACCCATTCTCGACTTTGAGCCGGGCCAGTACATTGGCATCAAACTCGACATTGACGGGGTTGAGGCGCGCCGCAACTACTCACTGTCGGCATTGGCTCAAGTGGGGCGCTATCGCATCAGCGTCAAACGCGAGGCGGGTGGGGTGGTGTCCAACTTCCTGCATGACCAGTTGCAAGTGGGTGACATCGTTGAGCTGTTCCCGCCAGCTGGTGAGTTCACTCTGACGGCCAGCGACAAACCGCTGGTGCTGATCAGTGGCGGCGTTGGTATTACCCCGACATTGCCGATGCTCGAAGCGGCCTTGGTGACCAAGCGCCCGATTCACTTTATTCATTGCGCCCGCAATGCGCAGGCTCACGCGTTCCGAGGCTGGATCGATGAGTTGGCTGAGCAATACCCGCAACTGCAGCGCTTTTACTGCTACGCCGAACATGATGAGCAAGCCAGTTCTGTCGATCACGTAGGCCTGTTGAGTGCTGATGTGCTGGAGAAGTGGCTGCCTGAAAACCGTGATGTAGACGCTTACTTCTTGGGGCCTAAAGGTTTTATGGGGGCAATCAAGCGCCAGCTCAAAGCCTTGGGTGTGCCTGAAAAACAAAGCCGCTACGAGTTCTTCGGCCCGGCTGCGATGTTGGAGTAATCCATCTTTAGTCGCGGGCGAAGGGGGCTTAGACACTTCAAGTAAACGGGTGCTTCGCAACCCTTCGCAGCCTGCGGCAGCGACTACAGAAGGCTTGCCTTAATCGCGCTTTAATCCTCGGCATTGTTAATTCGCTTCCTACACTTAGCCTACATCCATGCCAAAGGTCTGGGTGTAAACTGCGCGCTTGATAACCAGGCAAAAGGAAGCGGAATGACGGATGACATGATGCGATTGGGGCGTGAGAAACGCTTCCTCGTCTTGCTGGGGGTAATCTGCCTGGCACTCATTGGTGGCGCGCTGTACATGCAGATCGTGCTGGGTGAGGCGCCTTGCCCACTGTGCATTCTGCAACGCTATGCCTTGCTGTTTATTGCGCTCTTTGCCTTTATCGGCGCCGCGATGCGTACCACGCGCAGCATCACCCTGTTTGAGGGGCTGGTCGTGCTGAGCGCCATTGGCGGTGTTGTAGCTGCCGGGCGTCACGCTTACATTCTGGCCAACCCTGCGGTCAGTTGCGGTCTGGATGCACTGCAACCGATTGTAGACGGCCTGCCGCTGGCGGCCATCTTCCCGCTGGGCTTTCAGGTGGATGGTTTCTGCTCGACCGCTTACCCGCCAGTACTGGGCCTGTCGTTGGCGCAATGGGCGCTGGTGGCTTTTGTGTTGACTACGGTGTTGGTGCCTTTGGGTATTTACCGCAATCGTAAAAAAACCAGCTGAGTCATTAAATTTGGCGAAAGCCGCCTCGTTCTTCTCCTGGAAGTGCGGGGCGTTTTTTTGTGCGCGCAAAAGTGTAAATGGGCTGTGAAGCGACAACGAAAATGGCCATGCGACACTGCGACATATTGTCACGCAAGGAGTGTCGCAAATCATGTCTTTGTCTAACAATGGGTGGCTGAAACGTCTCAGTGCGCAGCGTCTGCCTGAGGCGATTTGACGCTGATCCGCGGCTTGAATTATGCACGAGTGCATTGAGGGGGAATCGGCTGAAGCCCTTTTTATTTGGGCGTATTAGCGTATCGCAAGGGCGGGAAGCGTGCGCCCAATAGGGGCACTTACAAACGTGGGTAAAGACGTGCTACAAGCGCGAGAGAGGAGGGTGCTTAAACGCGGGGCGTAATAATAGTGAAGGATTGTTACTCGCAGCGAGAATAATTATTTCTAGATGAGACATGGTTTATAGAGAGCTACCTAACTACAATCGCCCGCATTGAACGTCCAGCCTGCTCATCCCTGAGCCCAAGCGGGAAGTTGAAGGTCGTCTGGGCAGTTCCTGATAGACGTCCCATGCGACTCCCAGGTACTGGCAACCCTTCTAAGTTCCGCACCAAATGGAATTGGTCTGACACAAGGCCTTTGACCACGTATCGAATAAGAAATCACTGCTAACCCAGGATTTGCCCATTCGCCTCACAGCGATGAAGCAGGCCCTTATTCAATTCCGGAAAAATGCCAACCCTTGGCAGGGTGAAGTGTTGGCGAATAAAACCAACTGCATTGTGCAAGCTGTTTTAGAGGTCGTGAGATGACTAAAAAAAGGTACCCCAGACTCTTTGGCTTATTGCCACTTTTCGGCATGTTGTTGCTGGGAGGCTGCAATATGACATTGCTCGACCCGGTAGGGCAGGTCGGCATCGATGAGAAGAATCTGATCATCACTGCAACATTGCTCATGCTCTTGGTCGTGATCCCGGTCATCGCGATGACGTTTATCTTCGCGTGGAAATACCGTGCGTCGAACACCAAAGCTACCTATGCACCGAAATGGTCGCACTCCACCAAGATCGAAGTTGTGATCTGGACTGTGCCTATTTTGATCATCATCGCTCTGGGTGTGATCACCTATAAGTCGACTCACGCACTGGACCCGTATCGCCCGATCGAGTCTGACGTCAAGCCGATTACCATCGAAGTGGTGGCAATGGATTGGAAGTGGCTGTTCATCTACCCGGAACAGGGTATCGCCACCGTCAACAAGATCGTGTTCCCGGCTAACACCCCGATCAATTTCCGCGTCACCTCTGACACGGTTATGAACTCGTTCTTCATTCCAGGCCTGGGCGGTCAGATCTACGCCATGGCGGGTATGCAGACCAAGCTGCACTTGATTGCCAACAAGAACGCCGAACTCAATGGCATCTCTGCCAACTACAGCGGTGCGGGCTTCACTGGCATGAAATTCAAAGCAATCGCTACTTCTCAGGCTGACTTTGATGCCTGGGTAAGTGAAGTCAAAGCGGCACCTAAACAGCTTGATAGCGCTCAATACGAAGCCTTGTCCAAGCCAAGCCAGAACAACCCCGTTGAGCTCTTCTCCTCGGTCACACCGAACCTGTTCCAAGTCATCATCGACAAGTATGAAGGCATGAAACCAGGCAAGCCTGTGAAGCACGAGAAGAAAGAAGTGGCCACGACCGAAGGGTTGGACATGGATTCGCATTCAGCTGCCGGGGCAGAGGAGTAAACGATGTTTGGTAAATTAAGTCTGGACGCCATACCGTTCCACGAGCCGATAGTGATGGTGACCATCGCTATGATCGCGCTCGGTGGTCTGGCGTTGTTTGCAGCAATTACGTACTACAAAAAGTGGACCTACCTGTGGACCGAATGGCTAACGTCAGTCGACCACAAGAAAATTGGCGTGATGTACATCATCGTTGCCATGATCATGCTGCTGCGCGGTTTTGCCGACGCCATCATGATGCGTACCCAGTTGGCTATGGCCACCGAAGGTTCGCCGGGCTACTTGCCACCTGAGCACTATGACCAGATCTTCACCGCACACGGTGTGATCATGATCATCTTCATGGCGATGCCATTCTTCACCGGCCTGATGAACCTTGCAGTGCCGCTGCAGATCGGTGCGCGTGACGTTGCTTATCCGTTCCTGAACTCCCTGAGCTTCTGGCTGCTGGTGTCTGGCGTTGTGCTGGTCAACCTGTCGCTGGGCGTCGGTGAATTCGCTAAAACCGGTTGGGTTGCTTATCCGCCATTGTCGGGGCTGCAATACAGTCCGGGCGTGGGGATGGATTACTACATCTGGGCGCTACAGTTATCGGGGCTAGGTACGACGTTAACCGGGGTTAACTTCCTGGCAACCGTGCTGAAAATGCGTACCCCGGGCATGAAAATCATGGACATGCCGATTTTCACCTGGACCTGCACCTGGGCTAACGTTCTGATTGTGGCTTCGTTCCCGATCCTGACCGCTACCCTGGCTCTGCTGACACTTGACCGTTACATGGATTTCCACATTTTCACCAATGAACTTGGTGGCAATCCAATGATGTACGTCAACCTGTTCTGGGCGTGGGGTCACCCTGAGGTATACATCCTCATTCTGCCGGCGTTCGGGATCTTCTCTGAAGTCATCTCGACCTTCACTGGCAAGCGTCTGTTCGGCCACCACTCGATGGTTTACGCCAGCGGCGCGATCTCGATTCTGGGCTTCATGGTTTGGCTGCACCACTTCTTCACGATGGGGTCGGGTGCCAGCGTCAACGCCTTCTTCGGTCTGGCGACGATGCTGATTTCCATCCCGACGGGTGTGAAGCTATTTAACTGGCTGTTCACCATCTACCAGGGTCGTCTGCGCTTCACCAGCCAGGTTCTGTGGACGCTGGGCTTCATGGTGACGTTCGCTATCGGCGGCATGACTGGCGTACTGCTGGCCATTCCGGGTGCTGACTTCGTACTGCACAACAGCCTGTTCGTAATTGCTCACTTCCATAACGTGATCATCGGCGGCGCAGTATTCGGTTATATCGCAGGCTTCAGCTTCTACTTCCCTAAAGCGTTCGGCTTCAAGTTGAACGAATCGTGGGGCAAGGCTGCGTTCTGGTTCTGGATCTCGGGTTTCTTCATCGCGTTCATGCCGCTCTATGCACTGGGCTTCATGGGCATGACTCGTCGTCTGAATGCCAGCACCAACCCTGAGTGGGTGCCTTACCTGTACGTTGCACTGTTCGGCGCAGTACTGATCGCTATCGGTATCGCCTGCCAGTTGATCCAGCTGTACGTCAGTATCCGTGACCGCAAGCTGCCACAGAACGCCTGTGAACACGGCGATCCTTGGAATGCTCACACGCTGGAATGGTCGACTTCGTCGCCACCACCGTTCTACAACTTTGCTGTGCTGCCAAAAGCAGAAGGTATCGACCCGTTCACCGAAGCCAAGGAAAACGGTACTGCGTACCAGGCTCCGGCCAAGTACGAGCCGATCCACATGCCTAACAACACCGCAACAGGTGTGGTCATGGGCGCACTGCTGACCGTATTTGGTTTTGCAATGATCTGGCACATCTGGTGGTTGGCGATCGCTAGCCTGGTTGGCACCGTTGGGTACTTCATCCTTCATGCTGCCCGTGATGACCAGGGCTACATGGTGCCGGTTGAGACCATCGAGCGCATCGAGGCCGAGCAGCACAAGCGTCTGGTAGCCGCCAAAGCAATCCCGGCTACCCGTGTTGAAACCAAGTTGGAACAGGCTTAAACCATGTCGAACTTAGCGACCACTGCTGGACACGCTCATGGTCATGACCATGGGCACGATGACCATCACCACGACTCGGGCGAGACAACCATCTTTGGTTTCTGGCTCTACCTGATGACCGACTGCATTTTGTTTGCATCGATCTTCGCGGTATATGCGGTACTGGTTAACAACGTAGCGGGTGGCCCGTCGGGCCACGACATCTTCGAGCTGCCTTACGTACTGGGTGAAACTGCCCTGTTGCTGTTCAGCTCGATCACCTACGGCTTCGCCATGCTGGCGTTGTTCAAGGGCAAAAAGAATCAGGTTCTGTTCTGGTTGGGCATGACCTTCCTGTTCGGTGCCGGCTTCATCGGCATGGAAATCAACGAGTTCCACATGTTGATCTCCGAAGGCTACGGCCCTAGCCGCAGCGGCTTCCTGTCCGGGTTCTTCACCCTGGTCGGCACCCACGGTCTTCACGTGACCAGCGGTCTGATCTGGATGGCGGTCATGATGTATCAGGTGCAGAAAAACGGCCTGACCTCGACCAACAAAACCCGTCTGAGCTGCCTGAGCTTGTTCTGGCACTTCCTGGACGTGGTGTGGATCTGCGTATTCACCGTTGTTTACCTGATGGGGACTCTGTAAATGGCTAACGCACATTCTGACGGCGCGAACCACGGCAGCGTGAAGTCCTACGCAATTGGCTTCATCTTGTCGGTGATCCTGACTGTCATTCCGTTTGGGCTGGTGATGTACCCATCGCTGCCTAAAGCAACCACTTTGGCGATCGTACTGTTGTTCGCCATCGTGCAAGTGATTGTTCACCTGGTGTACTTCCTGCACCTGGACCGTTCGCCTGCACAACGCAATAACGTCACTGCGCTGGTGTTTGCCGCGCTGGTTATTGTGCTGCTGGTGGGCTTGTCCCTGTGGATCATGTTCAGCATCCACACTGTAATGATGGCGAAGTGAGGTAAGCCCGATGTCCTTTAAGCACTTTATCCAAATCACCAAACCAGGGATCATTTTCGGTAACGTGCTTTCTGTGGCAGGCGGGTTCTTCCTGGCCTCGAAGGGGCATTTCGATCTTGCCATCTTCCTGGCTGCGGTGATCGGCACCTCCTTGGTGGTTGCGTCCGGTTGCGTGTTTAACAACTGCATCGACCGCGACATTGACATCAAAATGGATCGCACCAAGAACCGCGTACTGGTGCAAGGCCTGATCTCCCTCAAGGTGGCGTTGATTTACGCCACCTTGTTGGGGGTGGCAGGTCTGGCCCTGCTGTATCGCGTGGCTAACCCGCTGGCGGCTTTGTTCGCAGCGATTGGCTTTGTGATCTACGTAGGCTTGTACAGCCTGTACTTCAAGCGCAAGTCGGTTCACGGCACGCTGATTGGCAGTCTGTCGGGTGCAATGCCGCCAGTGATTGGCTACGTGGCTGTGAGTAACAGCTTCGATTTGGCCGCACTGACGTTGCTGGTGATGTTCAGCCTGTGGCAGATGCCGCATTCCTACGCCATCGCGATCTTCCGCTTCAACGATTACCTGGCCGCATCGATTCCGGTGTTGCCAGTGAAGCGCGGGATCAAGGTTGCCAAGAAGCACATCCTGCTTTACATCCTCGCGTTCCTGATCGCGACCTTGATGCTCACCCTCGGCGGTTACGCCGGTATGAGCTACATGGCCGTAGCAGCCGCGATGGGCATGTACTGGCTGTACATGGCGTGGACGGGCTACAAAGCTGTCGACGACAAGGTGTGGGCACGCAAGTTGTTCGTGTTCTCGATCTTCACCATCACCGCCCTGAGCGTCATGATGTCTTTGGATTTCAAAGTGCCTGCCGAGTTGTTACTGACTTACGCACACTGAGTTAACCAGACAAAAAATCCCCGCCCTTCGAAAGAAGCGCGGGGATTTTTTTGCCCGCTAAAACCCTTGCTGTCGCTGGGCTCTCAGGCCGTGGTCGGCACTTTGACCATCGGTATTGCGGGCACTCTGTTCGTTATGCCTGAGGCAATGCCATAAGGGCGTAACACACTGACCAATAGCCCACTGGCCAGAACATAACCACTGGCACAAATCACCAGTGCCCAACGCAGTGCATCGGCACCCAGCATCGGGGTCAGATGATCACTCAAAACGCCCACCGCTAGCGGCCCGAACCCCGCACCCAGCGCCATGATCCCGAAGTTGTACAGCGCAATCATGGTCGCCCGGCGCTCGGGAACCACCAGCTGTGCAATGGCGGTGTAACTGGGGGCCATCCACCACATGCCGAACACCGACATGGCGAACATGAAGATGGCTGCCTGCGGCACTTGCAACGCGCCCAATGCCCAGGGATTGCCGGCCGGGTACAACGCAAAGGCCACCGCCATAGGGCAAGCGAGCAGTGCGCCAACAATCGGTACGCCCAACTGCCAGCGACTGTCGCGCTGGGCCAGATGTGCACTCAGCCAGCCGCTGGACAATGAACCGATAATGGCGCCCGGCCCGGCGGCCAGCCCCATGATGATCCCCGCATCTTTGAGCGACAGCCCGTGACTGCGCACCAGAAACGCCGTGCTCCAGATGCTGAAGGCGTAACTGGCAAATGCCAGCAAGGCTCCGGCCACGGCAATGCGCACAAAGGTCGTTGACTGCCAGGCCACGCGCATCACTTGCATCACGCTCTCGTGGGGCAGGGCTGGCCGCGCTTGTTGCGCCTGTTCCCAGAGCCCACGCAGTGGTTCGGTGGCCGTCAGGCGCAGCAACACGGCGGCAATGATCCCCGGGATCGCCATCCAGATAAACGCTTCGCGCCAACCGTGGTAATAGGCGATATAGGCTCCCAGGCTCATGCCCAGCAGTGCGCCGATGGGCGCGCCGAGCATGAACACGCTGATGGCCTTGGCCCGTTGATGCGGCGGGTAAAGGTCGGCGATGATCGACATCGAGGCCGCGCCGCTGCCCGACTCACCCACCGCCACGCCGACCCTGGCCAGCGCCAGTTGCCAGAAGTGGTTGGCCATGCCGCAGAGCATGGCCATCACGCTCCAGAACGCGCAGCACCAGCCGATCAGGTTGCGCCGGTGAGCGCGGTCAGCGTAACGCCCCAGTGGGATCGCAAACCCGCAGTACACCAGAGCGAAGGCCAGTCCCGTGAGCAGGCCGATCAGGGTGTCGGAAACGTGGAATTCGGCTTTGATCGGTTCAATCACCACGCCCATGACCTGACGATCTATGAGGCTAACCGCTGAAATGAGGAACAACACAAACAAGGTGTAATGACGGCGCAATCCGCTGACTTTGGTATTCATGGTTTCAATCCCATCGAGCAGGGTTCATCGGTTGAGTGTGTTACAGCGGTGCGCGTCGAGCAGCCCAAGGGCAGGCCTGTTCGAGTTGTCCGGCCAATTGAAACAACAGGTCTTCGCGGCACAGCGCTGCCGTGAACATCATGCCGATGGGCAGCCCTTCGCGGCTGGAGCCCAACGGCACCGACATTGACGGTTGACCACTGACATTGGCCAGCACGCTATAGCCGATACTGCCTACGATGCCCTGGATGTAATCCTCGTAGCGGTGATCCAGACTGGCCCGCGACAACGGTGGCGTGACGCAGGACGTTACCGGGCTGAGCAGGATGTCGTAATCGTCGAACACGCGCTCCATGCAACTGCCGACGTGTTCAAAGTCGCGTCGCGCACGGTACAGGTTTTCAGCCGTGGCGGACGTGGCGTTGGTGACCAGATGGCGGCTTACAGGTTGCAGTTCGTCATTGCGCGCAGGGCGCCCGAGGGCTGCTTCGCGATCACGTACGGCGGCCAGCAACGCGGCGGCGCCAACTGCTCCGTGCGCGCCATATACCCGCTGGGGATCAATCGGCAGGGTCAAGGGCTCAACTCGGTGTCCGAGGCCCAACAGCAATTCAACAGTAGTGTGCAGAATTGAACGTATGTCGGCGTCCAGTTCAACGCCAGTCATGGCTTGCTCGATCAGCCCGATGCGCAAGGAGTGGGGAGCACGTTGTACCGCTTCGCTGAAGCTGACGGCTTGCGGTGCCAGCCAGTAAGGGCTGCCGGGTTCATGGCCGTGGCTGATGTCCAGCAGCAGCGCCGAGTCGCGCACGCTGCGTGAGATCACATGACCGCAACTGGCACCGAACCAGCCTTCAAAGGTGTTGGGGCCTTGCGGGGTGCGGTAACGCGTGGGCTTGAGACCAAACACGCCGCAGTACGAGGCGGGGATGCGGATTGACCCTCCGCCGTCGGTGGCGTGAGCCACGGGCACGATACCGGCTGCTACAGCAGCCGCCGCCCCGCCGGATGAACCGCCCGCGCTGTGAGCCAAGCTCCAGGGGTTGCAGGTTTTACCCCATAAGGCCGATTCGGTGGTAGTGGTCAGGCCGAACTCGGGGCTGCTGGTCTTGCCGAAAATCAGCATGCCGGCTGCTTCGTAACGCTGCACCAAGGTGCTGTCGTAGAGGCTCGGCGGGCTTTGGGCTAGCAGGCGCGAGCCATTGGTGGTCACGGTGCCCGCCAGATAGATATTCAAATCCTTGAGCAGCATCGGCACCCCGGCCAGTGCGCCCAGCCGCTCGGTGCCTGCGGTGCGCCGTGCCGCCAGCACCCTTGCGCCATGATCGTCGTGACGCATGTTGACTGCATTGACGCGCGAGTTGACCTCATCGCAACGGGCCTGTGCGGCCTTGAGCAGTGCGCCGGGGTTGATCTCGCCACTGTGAACGGCGGCGGCCATAGCCGTGGCGTCCAGTGCCAGATAATCGTTGCGGTGCAGGTGGTTCAATTCGTGGTTCATGAAAAATGGCCTCGCGAACGCACTTCGACCTGAGCGTGAACAGGGCAAAGTGAAGGGGTTTAGGGCGTCTTAAAACAGGAAGTTCAGCGATTCCTGTAACAACAAGGCGTCGGAGTGGATCGGCGTAAACACCGGGTTTTTGGTGTAGGTCAGACCGCTGATCAAATACACCCCGGGGAACAGCCGCGCGGCGTACGAGGTGGTTACGGCCAGGGTGTAGGGGGCTGCTTCCAGCCCGTAGCGGGTAGTGGCGTCACGCAGGTCGCGGCTGTAATAACTTTTGGTCAGGCCCACGGCCGCCATGTCGGCGGGGCGGCTGGCAAACGGCCCCAGGTTGAAGGCGCTGACCTGAAAGGCCTTGTTGATGGCGTTCACCGAGTCCGGCGAGTAATCGATCTTGCTGTCCACATACCAGCCCCGGGCATCGTTGTAGGGTTTGGTGACCTGTACGGTTTCAGCCAGATACACGCCGTAGTTGTTATCTGACTGTTCGCCGGTTTTGAACTCGGTGTAATGGCTGGTGTTGTACATCGCCCCGGCGCGTAACCACATGGCGTTGGTGGTCGCCGACGGGCCTTGTTTATAGCCCGCTTCGTTGATAACCATCGCCCGTGCATCCTTGACCTTGAAGCTCAGACCACTGGGGTTGAGGTCGATGTCTTTCTGGATGCCTTCGGGGCTGACACTGCGGGTCACGGCGGTGCTGTTGTAGAAGTGCAAAGACGGGTCGCGCACGATCACGTTCACGGTGGGCGTCGGTTCGGTGGCCGACATCCCGACTTGAAACGGCACCACGCTGCTTGGGCCCAGCGCCGCGGTGGAGGCGCTGCCGCCAAGTGCCATGCCGTAGAACAGGCGTACACCGGGGATAAACCCGTATTCGAGCTCCAACTGGTGATTGAAGAAGGACTGATTGATGGCAAACACCGACACGGTTTTGACCCGCGGATTGGCGGGGGTGTAGGTCGAGTCTACCCAGTTGCCGGCCAGGGTCAGTTGGGCGTCATTGGCAAAGCCGATGCGGGTCAGGTCGTAGGTCAGGTACAGATTGAGCGAGGTGTTGTAGCTAGGGTTTTGCCCGTTATACACCTGTTTTTTCGCGTTATTGCCCAGCACGTCATAGGTGTAGCCGTTGTACGAGGTGGCGGTAAAGCCGATGCCATACTCGGCCAATTCATTACGCAGCCCCCATAGGTCGGGGTTGATGCGGGCGCAGATGGGCACGTTCTTGAACGACAGCTCGGCGCGGGTCAGCAACTTTTCGTATTGTGCGCATTCGGGAGCGGCGGGTGCGTCGGTGGCTTGTGCATGATGAGCAAACGCCAAGGCGGCGAGGCTGACAGCTAACGGATATTTTGGGTAGAACATGGTCAGAGCTTCCCATCCTTTAAGTGTTGTTTTCAGGACGACGCCAAGAGGTTTGGTGGTCAGCATTTATGCTGCATATTCATGACCAGCGAATGGGGCCAACGGGGTTTATCGATAGGGCCAGGTCTGGACGCCAAGTCCTTGTGAGATTCTGCCCGCTGGCGAAGGCATCACTGCGGTGTGCTTGAAACACCTTGCGGCCTGCTTCGCTGGCAAGCACGCGTCCTCAGCAGGTGGGTGACTGATCAGGGCTCGCTTGTGGGGCAAATTACTCAGGAACGCACAATTGCGGGTCGTTTGGCGTGAGCATTGATCACCAGTCCAAGCTCGCGAATACCCGGCGCGATCAGTTCTTGGGCGATGGAGCCAAACCCCAGCCGCACGCTGGGTCGGGCCAGAGTGTCGGGCTCAAAGCAGAAGGCATTGCCTGGATCAAACAGCACGCCTTTGGCCACTCCCGCGTAATACAAACTGAGCAGGTCATGCTCGCCTGCCAGGGTGAGCCATAAGGTCGCGCCGCCGTCGGGCATGCTGAACTGCGCGTCGGGCAGGGCTTCGCGCAAGGCGCGGGTCAATAACTGGGCCCGCAGCTGGAGTTTCTCCCGGGCTTGTTGCAGCAAGCGGTCGTAGTGGCCCTGCTGGATAAACAGCGCGGCGGTGATTTGGTTGTTGCCGGGGATCTGGCGAATCATCAGCCGTTGCAACTGACGTAACTGCTCGATCACCGGCGCCGGGGCGACGATGTAGCCGATGCCCAGTCCGGGCGACAGCAGTTTGGACAGGCTGCTGAGGTAAATCACCCGGTCTGCCGGATCAATAGCCTTGAGGGCGGGCAGGGCGCGGCCGTCATATTCCGTTTCGGGGTCGTCATCGTCCTCGAAAATCACCTGATCGTGCTGTTGCGCATGTTCGAGCAGTTCTTGGCGCCGGGCATTGCTCATGGTCACACCCGTGGGGCATTGATAGGCGGGCGTGCAGTACAGGTAATCGCACTGGGCGAGGGCGGGGCTGATCATCAGCCCTTGTTCGTCGATGGCCAGCGATAGCATGTGTGCGCCATCGTGGGCGAACGCATTGCGCGGGTCGCGGAAACCCGGCTCTTCAACGCCGATTACCGTCCCTGGGCGCGCAAACAGCCGCGCCAGCAAGTAAAAGCTCTGTTGCCGACCCAAGGTCAACAGCACCTGATCGTGGGTGGCCGCGATGCCGCGACGGGGCAGCACACGGCGTATCAACTGGTCGATGAGCTGGCTTTCGCCGACGTTCTCTCCCTCTTGCCACCAGCGATTGACCGCTTTCCACTCCAGAGCCTGACGGCTGCATTGGCGCCATTGCGACAGCGGAAATTGCTTGGGGTCGAACTGACCGTAGATGAAGGGATAGCGTACCTGGCGCCAGGTCGGAGGGCGGTCGGCCCACGCCAGGCGTGGTTTGTCGCTGTGCATGCGCGCTGACCAGTCGGGGGGCTGCGCAGCAGGCGCAGGCCAGGGTTGTGCCTGCTGCGTTGGGGGGATGGCGCCGCACACAAAGAAGCCGTCGCGCGGTCGGGAGTCGACATACCCCTCGGCCACCAGGCGCTCATACACCAGCACCGCTGTGTTGCGTGAAACCCCGGCCAGCATCGCCAAATCCCGACTCGACGGCAGGCGCGTGCCCGCTGGCAAGCGGCCCTCCAGCATGGCCGTGACAAAGGCGGTGCACAGCTGCACTTGCAGCGGTTCATCATGCCTGTGCACCTTGGGCAGCAACTGGCGCCACATCAAATCATGCTGGCTGGAGCGCATAAAGATCCTAGAGCGCGGTCGGGGGTTGCCACCCTAACCCAAGACTCTTTTGCAGTGCTATGTAGTCCTTGATCAACTGACCGTCACTGTGAACCCGGTCTTGTTCTGCGTGGTAGCGGGTGCGTTCGGCGTCCAGCCACTCAAGCACGCTGCTGGTGCCAGCACGGTAGCGTTGCTCGGTCAGTTGCGAGGCGCGTACGGCGCTGGTTTCGACCCGCCCCAAAGTGGCCCGGCGCTGGCGCTCGTTGCCATAGCGAGCCAGTGCCACATCGGCATCGCGCAAGGCATTGAGTACGCTGGCTCGGTAATTGGCCCCGGCTTCGTCACGTCCAGCCTCGGCCTGCTCGACTTGGGCCTGTACGCGGCCAAAATCCAGCCAGTTCCATTGCAGGTAAGGCACGCCCAGGGCACTGAGGTTGTCTTTGCGCAACAAATGCCCGGGTTCACTGGCGCTGAAACTCAGGGAGCCAAAGAGGCTGACCTTGGGAAAGGCCGCTGCCTTGCGCTCACCAATTTGCGCCGTGCTGGACGCCAGACGGCGCTCGGCAGCGCGGATGTCCGGGCGCTGCTGCAGGAGCAGCGCAGGGTCGCCAATGTTGACTGTGGCGGGTAGGGCGGGCAGGTCAGCCGCCTGACCCAGAGCAGCATCCACTGCGCCGGGCGGCTGGCCACTGAGCAGGGCCAGCTCATCAAGGGACTCGATCACCTCCAGCTCCAGGGCGATGGAGGCTGCACGGGTGGTTTCGACTTGGGTGGCGATGCGCTCCTTGTCCAGTTGCGAAGCAGTGCCTTGGGCCAGACGTTGCTCGGTGAAGTCCAACAACTGGCGTTCAAGGGCTTCGGACTGACGGGCTATGCGCAGCCGCTGTTGCTGATCGCGCAAGCCGATATAGGCCTGCCCCACCTCGGCGGCCAGTTGCACATGAGCATCAGCCAGATCGGCGCCGACCGCCTCGGCTTCGGCGCTGGCGGCTTCGATGGCGCGCCGGGTGCCGCCGAACAAATCCAGCTCCCAACTGGCGTCAAAACCGCCCAGATACAGGTGCGTAGCCGCGGTAGAGTTGTCGCCCGAGCCGGAGTACAGCGCCGCAGCGGTGGCTGAGCTTTTGGGCATCAGGTCGCTACGTTTTTCAGACAGCCCGGCACGGGCCTGGCGCAGGCGGGCACGGGCAGCGTGCAAGTCAGGGCTGTGGCGCAGGGCGCTGTCGATCAAGCGCTCAAGTGCGGGGTCGTTGAGCGCCAGCCACCACTGCGCCAATTGTGGGGCTTGCGCCTGCGTGCCGGGAGCCAAGCGTGTAAACGCCTTGCCCTGTACGTGGCTGTCGGGGGCGCTGTGGTAGTCCGGGCCCAAGGTACAACCTGCCAATAAAAGCAGGCACAGCAGGCTCAAGGGTTTGAAGGCGATCATGGTCAGTGTCCTGTGCTCAAGGGCGTACCGGCAGGCGGTTTTTTCAGAAATAAACTGAGGGGCAGGCACAGCAACAGCGCGATGCCGAGCACGTAAAAGGTTTCGCTGTACGTCAGCACGTGTGCCTGCACCTGGATCTGCCCGGCCAGTTGGCTCAAGGCCTGAAGTTGGGCGTGGGCGAAGTCGCCGTGCTCGGCAAAGAAGCCTTGGGTGGACGCCGCCAGCTGGTTCTGTGCCTCGATTGATTGCACGCTCACGGCATCGCGCAAGGTGTCGTCGTGGAAACTGGAGCGGCGCTCGATAAAGGTTCCCAGCAGGGCCAGCCCTACCGAGCCGCCTAGGTTGCGCGCCATGTTGTAGATGCCAGCCGCCTCGCCGGCTTCATGGGGCGGCACGCAGCTCATGGATGCTTGGTTGAGCGGCATCATTGCCAGCACCTGACCCAGCCCCAGCAGCAACTGGCTGTGGGTGAAGTTGTCACCCACGCTGTCGGCGGTCAGGCCCATGGCCACAAAACAACTGCTGGCCAAACAGCCCAGGCCGATCATGACCATTACCCGTGTGTCCACGCGGCCGATCAGGCGTGGCAAGACTGGCATCATCAAGAAGGCCGGCAACCCCGACATCAGCATGACCGCGCCCGATTGCTGAGCGTTAAAACCGGCGATATTGCTCAGAAACTGCGGCAGCACAAAGGCTACGCAGTACAGCCCGCAGCCGACCACAAACACAATGGCGATCACGCTGGCAAAGCGCGGGTTGAGCAACAAGCGTAGCCGCACGATGGGGGCTTTTGAGCGCTTTTGCGCCACCAGCAGCAAGGCAATGCCTGCCATCGCCAACAGACTCAGAGCGATGATGTGGGAGGACTCGAACCAGCGTTCACGATTGCCCTCTTCCAGCACCACGGTCAGTGCGCTGAGGCCCACCGTGAGGCCGATGATTCCCAGCCAATCAGCCTTGAAAAACGCCTGCCAGTCACACGCGCTTCTGTTCAGGCCGGTGAGCATCACCAGCAACAACGCACACACCGGAATATTCAGGAAAAAGCACCAGCGCCAGCTGAAGTTTTCCGTCAGGGTGCCGCCCAGTACCGGGCCCAGCAGTGGCCCGAGCAGTACGATCAGCCCGAACAGGGTCATGCCCACCGGCATTTGATGGCGGGGCAGGCGCGTGGCGACCAGCACTTGAGCGGTGGGAATCATGGCACCGCCAGCAAAGCCTTGGCCAAGGCGTCCGACAACCATTTGCGGCAAGGTTTCGCTGATGCCGCAGAGGATCGAAAACAGGCTGAACAGGATCGCGTTGCCGATCAGGAAATTGCGTAATCCGAACACCCGCGTCAGCCATGCAGTCAGCGGGATCATGACGATTTCGGCCATCAGGTAGCCGGTGGAAATCCACGTGCCTTCGGTGCCCGACGCGCCGATTTGGCCCTGGATCTGTGGCAGGGCCGAGTTGGTGATAGAGATATCCAGGGTGGCCATTAACGCCCCCAATGCGCCGGCCAACACCACGATCCAGTCGCCGGTGCTGGCATTTACCCGTGGCGGGTTCAACGCTGCGGGGGCAGCCGCCGCGCTAGCCACGAGGCTGGGCCGCGTGGCTACGGGTGTCGACCTCGACCGTGGCCGAGAGCCCCGGCAACAATTCGATACGGGTATCGGGGTCGTCGTGCAGGCTGATCCTCACGGGCACCCGCTGCACGATCTTGGTGAAATTGCCGGTGGCATTGTTCGAGGGCAGCAGGGCGAATTGCGAACCGGTACCGGGGGACAAGCTCTGCACTGTGCCGTGGAAGATCACACCCGGCCAAGCATCAATATGCACTGCGACCGACTGGCCGGGGTGCATGCGTTCGATCTGGGTTTCCTTGAAGTTGGCGCTCAGGTACACCTCGTCCAGCGGCACAATGCTCATCAGTCGGGTGCCGGGTTGCAGGTATTGCCCCAAGCGTACTGAGCGGCTGCCCACCCGCCCGGCCAGAGTGCTGTAAACCACGGTGTCCTGTTCGTCGAGTCGAGTTTGCCGGGTACTGGCCTGTGCGCTGGCCAATTGTGCTCGGGCCTGTTCGATGGCCGCTTGCTGGGTCTGCAACTGGCGCCGGGCAACGTCTAGAGCCCCAGCTTGGGCTGCCCGCCGGGCACTGGCCTGTTGCAAGGCGTTGCGCAATTCGGCCATGCGCTCCTGGGTTTCGGCCCCGCTCGCGGCCAATGGCGTGTAGCGTTTTACTTGTGCGGCGGCGTACTGCTCGTTGGCGCTTTCACCGTCCAGTTGCGCGTGCACTTGGGCAATGGAGGCGTAGTGCTGAGCCAGTTCCGCTTCGCCCCGGGCGATATCGGCCTCGGCGGCGCGAATGGCCGCTTCGGCCTTTTCCCGAGCGGCCTGGTACGGGCGGGCATCAAGACGAACCAAGGGCTGGCCGACGCTGACTGTCTGGTTATCGCTGACGTAGATCTCCCGCACACTGCCTGCCACTTTGGCCGAAACAGTCAGGCTGTCGGCTTGCAGATAGGCATCGTTGGTGCTTTCGATAAACCGCCCGACGCTCCACCAGTGCGCGCCCCATACCGCTGCGCCAATCACGGCAGCCAGCCCGGCCAGGCTCAAGACCAGAGTTTTACCTGACCGGCGCGTGTGTCGGGCCTTGATCGATTCGTCCAGCGGCTGATGTGAAGTCATGATGTGCTCAATTGTTAGCGGTTGTAACATTTATTACGATCGTTAAAATTATGTCAACTGATATAAATTCAGGCACACTCGCGTCTTCATCGATCAAGGAGGCACCCATGACCAGCACTCACCGGCGGCGTCCCGCTAGCGAAGGCGGCTATAACTGTGGGGATGAAACCAGCGCACGTATTGTGGAAGCAGCGCTGACCCTGTTTGGCGAGCGTGGCTATGAAGGCGCCTCGACCCGTGACATTGCCGAGTTGGCGGGGGTCAATGCACCTGCGCTCAATTACTATTTCAACAATAAGGAAGGGGTGTATCGCGCCTGCACCGAGTACATGGTGGAACGTATTTGGAGCTATTTGGCGTCAACCATTGAGGCGGCACAGGCGCAGTTGGGTGGCCGGCCTGACCCCGAGCAGTTGATCGAAACCTTCTGTGCGATCCAGAGCAAAATCGCTGAATTCATGCTGGTGTCGAACCGCACCAATGGCTGGCGAAAGTTTTACGCACGGGAGCAGGCGGGATTAGGGCCGAGCGCAGGCGAAGAGTTAATCAGCCAGCAGATCGGCCAGCGCCTGATTAGCGTGACCAGCGGAATCATCTCGCGGCTGATAGGGCCGGGGGTGAGCGATGAAGAATGTATCCTGCGCTCCATGACGCTGACCGGGCAGTTGCTGCCGTTCCATCTGACTCGCACCAGCTCACTCGTGGCGCTGGGCTGGGACAGCTTGACCCCGGAGCGTTATGCGACCTTGATCAAAATCGTGCGCGAACAAACAGAAACTTTGTTGCGTGGCCTGGTGCGATAAAGGGCCAGGCGGTTCCCGCCGTGTGCGGGAGCCAACTGGCCAGCGAAGATGTCGGCCCCACTAACCCCGACCTTTCCACGGCACCAACGAGCGCTCCAACCAGCGCATGCCCAAGTCGAACAGTAACGCCAGCACACCGATGACCAAGATGCCCATGATCACCACATCGGTGGCCATGAACTTGGAGGCGGTCAGCACCATAAAGCCCAGCCCGGCAGTGGCTGCCACCATTTCAGCGGCCACCAAGGTGGTCCAGCCAAAGCCGATGGCGATACGCATTCCGGTGAGTATCTCGGGCAAGGCGGCCGGCATGATCACGTACCTGAGCACTTGGCCCCGGCTGGCGCCCATCGAATAGGCCGCGTGGATTTGTTCAATCGCCACCGACTTGACCCCGGCCCGTGCGCTCAGTGCTAACGGGGCGAACATGGCGAGGTAGATCAGCAAAACTTTCGAGCTTTCGCCAATGCCCATCCAGATAACGACCAATGGCAGATATGCCAGCGGCGGCAACGGGCGATAAAACTCAACCAGTGGGTCGAACACGCCCCGGGCCACCCGATTGACGCCCATCAAAATGCCCACCGGAATCGCCGTTAATACCGCCAGTGCAAAGGCACCAAACACCCTTAAGGCGCTCCAGCCAATGTGCGTCAGCAGGCTGGCGTCGGCAAAGCCTTCGCGGCTGACTTCAATGATCTGCGCCCACACGGCTTGAGGAGAGGGTAGAAACAACGGTTTGATCCAGCCGTGATTGGTGGCCATGAACCACAGAGCAAACACCACGCACACGGTGCCAAAGCTGAGCAGCAGGCTTGAACCATTGCCGGGGGCGCCGTATTGCTCGCCGGGTTTAGCGGGCGCGGCACGGCGTAGCTCGCTCAGCGTTCGCAGCACGGCATGGCGCTGTTTTTCGTCTAAAAGGCTCATTACGCCGCCTCCTCATCACCGTGGATGATGCTCAGGATCTGCTCGCGCAGGGCAATAAATTCGGGGCTGGATTTGACCGAGCGTGCATCCCGGCAAGCGAGAAATCGCTGGCCGAAATCCACCTCAAACTCGTGGGTGATACGCCCCGGTCGTGGCGACATGATGATCACGCGCGTGGCCATGAACAGCGCCTCTTCGACGTCATGAGTTATAAAAAACATCATCTTTTGCGTGCGCTGCCAGATCTCCAGAATCAGCTCTTGCAAGCGTTCGCGGGTCAAGGCGTCTAGCGCGCCGAGAGGCTCGTCCAGCAGTAACATTTTGGGGTCGTTGGTCAGGGCGCGGGCGATGCCGACCCTTTGTTGCATGCCGCCAGATAGTTGATACGTGGCGTGGTTGCGGAACTCGGCAAGCCCGGTCAATTGCAAAAAGTGCATGGCCCGCTCGTAACGTTCAGGTTTGGGGATACCGCGCAATTTAAGGCCGAAAGCGACGTTGTCGATGACATTCAGCCACGGCAGCAGTGCGTGTTTTTGGAACACCACGCCCCGTTCTGCACCTGGGCCCGTGACTTGATCGCGCAGTTCGGCACCGTCGATATGAGCAGGCACTTGGCCGTGATAATCCCCCAGCGTAATGACCCCGCTGCTGGGCTGGATAAACCCGGCCATTAAGTTGAGCAGCGTGGTTTTACCGCATCCTGAAGCACCGAGAGCGACCACAAAGTCCCCGGCGGCGATGTCTAAATTGACCCCGGACAAGGCCCTTACCGGCTGGCCTTTTTGCTGCCCTGGATAGAGCACCGAAACATCGTGGATTTTAAGGCTGAGGCTCATGGTTAATTCCTCGCATTAGAGTTGGCCTGCGTGGCAGCCGCGACGGCTGCGATGTATTGCGCGCAGCCTCGGGTAGTGATCGCAGAGTGCGTTGAGGCTTATTGTGTGTTTTGCACAAACGTCGGGTTGATCGCCACGTTGTAGTCAGGCAGCAGCGCCGGGATTTTCTTTTGTGCTTTCAAAAACTCGGCCGTGGCGCTCAGGGCTTTGGCCGCACCACCTCCCATCCAGCTTGCGCTGGCTTGTTCGCGGGCAAGCGGGAACTGGTACAGCGCCAATACCGGTGGCACTTCTTCGGGTTTTGCGCCCGACTGTTTGGATACGTTGATCACTGACTGTGAATCGGCAGTCCAGGTGTTGGGCGCATTCACGTAGTTGGCGGTGCTGTCTTGCAGCACTTGCGTGAAAGCCTGCATGCCCGGGCCGTTCTGGGTGGCGAATGTTTTATCCACGACCAGCCCGTCAAAAGTGGCCTTGCCCCAGCGGGTCAATTGGCCGGACGTCAGCAGCACATGGCCACTTTGTTTTAGGCGACCCAGCGCCGGGTCCCAGATAAACGCCGCATCGATATCGCCGCGCTCCCACGCCGCCGGAATGTCCGAGGGTTGCAGATTGATAACCTTGACCTTGCCCGTCAGACCGAATTGCTCCAGTGCAAACAGCGCGTGAAAGTGAGTGGTTGAAACAAACGGCACAGCCAGGGTTTTGCCCGCCAGATCCTGTGGGGCAACGATACCGCTACCGTTACGCACCACCAGCGCTTCGGCGTCGGCGATGTTGTCGAGAATCCAGAACAATTGCGCGTCTACTCCGCGACTGACGGCCGCTGCAATCGGGCTGCTGCCAGCCACGCCGATCTGCACGTCTCCCGAAGCCATAGCCATCATCACGTCGCCGCCGCTGTCGAAATTACGCCACTTAATATCCCAGCCGGTGGCTTTCTCGAAGGCTTGCTGGGCGATGGCATCTTTCCAGGGGGCAAACATGCTTTGCACGCCGATGGTGACGGTTTGCGCCTGTGCATGGGCCGTCAGGCCTAATGTCAAAGCGGTGAGCGGCAACAAGACAGCACGACGAATCCATTTATTCAGGGGCTTGAGCATGGTGAGGCTCCGAGAAGGGAAGGCGTTATTTAAGTCAGCCCGATCTTAGGGGGTGGCCCGCGGCTTGCTTTAGATCCAGTTGCTGCAATTTGTGGTGCCAGAGGGCGATGCAAGCCTTATGGGCCGAGGGGTACAGCGCATTGGATGCTTCATAACGGGGCGTTGGGTCAGGAGGCTGAACTATGTTGGAGCGCTATTTTCGTCCCTTCGAAACGGGGCGTGGGTTGCAGGAGCAACTGCGCGAAAGCTTGCTCAGCGCAATTCTGGACGGCGCACTGCCGCCCAGCGAGCCATTGCCGTCATCGCGCAAGTTATGTGAGCTGCTTAAGGTGTCACGCAACACGGTGGTGTTGGTCTATGAGCAGTTGGTGCAGGATGGCTATTTGATCCCATCTGATCGACGCGGCTACTTCATCAACGAGAAATACCTGCGTCAGCAACTCAACGTCAGCCTTAAACCGGCCACGGCTCAACTCTTTGAACGCTGCGATCACGCGCCAAACTGGGAAGCACGCCTGCACAGCAGTTCGTCTAGGTTGCGGGCTATCGTCAAACCGCGTAATTGGCGTGAATATCGTTACCCGTTCATCTATGGGCAGGTTGAGGCTGACGAGCAAACCGCGGCACGCTGGCGTGACTGCTCGCGCATCGCCAGCACTGGCGCGCATATGCGCAGTTGGGTCGATGATCAGGTCATGCTCGATGACCCGTTGTTGATTGAGCAAATCATCACGCGCGTGCTGCCCAAGCGTGGCATCAGCGTATCGCCCCAAGAAGTTCTGGTGACCATCGGCACCCAAAACTCGCTGTATATGCTGGCGCAATTGCTTGCGCGGCCGGGGTTGGTGATGGGCCTGGAAGAGCCTGGTTATGTGGATGCGCGCAACATCTTTGGTTTGAGTGGTTGTGAACTCAAACCACTGCGCATAGACCGTCAGGGGTTAGTGGTCAATGAGCAGCTCGATGGTTGCGAAATGGTGTTTTGTACCCCCAGCCATCAATCGCCCACAGGCGTGACCATGCCGCTGTATCGGCGTCTGGAGCTGATGGCCAGCGCCCGTGAACGCGATTTATTAGTCATCGAGGACGACTATGAAAACGAGCAAAACTTCTTGGGCAGCAACCATCCGGCGCTCAAAAGTTTTGATGACAGTGGGCGGGTGATCTATCTGGGCAGTCTGACCAAAAGCCTGCTGCCGGGTGTGCGACTGGGGTTTATTGCGGCCGATGCGGAGTTGATTCATGAGTTGCGGGCGTTGCGGCGTTACATTTATCGGCACCCTCCATCGAACAACCAACGAACCTTGGCGCTGTTTTTATCGATGGGGTATTACGACGCTCATGCGCGACGTTTACGTGACCGACTGGCGCGTAAATGGCGAGTGATGAGCCGTGCTATGGCTGAGCACCTGCCCGAGTTTCATGCCAGTGGCATGGCGGGAGGGTCTTCGTTGTGGGTCAATTGCCCTGTTGGTGTGGATGCGTGGATTTTGCAGCGCCTGGTCGCCAAACATGGGGTGCTGATAGAACCGGGCGATATTCACTACTTGAGTGAAAAGCGGCCCTTGAACTGTTTTCGGCTGGGGTTCGGGGCGATTGCCGAGGAACTGATCGAGCCGGGGATCGCAGCATTGGGTGCGGCTTGGCGACAGATGCAGCTTGCGCAACACCCGCAAGAGCAGCCAAGGGCCGCGGCCATTTGATTGTTTGGCAATCAAGTGGCCGCTGCCTTCAAGCGCTTGAGGGCAATGCTCGACGGTTTATAAAGCCTCACGCCCAAGGGTGTCTTTGAGCACTGCAAACATCGAATCCAGATCGGCTCGGGCTGTGACCAGGGCGGGGGCGAAGATGATCGCATCACCGGTGGTTTTTACGTGTAGCCCAGCCTCGTACAGCGCTCGCTGAACCCGTGCGCCTTTAGCACCCGGCGCTTGATCGGGTGTCAGTTGTATCCCGCTGAGCAGCCCGTAACCTCGTAAGTCGCTGACTTGCGGTAAGCCTTTCAGCGCGCTCAAGGACTCCAGAAAATAAGGCGCCATCTGTGCACCTTTGTTGAACAAATCCTCGTCTTGGTAAATGTCCAGCGACGCCAATGCCGCCGCACAGGCCACTGGGTGCCCAGAATAGGTGTAGCCATGAAACAGCTCCGGGCCTGCGCCTTTGCTGGCATTGACCACAGTGTCATAAACCGATTCGTCGACCGCCACGGCCCCCATCGGAATGGCTCCGTTGGTTAACGCTTTAGCCATAGTGATGAGGTCAGGTTTTACCTCGAAACTTTGCGCTGCAAACGCTTGGCCGGTGCGTCCGAAGCCGGTAATAACTTCATCGAAAACCAGCAAAATGCCGTGTTTGTCACAGATGTCGCGCAGGCGTTTGAGGTAGCCCACAGGCGGCACATACACCCCGATGGACCCGGCGATGGGTTCAACGAAACAGGCGGCAATGCTGTCACCACCGTGCATGGCGATGATCCGCTCCAGGTCGTTGGCCAAGTCTTCACCCTGCTGCGGCTGGCCTAATTGGTAGCGTTGGTCTTCTTGCCAGGTATGGCGCATATGGCTGACGTGAGGTAAGCCGCCGGTTGCGAATGCCTGCCGGTTACGCATCATCCCGGACAGTGCGACGCCGCCAAAATTTACCCCGTGATAAGCCCATTCGCGAGACACAAAGCGCGTGCGCTGTGCTTCGCCTCGGGCACGGTGATAGGCAAGGGCAATCTTCATTGCGCTGTCCACTGACTCGGAGCCGGAGTTAGTAAAAAACAGCTTGTTCAGACCTGTCGGCAACAATTCGCTCAAGCGTTCGGCCAGTTCAAAGGACAGAGGGCTAGCACGCTGAAAATGAGGGGTGAAATCCAGGGTCAGTAACTGCTTGCATACCGCTTCTGCAATCTCGGTGCGGCCGTGGCCTGCCGCGCAGCAAAACAAACCGCTGCTGCCATCAAGCAACGTGCGTCCTTCAGCATTCCAGTAGCGCACGCCCTCGGCGCGGACAAACAACTGCGGCGCACGCTGGAACTCGCGGTTATCGGTGAAAGGCATCCATTGGTGATTCAGATTCGTCGCCATGCGTGTCACTCCTGAGGGGGCCAGACCGGCCAGTTGCTCGCAGCCTAGCCACGGTAAAGGCGAGGGCTTAGATCCAGATGAGCTTTTCGATAGAGCCAGTTCTGGCACCATCGAAAGCGCTGGTTGGATCTAAACCTGCGGGTGCCGGCCTGACTAAAGTGGCGCCACTGAGCACTTCGGAGCCGCGTATGAACCTTGAAACAAGTTGGGCATTAAGCGCGCTGTGTGTGTTGCTTGCCGCTGTGGTGCGAGGGCTCACAGGGTTCGGTTTTGCGGCGATTGCGGTGGTCGGGCTAGCGATGCTTGGCTCGTTGAAACAGGCCGTGCCGCTGGTGCTGATTTTAGAAGTTGCCTCCAGCGTGATGCTGTTGCGCGGTGCTTGGCGTGCGGCGCATTACCGGCTGCTCAGACGCTTGGTGCTGGCGGCCGCGTGCGGCGTGCCCTGTGGGATTTGGTTGTTGACTGGCATCGACAGCGGCGGCCTGACTGTGGGTGTTTACCTGTTAGTCGGGGTGCTGGCGATTCTTGGCCTGGCACGCATTCGCTTGCCGATGAGCGAGGGGCGCGCAGGTGCATGGTTGGTGGGGGGCAGCAGTGGCGCATTGATTGCCGCGTTCAGCATTGGCGGGCCTTTAGTGGTGGCCTGGCTCAGCCACTGCGGATTGCGGGCGCACGTGTTGCGGGCAACGCTGATTATGTTTTTTTTCGCCGTGGATCTTGCGGCGCTGGTCGGGCTGGCAAGCGCTTGGGCGATCCCCGCCAACACGGGCTGGCAAGCGTTGCTGATGCTGCCGGCGTTGCTACTTGGGTTGTGGATCGGGCAGCAATTGTTTTTGCGCATTCAGCCCGAACAAGCCGCCCGCTTTACTCAATGGCTATTGCTGGTGCTGGCAGGCGCAGGCCTGTTGGGGCGTGCGTGGTCCTGAATTGTTAAAGGAGCGATGTATGAAAGCGACTGTTTTTATCACTGGCGCCACATCCGGCTTTGGTGAAGCCTGTGCCCGACGATTTGCGGCAGCAGGTTGGGCGTTGGTGCTGACCGGACGTCGGGCAGAGCGTTTGCAAGCGTTGGCCGATGAGCTTGGCGCACAGACCGAGGTGCTACCACTGATCGTTGACGTGCGTGATCGTGTTGCCATGCAGCAGGCTATCGAACAACTACCGTCGACCTTCAACCGCTTGCGCGGGTTGATCAACAACGCTGGGCTAGCACTGGGCACCACGCCCGCGCAGCAGTGTTCGCTGGATGATTGGGAGACTATGGTCGACACCAACATCAAGGGCTTGCTGTACAGCACGCGCTTGTTATTGCCGCGCTTGATTGCCCACGGCGCAGGGGCGGGCATCGTCAACTTGGGGTCGATTGCGGGCAATTGGCCGTATCCCGGCAGCCACGTGTATGGCGCGAGCAAAGCCTTTGTGCGCCAGTTTTCACTGAACCTGCGTTGCGACTTGCAAGGCACTGGCGTTCGCGTGACCAATCTTGAGCCAGGGTTGTGCGAGAGCGAATTTTCTCAGGTGCGATTTGCCGGAGATCAGAGCAAATACGACGCTTTATACGCGGGTGCCCAAGCCATTCAGCCAGCAGATATTGCCGAAACGATCTTCTGGCTGCTCAACCAACCGGCACACATCAACATCAATAGCCTTGAGCTAATGCCTGTCAGTCAGTCCTGGAGCAACTTTGCGATTGAGCGGGGTCGCACTTAACGGGCGTGGTTTTCAGTCCGGCCTTCCAAGGGGTGTATTCCACCTGTTTGACCACGCTGGTCAGGCCTTGGGGGTTGGCCGAGAAGCCCGGCATAGCATTGAGATTCAGTTGTTTGCATTGCTTGATCAGGTCACCGAGCCAAGGCGCGTTTTGCTTGAACGCTTCTGGGCGCCAGGGGTGAGGGCTCAGGTTGGCGGCACATTCCTGCACGCGGCCTGTGCTGTCTGTCATCAAAAGCAACGTGGCAATGCCGATGCTGTCGACGGGCTGATTGGCCAGCAGGTGTTTGAACATAAAGTCGTTTTGGGCTTGCACCTCAAGCTTGGCCGCACGCAAAGCAGTGTTCTGTGCAGTCATGCCGAACAAGGGGTGTACCAGCACCGGTGCCACGACCTGCTGTGTTGGGTTGTTTTTGTCGAAAAAGAACGCGGGTATTTCCGGGAGTACTGTGGTCCAGCAGATGGGCATCAGCTGTTTGGCCAAGCGCGGGTTGTAAGGAAAATGTTGCGGTGCTACCCATTTGGTGGGCTGAGTGTCGCAGCCGATGACTTCATTTTTGTCGTTAACGGTGAGCAACAAGTTGAATCCCCCACTCAACCCTTGCGTGTTGGCAGGATCAGCGGCTTGTTTGAGCGCATACGAAAGTCTGGCTTCAAACAGGGAGCGAGCTTTTTTGCGATCCTGTTTTTGCTGTGCCGTGAGTGTGGGTTCATGGGAGGTTGACTGGCAGCCCGCAAGCATGAGCGATGCGAGCATAAGGGGAGCGAGGAGCTTAAACATTACGGTCCTTGTATGAGCGTTGGCAGGGGCCGTGCCTTGGCCGATTGTTGAGAGGGGCGCAGTTTATCTTAATCAAGCGCATTAGCATGCGGAGAGGCTGCCTCGTGCGGCTAGAGCGGGAGCACGCGGTCGTGGATGACTTGCTTCATCACCAAGGTTGAGACCAGACGTTGCACGCTGGGTAGCGAGGTTAGATGCTCATCGTAGAGTTGTTGAAATGCGGGAAGGTCTTTGGTGATCACATGCAGCAGGTAATCCGGGTCGCCGAACAACCGTTGTGCATTCACGATCTGCGCAATATTAGGCAGCGCCGCTTCAAAGTCTGCGATGGCTTGGCGAGTCACTTCGCGCAGCGTCACGAAAACGATGGCCGAGAAATTCAGGCCTAACTCACTGGGTGCCAATACGGCTCGATAGCCCAGAATCACACCCGCCTCTTCGAGCGCCCGCACGCGGCGATGGCAAGGTGAAAGGCTCAGCCCTACGCGATCTGCGAGTTCGGTGAGCGAGAGTCTGCCGTCCGTGTGCAGCTCAGCAAGAATCTTTCGGTCTATTCGATCCATTTGGAAGAGCCTTCTTCTATGTAGGACGCTGATTGGGATAAACGAAAGATAATCCTAGCAGTATTTCCTTATTCTTCTCTTGTCCGCCTTTGCTGTTACTGGCATGGCGCGCGCCGCTCGTTTGTTTAAAAAATCGTCGTTTTTGCAGCGTAGAAGGTAAAGATCCGATGACTCTCAGTGTCTTGGCCGCCTTTTGGGTGGTGTCGTTTTTGTTCATCATCACGCCCGGCGCAGACTGGGCCTATGCGATTTCTGCCGGGATGCGCGGGCGTCTGGTTACGCCTGCCGTGGCGGGTTTGCTCTCGGGGCATTTGCTGGCCACAGTTATCGTGGCGGCCGGTGTGGGAGGGCTGGTGAGCCGCAATCCAATGATTTTGACGGTGCTCACTTTGGCGGGGGCTTTGTACCTGTTGTGGTTGGGCGTCGGCATGTTCAGGCATCCACCCGTGCCGGAGTCGGGGGTAGGTCAGGCATCGGATTCCTGGTCGCGCTGTGCCTGGAAAGGGCTGTGTGTCAGTGGGTTAAACCCCAAAGTCTTGTTGTTGTTTTTGGCCCTGTTGCCGCAATTTACTGACCCGTTGTCGACGTGGTCTATCCCGACGCAAATTTTCGCGTTAGGCGCGCTGCATGCGTTCAGTTGTGGCGTGATCTATCTGTTAGTGGGCTTTGGTGCCAAAGCGGTTTTACAAACTCGGCCAAGTGCCGCAAAAAATGTCAGCCGCGTGTCGGGGGTTGCGATGGTCATCATCGCGGCAGTATTGCTCACCGAGCAGGTCATCAAGCACGTTGCTTAGCCGCTGGTGAGTAAGAAGCAGAAGTCACTTCATGTGTTTGGAGGCGTGCAGGCCAGCAGGCATAATCCCCGCCGGAACCTGAATGTAAAACGTGAAGTGGAGTCGCCCCCTAATGAAGCACATCGCCTTAATGGCCAGCGCACTGGCCCTCACGGCCACTCTCTTTAGCGTCTCGGCTGCGGGGGTGGGTGATGCTGAGGCGGGCGCGAAGTTATTCAGCAAAACTTGTGGCGGGTGCCATAGCATTGGGCCGGATGCGCGGGGTGGTTTTGGCCCTCAGCTCACGGGCGTGATTGGGCGGCCTGCTGGCGCCACTGAGGACTACCAATACTCGGACGCCATGAAAAACTCAGGCGTGGTCTGGACGCGGGAAAAGCTGGCCGCCTACATCGAGGCGCCGAAGAAAGTCGTGAGCGGCACACGAATGATTTTTTGGGGTATTAGCGACCCGGAAAAAATCGAGAACTTACTGGCCTACCTTGAAACATTCCAGGCGCAATGATCACTGAATGGCTTTCAAGTAATCCTTGAGCAGAGCCAGTGGGGCGGCCATCTGCGCAATGGTTTGCGCGTTGTCGACGTCAGTAGACAGCTTTTGCAGCTCGCGCCCCATGACCGTGCCCTCGCCGCCTAAAGCGTTCATGGCCAACTTCATGCACTCAGCGACTTTTTGCTGAATGGCTTCGACGTCGCTATTACGTACTAACAACGCAAAAACGTCTTTCTGATAGTCACCCATGACTAAGTCATCGCGCAGAATCGGGCTTTGACCTTCTGTCTCATAGGCCAACTTCAAAGAGAAAAGGGCAACAGTCTCCAGTGACGTTTCCAAGGTGCAGGTTCCTGTGTTGTGCCGCTGGGCGACAATACTCACTTTTCTACAGGCGAAAAAAAAGACCTTGAATTTCAAGGTCTTTTTTTAAGATGGTGCCCGAGGGAGACTCGTGTGTTCTATATAGAACGTGGTCTGTAGCGATATTTGTCGGTTAGGGATACAGGTAGGGATACATAGTCGTAAGTGCTGTACTACACAAAAGGCTGAGCTGGGCGTGAGAACAGGTCAATTGTCCATGCCACCGAGAGCGAACTGCTCCATTTTGTTTGGTCCGGCATCTTTCAAGCCTGCCGCTTGCATAGCTCCATACCAATCGACCAAAGCCTGCTTCATGTGTCGGTCATTCTGCTTCCAAGCAGGCCCAAGATGCTCAACCCACAATGCGATCTCTCGCTCAGTCGTCAAAGCGCCGGAGCTTAAGGTCTCTGCTGTGTTGACGAGCATTTTTGTCAGATCGAGGTCGATGACCTCATCCGGGATTGACCAATGAGCTTTGCTCCCCAAACAGTCAGTGTAGAAACCGACTTGTTTCAGTTGATCCAGAAGCTGTGGATGATCTGATTCCTCGCCAAACAGTGGGCGCATGTTATCGAGAGATCGAGCTCCAGCTGCCACCAGTTGTGGAAGAATCCACTTTAGATTTTTGCTGGTATGAGACCGATATCTCCTCCACTCCGCTTTCAGATCTTGCTCGTTTTTGGCAAAGGCCAATCCGCGAAGAATTGAAATCTTTCCGGCTTCTTCAATGGATAGGATTGCTAGCGATACAGCTGACGGAAGCCGATCAGAATCAAGAAGCAGTCTGGCATCCTTGGTAAGCCGTGCCGCGTTTTGTAATGCTGCGTTCATTCCATTTGCTATTTGAGAAATGGAAAGCGGGCCTTTGTAGCTGTCGAGTTTTTTCTGCATGGCGGCCCTCTCGTGCTTTTAGGGATGAGCGAATGTGGCTGCGCCGGTGATCGGTTCTGCTATAACCGGTCACTGCCCGTGTGGCGCTTGTCAATTATCAAGATAAGAGTGTTCAGCAATGCATTCCAACCAGGCAGTAAGCCAAGCTTTGCAAATTAGATTCGCCGCTTTCGAACGGCACGACAAGGATGATTACGAAAGCGAAGACATCGCCCATGGCGCCGCTCTTCTTGCTTTGGACGTCGGAATCATTACGAATGACTCCTTACTGATCACCCAGGCACAAGAGGTCCTCGCCAGCATTAACCGTAGTCGTCAGCTTGAAGACGAACAGAATGCGCAGTACATGGCCGATAGCTCCGCCGCTTGGGAAGCTTCACAAGAGAAGCACAAGCAGGCGTTTGTAATAGTGAAAGAACTAGTAGGTAAAGAGTTTCATGACCCACGTTGGACTGCGTTGATTGAAGTCTACCAAGATGCGTTCCCGACATTTCTGGTGAGAGATTCGGTCTATGCGAGGATTGGTCCAAAACAGGCAGCTAATCGTCTTCGTCATGAGCTGGCTAAGCTGGTGAAGGACAAGCGGTTGGACAGAGCACCCACGCTGGGGGAGGTACATGCACTGCTGCCTAATGCCAAAGCCATTTTAGAATCGCTCACCGTTGGCTATTTAGAGCGGGCCCTACCGGGTTTTGATTTCCGAGGTCATCCGATCTTGAGTCCTAATAAGGTGCCGGGGACCCTGTGAGCTTTGTAGTTACACGGGGCAGGAAACCCGCGGGATTTTTTTAGCAGCAGGGCACCCAGCTTATTGAAGTTTCAATCGTTGAAATTGAAAGGTATTGAAGAAAATAGGAGGGGTGGGTCTTGGCCCGCAGCAGGGCACTGGATGTGTTGCTGATAGTGAACACCTAGGTGAGTCAACTGGGTCAACCGGTCAAGTGTGGTCAACAAACCTTGGAACCCAGCCACTAACGATTTCCTGCGGGTTACTCGTCCCGTGTCGAGGGAGATTCGTCAGGGGCCCCGGCACAATCTGGGTGCCTGTTAACCTGAGATAACTACCAACCGATTTTTTGCTTTGGTAATCCCCCCATTTCTAATACACGTCAGAAATAGAGGTCAGGCCACCAGGGCCAATTTCTGTTTAGGGGTGATGCCGCCGAGGGCCATATTCGGACG